>CAYFSQ010000066.1:0-3335 GCA_964345895.1 uncultured Oscillospiraceae bacterium
ATGGCCAGCACCGCCATCACCAGCATGCCGTCGTAGTTGACAGCCTCCGGACGCAGCAGCCTGGGCAGGCTGCGCCCCAGGGCAAACAGGCTGCCCACAATCAGCACCACGCCGGTAATCAGCGCCCCCAGCAAAGAAAACCGCCGGTGGCCGAAGGTGTACTTCCTATTGGCGTGCTTCTTGCTCTTTTTCTCCAGAAAGAAGGCCAGCCCCACGCTGAGGGCGTCCCCCAGGTCGTGGACGGCATCGGCAAAAATCGCCGTGGAGTTCAACAGCGCGCCGAATATAAACTCCGCCACAGAGAAAATTAAGTTCATGGCAAACACAATGGCGATGTTGCGTGTAGAGGAGCTTTCACCATGATGGTGATGATGCCCGTGGTCGTGGGCGTCCTTTTTTTCTGCCTCTTTTGGCTGCAGCGCTACCTTATCGGCGTCCAGCACGGCCCGGACAACCTGCTCATCAGCGCCCACAGGCACATGCAGCAGCCTGGTATGGGCATCGTAGCCAAAGCCCTGCAGGCCTGTGGCTGCCTCTAATTTTTCCAGCAATTCCTTTGAACAATCCCCGCAGTGCAGGGGGGATATCTTCCAGTCCTTCATACTTCCTCCACATGCTCCTTCACTTGTGCCAGCACCGTATACACATGCCCGTCTGAGGGGCGGTACAGGCTGCTGCGGCCCTGACGGCGGCTGACAATCAGCCGCTCCTTTTTTAATAGCGCCAATTGGTGGCTCATGGCGGATTGCTCCATGTTCAGCCTTTCGCACAGGGCTTTGACGCTTAATTCCTCATCCTTCAGGGCCAATAGAATGCGCAGCCGCGTTTCATCCGCCAGGGTTTTCAGCATACGGGATGCCAAGATAATATACTTTTCCTCCATGGCGCTCCCCTTTCATGACTCATCATTCATATGAATGTACATTCATTATATATGCCCCCCGGCCTTCCGTCAAGCAGGGGGACTTCTTTTTACAAACCTTGCCAAACTATGTTATAATGGGACTAACGAACCGAAGGAAGAAAACACATGACGAACCCACAACATTCATTGCCCGAAGTCCCCGTGGTGGCCGCCCTCATCTGGCAGGGGGATACATTTTTTGCCTGCCAGCGCCCCGCCCACAAGGCCCGCGCCCTCCACTGGGAGTTTCCCGGCGGCAAGGTGGAGCCCGGCGAAACCCATGCCCAGGCCCTCATCCGGGAATGCCAGGAAGAGCTGGGCTGCACCTTGTCCGTGGGCAGTTTATTTATGGATGTGGTGCACCAATACCCGGATATCACCGTGCACCTGTACCTGTACAACTGCACCCTGAAAGAGGGCACCCCCCGCATGCTGGAGCATGCCGCCTTCGCCTGGCTGAAAAAGGAGGACATCCCCCAGTACCTCTTCTGCCCGGCGGATGAAGAAATATTGGAAAAAATCAAGAACACCGGGGAATCCATTGCCGACAGCAACGCCCGCACCATCGACCGCTGGGTGGAGGAAGGCTGGGAATGGGGCATCCCCCTAAGCCGGGAGGCCTTTCAGGACGCCCTTCGCGGCCGGTGGGACATGGTGCTGACCCCCAACATCCCCGTGCCTAAAAATTGGTTCCCGCCCCTTACAGGCAAGGAGGTGCTGGGGCTGGCCTCCGGCGGCGGGCAGCAGATGCCCATATTCGCTGCCCTGGGCGCAAACTGCACGGTGCTGGATTACTCGCCCCGGCAGCTGGAAAGCGAGGCCATGGTTGCAAGCCGGGAGGGGTACGATATCCGCATCCTCCGGGCAGACATGAGCCAGCCCCTGCCCTTTGAGGACGAGAGCTTCGACCTGATTTTCCACCCCGTATCCAACTGCTACATCCGGGAAGTAAAGCCCCTGTGGCGGGAATGTTTCCGGATATTAAAGCCCGGCGGCCTGCTGATGGCGGGCCTGGACAACGGCATCAACTACCTGTTCGATCAGGACGAACAAACCCTTTGCCACAGCCTGCCCTTTGACCCCCTGATAAACCCAGAGCACAAAGCCCTGCTGGAAAAGGAGGACGGGGGCCTGCAATTCTCCCACACCCTGGAGGAGCAGTTGCGGGGCCAGCTGCAAGCCGGCTTCACCTTCCTTGACATGTACGAGGATACCAACGGCGAAGGCCGCCTGAAGGACATGAACATCCCCACCTTCTGGGCCACCCTGGCAAAAAAACCAACAAACAAAGAATAACCCCACCCCTGCTAAAGTTTTTAAGGGGTGGGGTACGGGGAGGGGACATTTTTTCAAAAATATCCCCTCCCCGCTTAATTTCTCCTATTTACTTGCCCTTCAACCCCGCATCCTTCAGATTCTCCGGGGTTATCTTGCGCTTGCCCTGCTCGATTTCGTGGACCATGTCGGTGAGCCGCTGGTTCACCGGGCAGGGGACGCCCACCTCCCGGCCTTTTTCCGCGATGTAGCCGTTGAAGGCGTCCACCTCGGTGGGCTTGCCCCGCATGAGGGATTGCAGGCTGGAGGACTTGAGGCGCTTGTACTTAAGACCCACGGCAAACACCGTGCCATGGCGCGTAAAGTAGGCCATGGGGCCTTTGCCTGCCATCAGCTGGTGATAATCCAGCCGCCCGCCATAGGGGGGAATTTTCAGGCCCATTTTTTCTGCCACCAAAGTGGCTTCCTTCATGATGCGCAGGAAGATATTGCGGGCATCCCGCCGCTTGAGCATATCCCCCAGCAGCAGGCCGCTGACAGCGCCCAGGCTCGTGATGCAGGCGTTGACGATGAGCTTGGAGTACAGCTCTGCATAGATATTATCGCTTACATGGGTGGGGACTACATAGTTTAAGGCTTGCTGCATGGGCAACAGGGCGGCATTGTCCCCCTGAACCCGGCCGATGATGAAGTCGCCCTCGCTGGTCATGTCATAGGTGCCGGGGGCAGACATGGTGCTGCCAAAGCCCACCACGCAGCCCACAGCGCGATTGGCACCCACCACCTTGGCCAGGGCATCGGTGCAGATGCCGTTCTGGAAGGAGAACACCAGGCTGTCTTCCTTCAGGAAGGGCAGCATGGCCTCCGCCGCTTGGGGCATATCGTAGGTTTTGGTGGCGATGATGCAGGCGTCAAAGGTACCCGTTAATTCCGGCACCGTGGCCACGGCAGGCAATTTTACCTGCATGTTGCCGCGGACGCCCGACAGCTTGATGCCCTTTTTATTGGCCATGTCTGCCACGTTCTGGTGCTTGGTAACCAGGGTAACGTCATGGCCGCTGTTGCGCAGCAGGGCGGCGGTGACGCCGCCGATGGCGCCAGCGCCGATGATGCAGATGCGAGGGGATTTTGCCATGGGGGTTCTCCTTTCGGGGGG
>CAYFSQ010000066.1:3435-7895 GCA_964345895.1 uncultured Oscillospiraceae bacterium
GCCGCAAAAGGCGCTGCGCTGTTTTGCTTACGGTTTTTGTGGGGGACGATGGGGTTTCACCCCATACCCCACCAAAGGGATTTCATCCCTTTGGAATCCCACCAGGGCACCCCCATGGGGGGTGCCCATGCGTTTTTTAGTACTTCGGTAGCTCGATGCCTGCTTCCTGGGCGGCTTCGGCCAGTTTATCCAGCGCCAGGGTAATCTGTTCCGGCTTATGTTCACTGATTACGCAAAAGCGCAGCCGGGCTTTGCCCCGAGGCACGGCGGGGAACACCGCCGGGGGCACAAACACACCCTTTTCACGCAGCATATTGCTCAGCAGGAAGGCGTCCTCATCGCTGCCCACCAAAATGGGAATAATGGCCGTCTCCCCCGCCAGGCAGGTATTGAAACCCCGCTTCTGCGCCTCGCTTGTAAAGAACTGAATATTCTCATGCAGCCTTTTCATAATGCTCTTATCGCTGCGCAACAGGCGAATGGCCTCCAGGCACGCCGCCGCCAGCGGTGGGCTGATGCCCACCGAGAACACAAACCCCGGCAAGTTATAGCGCATATACTCGATAATGGCGCGGCTGCCCGCCAGGTACCCGCCGCAGGTGCCCAGGCCCTTACTCAGCGTGCCCATGCGGATATCCACATCGTTGGGGCTTAGCTTAAAGTACTCGTCCACGCCGCCCCCCGTTTCACCAATCACACAGGCGGAGTGCGCCTCGTCCACCATCAGGAAGCAGCCGTACTTCTTCTTTATCTCCACAAACTTGGGCACATCGGCGATATCGCCGTCCATGGAGTAGGCGCCCTCGATAATAATCAGCACCTTTTCAAACTTATGCCGCTGGGTCTTCAGGATCGTTTCCAGCGCCACAATGTCGTTATGGGGGAAGGGGCGGGACTGGGCGCGGCTTAGCTGGCACCCCTGGGCGATGGAGTTATGGGCCAGGGCGTCATACACAATCAGGTCGTTCTTGCCGCAGAAGTTGCCCACAAACGTTACATTGGTGGAGTGGCCGCCCACCAGCACCAGGGCGCTTTCAGCATGCTTCCAGTCGGCAATCTCCCTTTCCAATTCCTGATACAGGCTTTTTTCACCGGCCAGCAGGCGGCTGCCCGAGGCAGACGTGCCATACTTATCGATGGCCTTCTTGGCGGCCTCCTTGGTTTCTTGCCGGCCTGACATGCCCGCATAGTTGTAGGAGCCAAAGTTCAGCACCTCATGGCCGTCCATCATGCTGGTGTCAAACAGCGCCGACTCGTGGCACACAAAGTAGGGGTTGGGCTGCCCCGAGCCCAGCAGCGCTTGCTCCCGCAGGGCGAACTCCTGAAACTCCGGCGTCTGGGTAAAGTCGGTGATGGGGGTAACGTCCTTCTTTTCCTCCACTTCGGCAGGGCGGCCCGACATGCGCTGGCTCAGCAGGTTGGTCAAATCGTTCACCGTGGTGCACAGGCCGTACTCCTCCACGGGGATCAGCACGGAGAACAGCTCTTCCACCTTTAAGGACAGGCTCATCACCTGCAGGCTATCGCCGCCCAAGTCGTTGATAAAGTGGGCCGTGTCCCCCACCGTATTCACGGGGATGTCCAGGGTTTCAGCATACACCCTGCGCACCTTGGCGCGGATTTCTTCCTTGCTTAAATCCTCCGGCACCGTTTCCTCGTTCACCAGGGGGGCGGTTTCCGTCATGGGTGCTATGCCGGACTTAAGATCCAGATCCCGGTAGGCAATGCGGCGGTTTTCCACCATGTTTTTCAGCGCAATGCGCTTTACCTTGATGCCGTTGGCCGTTTCAAACTTGTCCGGGGTAGCCAGCACCCGGGTGACTTTTTTCAGCACCGGCAGCTTGGCGTTGATGGCCGCCACCTTGCGCATCAGGTCCAGCAAAAATTTATCGTCCCGGTAGCGGTCGCCCACGGACAGCACCAGGGTGATGTCCTCATACTGGGTTTTGTTGCGGCGGCGGGTGGGCAGCGCCCGCTCCCCCTGCTGGGTGCGGATGCCCAGCACGCAGAACTGATCCACATTCTCCAGGTCCGAGAAGGAGTCCTCCAGCTCGTCAGGGTAGACATTCTCCCCCGATTCGTTGATGATAACGTCCTTGCTGCGGCCTTCCACGTACATGCGCATGCCCTTTTCCAGGCGCACAATGTCGCCGGTGGGGAACCACCCGTCCTGGTCGGTGCCCGGGCCGATGAGAGCGCCGTTCTCCAGCCGTCCCGTATGGATGGAGGTGCCGCGGATGTACATTTCGCCGATGTTATTGCGCTGACCGTCGCTTTGCACCCGGTATTCCACGGTGCTCAGCGGCCGGCCCACAGAGCCGGAGGTGCGGGTGTTCAGATGCATGCTGGTTTCCACCGAGGTAATGGCCGTTTCCGTCATGCCAAAGCCGGCAATGGTGTAGTAGCCAAGGGCAGCAATGGTGCGCATATGCTCCCTGGGGGTGTGGCTGCCGCCCAGGATAACGCAGCGGATGTCCGGCCCCAGCAGCTGGCCCACCACATCCTTAAACAGCTTATTGCGGGCAAAGTCCATGCCCCAGGCGGGGAAGGCCGATTGCAGGGCGAGGCTTAAGCTCTTGGCAAACTTAAACATGGCGCGCTTGCCGGCGGGCTGCTTGGCCACCTTCTTTTGCAGGCCCACCGACAGGCTGTTGGCCAGCAGGGGCACTGCCACCAGAAACTCCACCTTGAAATGGCGGCAAGTGTGCAGGATGGTTTCGGGGCTGCGGTTGGCCAGGTACACCGACTCGTAACCGATAAAGTGCACCCACAATAGGTTTACCATAAAGCCAAAGATGTGGTGGAAGGGCAGGAAGGCCAGCGCCCGGCGGGGGGTATTATCCACAATGCGGGTGTTCAGCTTGTGCAATAGCTCTGAGTTAAGCACCTGTTCGCACACCGCCTTTTCGTGGTACACAAAGATGCGGCTGGTGGCCGTGGTGCCCGAGGTGCACAGCGCCACGCTGTCTGCAAAGGTGGGCTCAAAACCCGCCGGGGCGGCAGGTGCCTTGAACAGATCCTCCGACAGCACCTGCACATAGCCTTTGTCTATCAGGTGCTTCCGGTGGGTGATAACGCCCACGGCTCCTGCTTCCTTCAGCATGTGCCCCGTCATTTCATCGCTCAGGTTAGCGTCCAGCAGCAGGGCGTTGTACCCTGCCATGATCAAGCCCCAGAACAGGGGGAACCACTCCTTGCAGGTTTCCTGCTGGATGGCCACAAAGCGACCCTTGTTGCTCTCCCCCAGCTGCTGGGCTAAGTAGGCAGCATAGTCCAGGGATTTCTGGCGCAGGTCGCCATAGGTGTACAGCCTGTCTTGCTCGCCTTCCAGCCAGTGGGAAGCGGGACGCTCGCCCTGGGAACAGGTGATGTCAAACAGGTTCTTCAGCGTCATGCTCTGGCGCAGGCTGTTGCTGCGGCCCATGATATCCGTTGTGTACGGCATAATTCCTCCTTCAGTGGGGCGTATTCAAACCCTGTAATACAGGGATAAGAGCTTCAGAAACAGGTTGCTTGGCAATATGTCGTGCAGAATCAGGGCCATGCCCTCGGGCAGTTTCACCACCTTCAGCCGCATGGGCAGGCGCTTTTTGCTCAGCGCTTTGGCCACCTTGCGCCCCAGCCGCCTGGGGTCGCTGCCTGTGGCCTCGTCCTTGGCAATGGTGGCGGTGACCCGGTCAAAGGAAGGGCGGTAGGTGCCCGACACCCTGTGGGCGTGGGGGCGGTACTTGCTTTGCCCGCCCTGGTGATCCCCCGGCTCCACCACCATCACCTGGATGCCATGGGGGGCGCACTCCATCTTCAGCGCTTCGCTCCAGCCTTCCAGGGCATGCTTGGATGCCACATAGGGGCCTTCAAAGGGGGTGGCCAGCAGGCCGTTAACGGAGGAAAAGTTGACAATCTTCCCCGCCCCTTGCCCCCGCATCAGCGGCAGCGCCGCCTTCACCATGCGCACCGCCCCCAGGAAGTTAACCTCCATTACCCGCTGGTACTCCTCCAGGGAAACATCCTCCGCCGGCCCCAGAATCAGCATGCCAGCGGCGTTGATGAGGGCATCAGGCACCCCGAAAGCATCCACTGCCTTTTGCGCAAAGGCCGCCACGCTGTCCTCCTGGGTAACATCCAGGGGCAAGTAGAGGGCATCGCCCTCCCGTTTTTCAGCGAAGGAGCGCGCCCCCGCCGCCACCTGCCAGCCCAAAGATAACAGGGCCTCCATGGTGTAAAGCCCCAGCCCGCTGCTGGCGCCGGTGATCCATACGGTGGACATGAGAGCATCTCCTCCAATCCTTCATTTACAATCAACTGATCGTGAGTAACTCGCAAGGGGTATCGGGGAACGCCGTTCCCCGATTACAATCATTTCGAGCGGCGTGTACGCGAGAAATGCGCTTTGCGCAGCAAAGCTTCCTTGCAGATTTTCCGCCCGGGAGCGCAGCGACCAGGAAAATCTGGAAAGCCCC
>CAYFSQ010000066.1:7995-9074 GCA_964345895.1 uncultured Oscillospiraceae bacterium
CCCCATTCCGGCTCGAAAGCCGCGCAGCGGATTTCGAGACGAAGCAGAGCGTTAATTAGCGCGTCCAAAAAGTCTGGAAGCCGAGGAACGGAGCTGGCAACCAAGGGAGCTTACTTAAGGTAAGTGACCGCCGGTTGCCGGGTTCGTGACGAAGGAAGCAGCCGCAGGCTGCGGTTACGGGCTTTTTCGACGCGCGCCCCCGCTAAGCTTCGTCGCGGTACTGATTCGGCGTCATCCCAATATGCCGCTTGAAGATTTCGGAAAAACGGCTCTGGGAGGAGAATTGGCACAGGGCGGCAATCTCCTGGAGGGAGTAGCGGGAAAACCGCAGGAAGTGACAGGCTTCCTCCACCCGGCGCTTCTGGATGTACACCATCATGGCGATGCCGGTTTCCTTTTTAAAGCGGGCGGACAGGTAGTCCCGATGCACCCCTGCATGGTCAGCGATGGTCTGGGCGGTCAGCTTGTCGGTTAAGTGATGGTCGATAAAGGCCATGGCATTGCGCACCACGGAGGAAAGCGCCCCGGGCTTTTCCCAGGCTTCGGGGGTTTCCACCGTTTCCTCTGCTTCGATGGCAGCGTTTTCTTTGACGAACAGCTTTTGCAGCATGAGGCCCAGGTAGTACAGGGTGTCCCCCTCCACCACGGGCAGGCCAGACAGGTACTTGCGCAGGCTGCCCTCCCGCTGCACCATGGGCCCCAGCATGCGGAACAGCCGCCGCATGCGGGTATCATCCATTTCTCTGAGGGTAACGGGGCCGGCCAACAGCATCAGGTCGTCCCCAGCGTTGAGGTAGATGAAGTGTTCCCGCCAGGGGGAGCGCACATGCTGGGGCATAAACAACTGCTGGAACTGGATGTCCAGCCCCCGCAGGGGGTCAGCCCCGCTGAGCAGCACGCTGGCAGTCATCCTGTCCTCAGGCAAAGAGAGGAAGCACCGATACCCCTGGTACAGGGCGATGGGCACACGGCAGGCATAATGAAAAAGCTGCGCGCTTTGCATGGCCTCCAGCTGCGTCATTCCACCCCTCCTCTCCTCGACTTCAGAATAATAACATAAACATCAGAAAAAAGATATA
>CAYFSQ010000067.1:0-8756 GCA_964345895.1 uncultured Oscillospiraceae bacterium
CCCTCGCCGCCTGGTACAAACTGCCCGTGGTGCTGGTGGTAGCCCTGGCAGTGGTAGCGGAATTGTTGTTGTACCTGGTGGTGTAGGGGTTAAATTCTGTTGAAAACATTATACAAAGCGGCAGGTGCTTATCTGCCGTTTTTTTGTTCTTGACAAATAGTACCCTACCTGTTATCCTGCTGATAAATCAGTGATATATCAGCACGGCTGTTACTTTATTTTCCTACCTGAGCATTTTCGATAATCAACGAAGCGGTTGATTGTTTTTTTAGAAAAGATGCATGTCCATGCATTGAAACATAGAGGAGGAACAGCATGATTACCAACAACCCTAACCCCGTAGCCGAGATTGTCGACGTGAACCGCGCGCAGATTGAGCACCGCGCCACCTGGATGGGCTTGATTTACGATGAGCTGGTCAAAGCCGGCATCGACGCCGAACCCATCCTGCGCCGCGCCATTTTCCGCACGGGCGAAATCCACGGTGAAAACTTCAAGAAGCAGTGTCCCGACCCTGAAAACTGTGCCGACTTCAAGAACGCCTTCCTGGGGGATGAAAGCAAGGTAGGCCCGCAGTCCTTCAACATGAAGAACATCGAGGCCGACTACGACAACGTAACTGTTAACTTTAACTACTGCGCCTTGGTGTCCGCCTGGCAGAAGCTGGGCTTTGACGATGAGACCTGCGCCCTTTTGTGCGACATCGCCATGGATGGTGACCGGGGCATTGCCTCTGCCATGGGGCTGGAGCTGGATTTACAGCAGACCATCGCCCAGGGTTGCAAGACCTGTGACCTGCACTTCAAAAAATAACCAGAATAGATTAAAGAAAAGGAGACTCCTATGAAAAAGTTTGTTGCTCTGCTTCTTACCCTCGTACTGGTATTATCCCTGGCTGCATTGCCCGCCTCCGCCCAGAGCAAGGGCGTTATCAAGCTGGGTGGTTTAGCTCCCCTGACAGGCAACTATGCCGAGTACGGCAAGGGCTTCCAGATTGCCTGGCAGATGGCCATCGATGAAATCAATGCCGCCGGCGGCGCCAACGGCTACCTGCTGGAGATTGACGTCAAGGACTCTCAGGGCGACACCGTTGTGTCCTCCACCATGGCCACTGCCTTTGCAGAGGATGATGATATCATGGCCATCTTGGGTGACTTTACCTCCGGTGCTTGCAAAGCCAACGCTTCCATCGTGGATCGCTACGGCGTCGTGCAGCTGTCTCCCACCGCTTCCGCCCCCGACTACGCCGCCATGAGCCCCTTCTGCTTCTCCATCATGGGCAGGCAGGACGGCGAAGCCCCCTACCTGGCCACCTATGTGCTGAAAAAGTACCTGGGCGTCACCAAGGTGGCGGTCATCCGCGTAGACAGCGACTGGGGCTTGGCAGCCTTTGAAAACTTCAAGAAGCAGGCAGACGTGGAAGGTCTGCAGGTGACTGAAGAAAAGTATAAGTCCGACGAGACGGACTTCAGCTCCATCATCACCAAAGCCAAGCTGAGCGATCCTGAAGTTGTGGTCGTACTTGACCAGGGTGCTGCCGTATCTGCCATCTTCAACGCTGCTGACGCGGCTGGCTGGGATGTCAAGCATGTGGCACTTGGACCGGGCACCTCCGAGCAGGTGGTCAGCCAACTGATGACCCCCGACAACATCATCGTTACTTCTCCCTTCTTCTTTGATCCCCAGAATGCGGAACTCACCAAGTGGAAGGAAGAATTTGCCGGCAAAGCAGGCTTTGATCCCACCGTGCACCCTGCTTGCGCTTATGACACGATGTATCTGATCAAGAACGCCATTGAAAACATTGGCGATGGCGAAGTGACCCGCGATGCCATCCGTGCCGCCCTTCAGGACGTGGAAATGCAGGGCATCACCGGCCGCATCAAGTTCGAGCCCTCCGGCGACATCCAGCGCGACTACATGATCTGCGGCGTGGAAAATGGCGAGTGGAAGGTTCTGGAAGGGTTTGACTACGTTAACCAGTAATAAACCATAACCCGCTTGTGCGGGAAACGAGCATCAACCAGCGGGGCGGGCTGTTCCGCCCCGCTTTCCCTTTTGACGCGGCATATGCCGGCGCACTGAAGGAGGGCGCATGGAGTATTTTCTCAACCAACTGGTTAACGGGCTGTGCCAGGGCGCCATCTACGCACTGATGGCGATCGGGTACTCCGTCATCGTTGGCGTGGTGGGCATGGTAACCTTTGCCTATGGCGAAATCATGCTGATAGGTGCCTTTGGCGCTTACTATGTTTTCCAATTTGTGGGTGTCAACCTGCCTTTGGCACTGCTTGCGGCATTTGCCAGCTCCTTTTTACTGGGCATTATTGTGTACAAGCTGTGCTACGAGCGTTTTTTCAACGCTCCTCGCCACATTTCCCTGCTTTGCACCATTGGTTTCAGCATGTTGATTAAGAACCTGGTGCAGATTGTGTTTGGGCCTGAGACGAAGCCGGTGCTGAACATCATCGACAACCGCACCTTCTCGATTCCTCTGGGCGGCGCCATCTCCATCGACCTCAAACTTTTACAGATTGTGGTGATGGTGCTGGTGGTGGTGCTGGCTGTAACGTTGACATTGTTTTTTAACCGGACCAAGTCAGGCATCGCTCTGCGGGCGGTCAGCCAGAACAAGGAAGCCGCCTACCTGATGGGCATCAACGTGAAGCGCACGGCCATGCTGGGCAACTGTATCGGCTGCGGCTTTGGCGGCATCGCGGGCATCTTGCTGGCCATTTACTACTACTCTATTTCCACCACCACCTGGGGAGGCTTCAGCATGAAGGCGTTTTCCGCCTCGGTGCTGGGCGGTTTGGTGGACTTGCGCATGTCAGCTCTGGGTGGTTTATGCATCGGCATTGCGGAGAACCTGGGCATTACCATTTCCTCCGCCACCTTTAGGGATGTGTTCGCCTTTGGCTTTCTGATTCTCATGCTGGTTATTCGCCCTCAGGGCTTCGCCAGCAAGAAAGGGCACAGGGTATGAGCAGATTAAAAGAGTTTTTCCGCAAATACCAGGCATTGGTATATCTTGTGCTGCTGGCGGCGCTGTGTGCTGTGCCCTTTATTCTGCCCAAGGCAGTCTATGTGCGCTATGCCTGCAACATTCTGATGTATGCCACCCTGGCAGGTTCCCTGAACATCATCAATGGGTACTCAGGGCAGACATGCTTAGGGCAGGCGGGCTTTTTCGCCATCGGCGCATACACCATGGGTGCTTTGTCTACCAACTTTGGCATTAGCTTCTGGCTGCTGCTGCCCCTTTCAGGGGTGCTGGCAGCGCTGGTGGGCCTGCTGGTATCGTTGCCCACACTTAAATTGAAAGGCATCTACCTGTCCATTGTCACCCTGGGTGCGTCGGAAATCATCCGTATCATTGCCCAGACCTGGACACCGGTTACCGGTGGCGCCATGGGCATCAAGCAGATTCCTTACCCAGAGCTCTTTGGTCTGGACACCTTCCGGCCTAAATACTATTTCTTTATCTTCCTGTTGATTGGCGTGGTGTTCCTGTTTGTCACCCGGCGGGTGTTGGATTCCCGGGTGGGACGCTCCTGGATTGCTATCCGCGAGGATGAGATTGCTGCCAAGTCTCTGGGGGTGCAGACCAGCTTCTACAAATCCCTTAATTTCATGTACGGGGCCTTCTGGGCGGGGGTTATCGGCTGCGCTTATGCGCCATTTGTCAACTATATCGAAGCTTCCCAGTTTTCCACCGATACAGGCTTCAACGTGCTGGCGATGATTGTCATCGGCGGCCAGGGAACCCTGGTGGGGCCTATTGTGGGCAGCACCATCGTTACCCTGCTGACCGAGTCTTTGCGTTTCCTTGAAAGTTGGCGCTATGTCATTTACGCGGTGCTGATCATTGCCATGATGTGGCTGCGCCCTCAGGGCATTGCCGGGGCGTCCAACTCCATCCTGGCGGGTGGTAAAATCAAGCGCAAGAAGCCGGCGGCAGGCGCGGAAGGGAGGGGCTGAACATGACTGAAACAAAACAACCTTTGCTGGAAGCCAAGGGTATCTGCATGTACTTTGGAGGGCTGAAAGCCGTGGAAGAAGTAGACATGCAGATCAGGCAGGGGGATATCTTCGGCATCATCGGCCCCAACGGGGCGGGCAAGACAACTTTCTTCAACGTATGCACCGGCATCTATCCCCCTACAAAGGGCAAAATTTACTTTGAGGGAGAGGACATCACCGGTGTCAGCCCTGAAAAGGCGGCGCAGAAGCGCATCGCCCGTACCTTCCAGAACCTCCAACTGTTCAAGTTTATGACGGTGCTGGAAAATGTTAAAATAGGCTGCCACATCAAGACCAGCTCCAACTTGCTGGATGCGGTGGTGCGCACCCCCAAATATCACCGGGACGAGCAGTATACCACTGAAAAGAGCCTGGACATCCTGCGCAGCATCGGTCTGTACGACTACCGCGATACCAAGGCGGGCAACCTGTCCTACGGCATGCAGCGTAAGGTGGAAATTGCCCGGGCTTTAGCGCTGGATCCCAAGATTCTTCTGCTGGACGAGCCGGCTGCAGGCATGAACCCGCCGGAAACCCGCTCGCTGATGGAGTTTATCAAGTTGCTCAATCAGGAAGGGTATACCATCGCCGTCATTGAGCACGACATGAAGTTCGTTATGAACTCCTGCAACCGCATCCTGGTGCTGAACTTTGGCAAAAAGATATTTGAAGGAACCCCGGACGAAGTCAAGGTGAATGAGGAAGTGCAGAGTGCCTACTTTGGGCGCGGCCTGGTGGCGGGGGAGGCGATAAAATGAAAGAATTGCTCAAGGTAGATAACCTCTCGGTATACTACGGCTATGTGTCCGCCCTGCAAAAGGTCAGCATTCAGGTGAATGAAGGAGAAATCATCACCCTCATCGGCGGCAACGGCGCAGGCAAGACCACCACGCTGATGTCCATCTCCAACCTGGTGGAAAAGGCGGAAGGGAACATCACTTTCAATGGACAGGACATAACCCGCATGGCGCCGGACAAGATTGTTAAACTGGGCATCAGCCATGTGCCGGAGGGGCGAAAAATATTCCCTCAGCTGACGGTGTATGAAAATCTCATCGCCGGTACCTTCGGCAAGCCCGGCACCAGCAAGGAGCGTACCCAGCACCTGATGGAGCAGAACTTTGCCTTGTTCCCCCGGCTGAAAGAACGTGCCAAGCAGGCAGGAGGCAGCCTGTCGGGGGGCGAACAGCAGATGCTGGCCATCGCCAGGGGGCTGATGATGGATCCGACCCTGATTATGCTGGACGAGCCTTCCCTGGGGCTTGCCCCCATCATCGTGGAGGAAATATTCGACCTCATCCTGCGGATCCGCCAAAATGGCACCACAGTACTGCTGATTGAGCAGAACGCCTCCATGGCGCTGTCTATTGCGGACAGGGGCTATGTGCTGGAAACAGGCAGGATGACATTGACAGGCACCGGCAAAGACCTGTCCGTTAATGAGGATGTCAAGAAAGCGTATCTTGGGGCGTAAGGAGGGGCTATGGAACTGGGTTTGCGCGGAAAAACAGCGGTGATAACCGGGGGCAGCCGGGGAATCGGTCTGGAAACGGCACGGGCTTTTCTTATGGAAGGTGCCCATGTTGCCCTGTGCGCGCGGGATATACATACGCTGGAACAGGCGCAGCAGGAGCTTTCCCCCTTGGGGCAGGTACTGGCTGTGGAGGCAGACGCGACCCGGCAGGAGGACGTGGAGCGCTTTGCCGGAATGGCCGTGGAGCGTTTCGGGGGCATTCACTGTTGGATTAACAATGTGGGTGCCAGCATCAAAAGAGCGGGGGAGCAGTACACGCCGGAGGAAGTACAAAAGACGGTGGCGGTCTGCTTCGAGTCTGCAGTATATGGGTGTCAGACAGCCTTCCGCCATATGAAGGAATCCGGCGGTGCCATTGTCAATATTTCTTCCCTGGCTGCCCGTTGCGGTACGGCAGGTCGAAGCACGCTTTATGGGCCTTTGAAAGCAGCTGTCAGGGAACTGGCAGTGATGTTCGCGGCGGAGTATGCTGCCCATCACATACGCGTCAATGCGGTGCTGCCGGGTTTTACCATGACTCCGGCGGTGGAACGCACGATATCCAAGGAGGAGCTTGAATACAATGCTGGCGGCACCCTGCTGCGCCGCATGGCAAGGCCTGAGGAAATCGCTTGGCCGATTGTATTTCTGTGTTCAGACAAGGCGTCCTATATTACCGGCACATCCCTGGAGGTATCCGGCGGGCGCTCTGTGGTGCTGAACCCCGGCTTTTCCTATGAAGGAGAACAGTGATGCCCGCAAAACAAGAGGTATATAATGCCCTGCTGCAGGATATCATCCGCGGCGAATATGCGCCAATGGAAGTGCTGAATGAAAAGACATTGATGGAAAAATACAGTGTCAGCCGCGCAGCGCTTCGGGAAGCGCTGGTGGATTTGCGCAATGAAAATGTGCTGCGCAGCCTGCCCCGCTACGGCTATGAGATTATGCTGCTTACTGAGGAGGATGTCCGCAGCGTGATGCAATACCGTATAATTCTGGAAACAGGCAACCTGCCCCTGGTGTATAAAATGGCACGCAAGGAAGAGCTGGAAGCTTTACTAGAAAAGGTACAGCCTGCACACTACAATAAATCTGAAGATGTGTGGAGCGACTGGCGCATGAACACAGACTTTCATATGCAGCTGCACAACTTGGGGGGAAACCCCTATGTAAACGAACAAATTCGCCGCTGCCTGTCCATACAAAACAGGGCATTTGCCCAATCCTGCTGGGACATATGGCACAATGTACGCATCCGTTTCAATGAGGAGAGGCATTTGAAGCTGTTGGTTTGTTTGCTGGAGGGAGATTTGATAAAAGCGCAGATGGTACTGCGAGAAGACCTTTGTCATTTCAGCGATTGCTTTGAAATACAACAAGACGAAATAGGAGGTACGGCATGAAAAAGGTATTGAACAAACCGGAGAACTTTGTGGACGAGATGATGGAGGGCATCATCGCCGCCTATGGCGACAGGGTTGGCTTGCTAAACGGAGACAAGCGGGTGTTGGTGTCCAAGTACCCTGCCCCTGAAGGCAAGGTGGGCATCGTCACTGCGGGAGGCAGCGGTCACCTGCCGGTATTCCTGGGCTATGTGGGTGATGGGCTGCTGGATGGTTGCGCTGTGGGCAATGTGTTTGCCTCCCCCTCCGCCCAGAAGATGGCCGACATGATCAAGGCCTGCGACAGAGGCCGGGGCGTGCTATGCCTGTACGGCAACTATGGCGGCGATAATATGAACTTTGACATGGCCTGCGAAATGGCGGAGATGGAGGACGATATCGAAACCATGACGGTGCGGGTCAAGGACGATGTGGCTTCCGCTCCGATAGAAAACAAGGACAAGCGGCGCGGCGTAGCGGGCATGGTGTATGCCTTTAAGGTGGCGGGAGCTGCTGCCCGGGAAGGCCGGGATTTGAAGGGTGTGGCCGCAGCGGCTCAGAAGGCGCTGGACAATATCCGCACCATGGGTGTGGCGCTGTCCCCCTGCATCGTGCCGGAAGTGGGCAAGCCCACCTTCAGCATTGAGGAGAATGAGATTGAAATTGGCATGGGCATCCATGGCGAACCGGGCATCGAGGTGCGGGAGATGATGACAGCCGATGCCATTGCCGACCTGCTGCTGGAAAAGATACTGGCCGATATGCCCGTCAACAAGGGGGATAAGGTGTCGGTGATGGTTAACGGCTTAGGTGCAACTCCCAAAGAAGAATTGCTGATCGTTTACCGCCGCCTGGCTGAAAAGTTAACAGAAATGGGTATACAACCCGTGATGCCCCATATCGGCGAGTTTGCCACCTCCATGGAAATGGCGGGCCTGTCGGTAACGGTGATGCGCCTGGATGAGGAACTGGAAGGCTTGATGCGGGCACCGGCCACATCCCCCTTCTACACCAACGAAAATATCTAAGGAGGGTATCATGGCGAATGCAGAGAGTCTGCGCCGGGGCATGCAGGAAATAGCCCGCGTGATGGCGGAAAACAGACAGTACCTGATAGAAATGGATCAACGTAACGGCGATGGGGATCTGGGTATCTCCATGGCAGACGGCTATGCTGCCGCCTCCCAGGCGTTAGCACAGAGCGAGGAAAATGACCTGGGTAAACTGATGATGGCAGCAGGCAAAGCCTTTAACGAGGCGGCGCCTTCCTCCCTGGGCACCATCACATCCCTTGGCATGATGGGTATGGCAAAGACACTCAAAGGCAATGAGGATATGGATGCCGCTTTGCTGGCGGAGGCTATTCAAGCCGGGGTAGAGCGGATTATGGACAGGGCCGGCTCCAAGCCTGGAGAAAAGACCATACTGGATGCATTGGACCCCGCCGCCAAAGCTCTGGCTGCCCATGCCGGGGAAGGTATGCTGCCCGCCCTTGAGGCCGCCCATATCGCTGCCGCCCAGGGAGCGGAGAATACCGCCAACATGAAAGCGGTGCATGGCCGCGCTGCCTACTATGGGGACAAAACACTGGGCTTGATTGACGGCGGTGCCGAGGTTGGCCGCCTGCTGTTCAGCGCCCTGGTCACAGCAGCAAAAGGGGAATAATCCCTATTGTGGATAGTGGGGATTGCATCGTTTCGCTTTATTATCCCCAATAACACAGCCACCTTCCGTCTGGAAGGTGGCTGTGTTATTGAGATATGCTCAAATTGGTTTAATACTAATCGTTTCTCCGCCGCAAGAGAATCAGACGGATCAGCTGCAGCAGTGCGCTG
>CAYFSQ010000068.1:0-8494 GCA_964345895.1 uncultured Oscillospiraceae bacterium
GGCCTGGTACCCTCCGGCGGGCAGGACCAGAAGCTGGCCCTGGCCCGGGCGGTATGCAGGCAGGGCACCTTTGTTATTCTGGACGAGCCCACCGCCGCCTTGGACCCCCGAAGCGAAGAAGAAATCTTCAGCCGCATGCTAACCCTGACCCGGGGGCAGACCTCCCTGTTTATTTCCCACCGGCTGTCCTCCACCCGGTTTGCTGACCGCATCATCGTGCTGGATAAGGGACAAGTGCTGCAAAACGGCAGCCACCAGCAATTGATGGACACGGTGGGCCTGTATCAGGAGATGTATCAAACCCAGGCGGAAGCCTACCAGGAAACCTAAGCCCAGCCTTAGCTGAAGCCCTGCGCTATGTATGACCAAGGCGCACAGATAATCTGCCAATGCAGGGCATACAAAAAGCGCGCTTCCGCTCTTGGGCGGAAACGCGCTTTTGTATTGAAAAACTATGCGTCTTTCATGCTATGAAGCAAGCGATGATAAGGCTTTAGCAGCAGAATAAAGATGGCCACACTGGCTGCTGCCGAAAGGCGGTGATAAAACCGCAGGTCAATTATTTCCGGGGTGCGTATTTCCACCAGGCGGGACACGGCGGCACGGTTGTTCCAGAAGGCTGTCGCAATGTCCTTCGGCTCTACCAGCACGGCGGGCACCCACTCAGGGAACATGTACACCGGGGCAATGGCCTGGTTCAGCACCAGGTACAGCCCCGCCAGCCATGCCGCCCATAAAAGCAACATGCCTGCCCCCTTGAGCACCCACAGATGCAGCCGCTGGCTTACGTAGCGGCTTTCCATCTGCCTTTTTTCCTGGGCATACAGCCCTTGGGTGATTTTGACCAACCCTCGCATGAAAAGCCACAGCGCCATAACCCCCAGGGCGCACAGCAGCCACCTGAAGGGCAGCAGGCTGCGATACCTCTCCTTGGACAGGTTGTACAGCGTGCCTTCCTTTTGCCATACCTCTAAAATGGTTTTCAGCCTCGTTGCCGCCCCCTGCCCGGGCAGGATGCGCAGCGACACCGCCAGGGTATCTGCCTGAAGGCCCAATTTATCAAGGCTTAACAGGGGCACATGCACCCGCAGGGGCTCCCGGTCGCCGGGGGTTCTTGTGTGACGGATGATGCCCGCCACGGTGTATTCCTTTTCGTTTAAGGTAAACTTTTCCCCCACCGGCGCGCCGGAGCGGAACAGCTTCACGGCGGTCTGTTCGTCCAGCACCGCCACCGGGCTGCCTGCTTCCAGCTCCTCCTGGTAGAGCAGCCGCCCTGCCGCCAAAAGTGGCGCTTGCCTTACATGGGTATCCCCCCACAAACCGATAACCCGGGCGGTCACGCCGCCCCCCCGGCTGGTTTTCAGCTGGGCGCTTTCCACCATGCCCTCGGCCATGCGGGCGTCAGACAGGGCGGCGTTCTCCTGCAGGGTGTTGTCCAGCCCCTTGAGCAGGGTAACCAGGGCAGAGTCCTTCTTTTCCTTTTCCTCTGCCTCTTTTTCTTCCTTGGCTTCCCCCTCTTCGTTCTTTTCGCCTTCTGTGGCGGCTTTTTTCTCCTCAAGGGCCATTTTGGGGGCAAGGGTTACATACTGTAATTCCCGGGGCACCTGAAGGATGCGCACCACAACCAAGGCCGCCAAGGCGACAAGGAGTGCCAGCAGTACGCCCCGCTTAATCGACATATTCCATCACCTGCTGGCCGTCGGAGATGGTGCGGTCCTCATTGTCTGCCACGTCGTAGAAGGACAAATCATCCTGCAGCGATACCATTTTATCGCTCTTTTCCAGCACCGTGACGGGGGTCTTTTTCACTGTAAAGCCTGAGTTGCTCAGCATGCCGCCGTACTGCTGCTGCACGGTAAACACAAAGGCGCTGCCGTCTGAATCGGTGCGCAGAGCGCTGGCGGGAATCAGCGTGGTGGTTTTGTCTGCCCGGTAGGTAATGGTCACGGGTACCTGCTTGCCCATCAGGGCGCTCAACCCGCCCAGCTCGCTGATCTGCTTGGCATTTAAGGGAATCTGGGCATACTTGCGCTCTCCAGACAGGACGATGTCGTCAATCTTCAATTCTCCCTTGACACCTTCCACCGTAACCTTCATGCCCTTTTTCAGGGTCTTTTTTACAGCGGTGATGTCGCAGCGCAGGCTGGGGATATCCCCTTCCTTGCTTAATACATACAGGGGCTTGACGCCATCGTAGGCATCCCCCACCTTCAGGGCAAACTTGGTCAGGTACCCGGCATGGGGTGCCCGCACCTCCTGGATGGCCAACAGCTGCTCCTGCAAGGCCAGCAGTTTTTTCTGGGCAGCGTCCATCTGGCCCCGGGCCTCGTCCTGCTTTTTAATGGTTTCAAAGGTGGTGCCCGCCGCCCGGCGCAGCCCCCCTACCCCGGCGTACACATCCAGCAGGCGGTTGGAGGCGCGGATAGAATCCAGGTACTTTTGGTATGCCGTGTCGATGGCCTCCTGCATGCCGGGGTACTTCTCCTTATCCGCCTGGATGGGGGTGGGCGGTGCGGTGGGTTCCGCAGGCTTGCCCTTGGGCTTTACCTTCAGTTCCTCGGGCAAAGTGCCCCAGAGGGTAAAGTCGGGGTTCAAGTCATAGCCCAGCTTGTCGGCCAACTCCGTCGCTTCCAGTTTTTTTAGATAAAAATCGTCCGACGCTTGCACCATGGCGTTGTAAATATCGTTATGGGGGGTGGTGGCGTCCAGGCGGATGGTCTTGGCCCGCTCGTCCACCAGGGCGCGGGAAGCCTTGGTATACTCTGCCAACAGGGTGTCCTTCTGCTTTGAAAACTCGGCAGACACCATGGTGAGCAGCAGGTCCTCCGCCTTTACCTGGTAGCCTTCCTTGGCCAGCACCTTGCTGACAGACGCCCCCAGCCCCGCCGCTTCAGGCAGCACAATGCTTTCCCCCTCAGGGAAGAACACCTCGCCGCTTAAAGAAATTTTATCCTCCAGCTTGCCCCGGGCAGCCTTCATCTTTTGCACCTTGGGGGTGGTGATGGTCTGCACCGTGCGGGCAAAGAACATGCTAACCCCCAGCACGATGGCCAAAATAAGCAGTCCTTTCAGGGCT
Source organism: uncultured Oscillospiraceae bacterium (assembly GCA_964345895.1). Taxonomy (GTDB): domain Bacteria; phylum Bacillota; class Clostridia; order Christensenellales; family Aristaeellaceae; genus DTU024. The sequence goes on from CAYFSQ010000068.1 coordinate 3,077, forward strand.
TTTTGCTTGGTTGTCATAACTACTCCTTTACGCGGCTATTTGCCGAAAAAAATCAATGCTACAGGCAATGGAGGGCACCTAATCACTTCATGTCACTTAGCTGGATGCCCAGCAGGATGTCCTCCTGAAAGTAGGTATACATCAGCAACGCCGGCAGGATGTACAGGGCGGCGCTGGCAAAGGCGACGCCTGCCTCCTGGGTGCTCAGGTCGTTGAACATTACCGACAGGGGCAGCTTGCTGCGGGCGTTGCTCAGGTAAATCAGCGGCTGCTCCACCATGTTCCAGGAGTCGGCAAAGCTTAACGCACAGGCCGCGCCCAAAATGGGCTTGGAAATGGGCAGCACGATATGGGCAAAGGTGCGCACCGTACCGGCACCGTCCATCAGCCCTGCCTCCAGCATGTCCTTGGGAATGGTAACCATGTACTGGCGCACCAGGAAGATGTAAAAGGGGGACACCACCATGGGCAGTATCACCGCCCACTGGGTATTCATCAGCCCAAGGAAGCGCATGGTCAGCACACTGGGGGCCATGGTAACCTGGAAGGGCAGCAGCATCAGCATCAATACCAGGAAGAACAGCGTGTCCCGGCCCCTGAACTGGAAACAGCTTAAGGCATACGCCATGGCGGGGATAATCAGCGCCTGCCCCAGTAAAATAGCCAAGGTATACAGCACCGAATTAACAAACAGCTGCAGGTACACGGGTTTTTCAATCAGCAGGCTGTAATACTGCCGGAAGGATACCATGGCGGGAGACAGCAGCACGTCCATCCACTGCTTGTCATCAAAGTTGTTGCGGGTTTTCAGGTACCCTTCCATCTCCTTCACGGGGAAAAAGGAATATAGAAACGTAAGCACAATGGGCAGCAGGATGGCTGCGGAGATGATCAGCAGCAGCGCCGTGGACAGGGCCCTCACCCACCGGCGGGACCCGGGGCGGTACTTTTGCACGTCCAGATTACTCAACGCCGCGCACCCCCTTTTGTGTGTACAGGACACCAAAGAGCACCAGCACAATCACGGCAAAGGAATAGGCCGCCGTGGTGACATCCTGGTAGTCCAGCCGGGCGAATTTGTTGTTCATAAAGTGTTGCAGGGTGTATACCGCCTCGTTGGGATAGGCGCCGCCGATAAAGTACACTTCTTTGAATATTTTAAAGGCATTCACCCAGGCCAGCACGAACACCAGAAAGGCGGTGGGTAGTATCAGCGGCAGGGTGATGCGGGTTTCCTGCTTGAAGGCGCTAGCGCCTTCCAAACGGGCATACTCGTAAAACTCTTCCGGCACGCTTTGCAGGGCAGCGGAAAAGATAATGACAGAAAAACCGATGTTCTTCCACACGTACAGCATAACCACAGGCACTCTGAGCATGTGGCTTTCCAGCCACAGCACCCTGCCTGCCCCCAGCAAGACGCTGAGACGGTTGATGATGCCGCCGTAGTCAAACAGCAGCATCCACACGATCAGCATGGCGCTGGTGGGCACCAGGTAGGGCATCAACAGAATGTTGCGATAGATGAGGGAACCCCTGCCCAGAGCCCGCAGCATCACGGCCAGCACGAAGGACAGCACAAAAATCAGCGGCGCGCTGATGAGGCTTAACTCCAGCGAGTTTTTAAGCCCCAGCCTGAACACCTCATTTTGCCAGACCCGCTGGTAGTTGGCAAAGCCCACCAGGTTGTTGTCCACCGTGCCGTCGGTCAGGCTGAAGTAGATGCCACCTAAAAAGGGCACCAGGTAGAATACCATCAGCCCGGCAAGCCCCGGCAGCAAAAACAGCCACAGGCTTTTTTTCTTTTTGAACATTCGCTCCCCTTCCTCAGGTCTTTATCAAGGAGGAAATCCCTCCGGTTTTACTGGTTTTCCAGCCGTATCAGCTTTAGCTTGGCGTCGGTTTCCTGGATGTACTGGTCTAAGGTGATTTGGCCGCCAAAGAAGCGCTGGCGCAATTCAGACAGGTCGGGCTGATTGAGCAACATGCTGTTGCCGATGGTGGAGATAAAGCTTGTTTCCATCAGCTTGCGGTAGGCAGCAATGGCCTGTTCGCTGGCCATGTACTTGCTGGTCACTTCCTGGAACTTAAGCATTTCCTCCATCAGCTTGACGCGGCTTTCCATCTCGGTTTTTTCTGCGCCTTCCGCTTTGTCATAGGCTTCCTGAAGGGTGTCCACCTCCTGGCGGTAGCTGGATATATTCCTTTCAAAGTCCGGGTTGATAACCGGCTCGTTCTGCCCGGGATAGAGGGTAATCCGGGTCATATCGTCCAGACTTTTGATGTAGGCTTCAGCGTAGCGCAGGGCCGCATCCAGGTTTTTGCTCTTGGTGCTTATCAGCATCACCTTCACAATGGCTCTGGTTACCGGCGGGGCATCCTGGGCAGCCTTCACGCCAAAGAACATGTCAGGAGAGGTCATGTTGTCAAAGGATGGTGCATGGATGAGGTACTGGTAGCCCCGCAGGTCGAAGATATGCCCCTGGGTCAGCAGGGAGGGACGGCGGAAAAACGCATTCATCTCCTCGTCGTCGGAATAGTCCGGGGTGTTTTCCTCTAATGCATCAGGGGGTACGCCCTCCAGCGCCAAAGCCATGGCCCTGAACAAGGGGGTATCCAGCACCGCGTCCTGCTGGTTGTAGGCGCAGTAATCGCTGTAGGTAGAAATCAGCAGTTCCTTCAGCCAGTCACTGCCTGTATGAAGGTTTAGATTGTACTCCCCTTCCTCTGCCAGGTTCTGGTGGTAGGCGATCACCGTGTCGCAGATATCCTGAAAGGTTTGTGGCACCTTCAGGCCTGCCTTGGCAAAAGCCCTGGAATTAAGGCTCATGGGTTGCAGGGTGACCCGCACGGGCAATGCCAGCACCTTGTCCCCCTGCACGCAAAGGGCCTTCATGTGGGGGTACACCTTGTCCATGTGCGCCTTTAGCACGGGGCTTAGCGATAGAGCAACGGCATAGCCCTTGTCCATCAGGTTTTGCAGGTCAATCCACGCAGGATCAAGGAAGATGATGTCGATGCCATCCTCCCCAGAGACCAGGGCCTGGCCCATCTCCTGGGCGGAGGAAAACCACTTGTTCTGCAAGGATGTGAAGGACACATCAGGCATCAGCTGCACTGCCTTCTTATGGGCTTCGTTATCGTCTCCGCCGTAGATGGTCAGGCTGATTTCGGGCAGATCCTTGGGGTTGGTGGAGCGTATATACAGCATGCTGTCCTGGGCGCAGGCGAGGCGGCCATCCGGCATAAGCTGCATCCTGCCGCTCATGTTGCCCCAGAGGTCGCTGGTGGGCAGGTAGGCGCACAATTCCTCGGTGCCATCGCTGAAACGGCGGATAACAGCGTTGCCTGACAAGTATAACACGGCATCCTTCCCTTGTTCATACCTCATGATAGCGCCGCTGACCATGGCACCCACATTGCTGTCGGCAAAGAAACCCAAGTCCATAAGGCTGTCGGTGCCAGGGTCAAACGCCTTCAGGGCGGTGGGGTTGCGGGTGCCCGTTTCCGGGTTGTAGCTGTTTTCCTCCTCCAGCACGCTGACAAGCAGCTTGCCCTCCTTGTAGGCGGATATACCGTATCCTTCAGCGCAACCATGCTGTCCATGCTGGGGGTGGAGGTTTCCTGCCTCATCTTCGTCGGGATGTCAAGGTTGGGGGAAGTTCCTTCGCTGGCAAACACACCCCATGGCAGCAAGCACAAAAGCAGGGCAAGGGTTCTTGTCAGGTGTTTGCGCATACGGTCTCCTTTTCTTTCAGGGCAGATAATTACTGGTTCTCCAGCTGAATCAGGCGCAGCTTGGCATCCGTCTCTGCAATAAACTGGCCCAGGGTAAGCTGGCCGGCGGTAAAGCGGGCACGCAGCTCACCTAAATCCTCCTGGCGCAGCAGCAGGTTGCTGCGGGCGGTCACCACGTAGCTATGCTCCATCATCTTGCGGTAGGCGGCAATGCCTTCGGCGCTGACCTTGTACTTGCCATAGTTTTCGTAGGTTTCAAGGTTTTTTTCCACTTGCTCCAAATTGTTTTCCAACGTGGTCTTTTCGGCGCCTTCTGCTTCGGCCAGGGCTTTCTTCACGCTGTCTACAGCATCCTGCATATTGGCCAGGGATTTTTCATAGCTTTCTTCAATGACCGGTTCGTTTTCACCGGGGTAGAGGGCAATGCGGGTCTGGGCATCCAGTCCCTTGACATAGTTTTCCGCGTAGCGCAGGGCAGCGTCCAGGTTTTTACTTTGGGAGTTAATCAGCATCACCGTCAGGTTGGAGCGCACCACGCCGGGGGCATCAGGAGAAACCTTCAGCCCGTAGAACAGGTTTGGCGCGCTCATATTTCGATCTCCCTTGAGTAAATACTCATAGCTACGCAAATCAAAGCTGTGGCCGACGCCAATCAGGAAGGGTCTGTTGAAGAACTCCTGCATGGCCTCGTTGTCCTCAAAGTCCATCTGCTCATCCTGCATGCGCTGCAGGGGCAAGGCCTGGTAGCTTTCCGCCATCTTGCGGAATTCCGGGGTGTCCAGCGACAAATCCTTGCCGGTATAGGCATAGTAGTCGTTATAGGTGTTCATTAAAATGTCCTGCACCCAGTCGCCGGTCTGCATGCACAGGTTAAACTTGCCTTCATCGGCATGCTCGTCGTACCAGGTGGTGATGACCTGGCACAGTTCTTCAAAGGTTTCAGGCACAGGGAGGCCGGCCTCCTTAAAGGCCTGGGTGTTGACGGGCAGGCTTTCCACGTTGACGTTGACGGGCACCGCCAGGATGCTGTCCCCCTTCATGCCCTGTTCTTTCATAAAGGGATACAGGCTGTCCATATGCGCCTTGATGGCAGGGTTGGACGATACATCCAAGGCGTACCCCTTGTCCAGAAGGCTCTGGACATCCATCCAACCGCCCTCTAAAAACAGGATGTCGATGGCATCTTCTCCGCCAACCAGGGCCTGGCCCAGGGCCTGGGCGTTTTCGAACCACTTGCCCTGCAGGCCGCTGATGGCCACATCGGGCATGCTTTTCAGCGCACTGGTGTGGGCTTCATTTTCCTGCAGGCCGTATATCACCAGGTTGGTAGCGGGCAGGTCTTTAGGGTTGGTGGAGCGGATGTGCACCGTGTCCCCCTGGGCAATGGCCACCCGGCCATCGGGTAACATCATCAGTTTTTCCCCCGTCTGGTTCCAGGATTCCTGGAAGGGTAGGTAGGCACACTTTTCTTCGGTGCCATCTGTAAAGCGGCGCATGACAGCGTTGGGCAGCAGGTACAGCACAGCATCCTTGCTATCATCATACTTGATGGTCTGGGCGTTGCTGAAGCGGCCCATGCTTTCCTCGGCGAAGAAGCCCAGTTCCTCCACGGTGTCGGTGGCGGGATCAAAAACCCCCAGGCCCACAGGCTGCTGCTTGCCTGTTTCCGAGTTATAGCTGTTA
>CAYFSQ010000069.1:0-6136 GCA_964345895.1 uncultured Oscillospiraceae bacterium
ATAGATTTATCTGTATTATACTGTAGACGGGATAAATTGGCAACACGAAACCATCCTCTGGATGGCCGGAAAACTTCCCCGGGCCGGTTGGTTTTCAGCGTCAGGGCATGGAAAAGGGATGGTTTTTCCTGCAACCATCCCTTCCCCGAAAACTGATTGGATTTTTATATTTATACATTTCCCAAGTATCCCTTCAGCAGGGTCAGGGTATTCCACAGCCCGTCCTCGTGGACCCGCTCATACCCATGGCTGGCGGCAACGCCGGGGCCGATCAGGGCGTGGCGGTAATCCCACCCGGCGCCCAGGGCAGCCCCTGTGTCCGAGCCATAGTAGGGGTAGATATCCACCGCATATTGCAGGCTGTTTTCCTTGGCGGTTTCCACCAGGGCATTGGTTAATACGCGGTTGTAAGGGCCGCCGGAGTCCTTCGCGCAGATGCTGACCTTGTATTCGTCGGTGGACAGGTCGTCCCCCACCACCCCCATGTCAACAGCAATCATGTCGGTGATGCCCTGGGGGTGGCCGGCGGCGGCGCCGTGGCCTACCTCCTCATAGTTGGTGAAAAGAAGGTAGACAGGGCGGTTGCAGGCGGCATCGCCCTCTGTAAAGGCCCGGGCCAAGGCCACCAGGATGGCGGCAGAGGCCTTGTCGTCCATATGGCGGCTCTTGATGAAGCCCTCGCCGCTGCGCACAAAGCGGGGGTCCAGGGCGATGAAGTCGCCGGCACAGATGCCCAGCTTTTCTGTCTCTTCCTTGGTGGCGGTGCGCATGTCCAGCACCACCTCCATGTTTTCATCGGTGCGCTCCAAGGTGCGCAGCTCCTTGTTGGCATGCACGGCAGGCTGGTTCATGCGCAGCGTACCGGGGATTTCCCTGCCCTCCCGGGTAAACACCGTTACATTCTCTTGCTCCGCGTATTGCAGGGGATAGCCGCCCAATTGGGTTACCCGCAGGCGGCCGCTCTGCTTGATGGCGCGCACCATCAGCCCCAGGGTGTCGATGTGGGCAGACAGCAGGATGCCCTCGCCCTCACCCTCGTTCAGCTTGCAAAAAACTGCCCCCTTCTGGCTTTGCCAGGGGGCCAGGCCCAGGCCTTTCAGCGTGTCCATCAACAGCTTTTCTGCCAAGTGGGTCATGCCGGTGGGGGAAGGGGTCTGGGCCAGGGCCTGCAAGGTATCGGTAATCAAGGGGATATATACGTTTCGTTCCATACTAACTCCTTTGGTGGGATGGGCATATTGTAGCACAGTTAGTAGCCTTTGGGCAGTATTAATCCAGCGTGCGGCGGTGCCCTTTGGGACAGTAGCCAATGATGGATTCCATCCAGCCTGGATAGTCATCCGCGTATAAAAACTGGAGGTCCCAGTGGTCTGCGCAATAGGCTGCACGGCACGTTGGGCAGTACACATCCATGCCTGAATACAGGGGGGATACATGCTGAAACAGGTAGTCATGCAGGGCAGCGATATCGCCGGCATGCAGCAGGGGCAGCAGCGCTTCTGCACGGGGGCTGTTAAAATGCCTGGTCGTGGCCAGGCTGCGGTATCTGAGGGCAGGGCTGTTATCACCGGTGGCTTGCTCAATATGAGCAGCGGCTTTGCCGCACTGTGCGCATAGGATGTCAAAGGCGTTTTCGCTTTGGATGATGTCCATCAAATCCCTCCTCTACTTTGCTGCTTCTATGATAGCGCATGGCGCTCAGGATGCAAGCAAGCAGGGCGGGAAGATGAAATCTTTCATTCTATCTGCACTTGAATAAAACATAAAACCGACGATAGACTACTATAAATATGCAAAGAGTGGGAACTAACTCACACCTTTTTCAGCTTGCCCGACTTGGATACCTCGGGCAATGTGCAGCTGGCGGTGTTAAAACAACAGGGGCGGCGCATGCCGCTTTGCAGTTTGGAGATGCCCACCTGGATGCGCTTCTCCCTTGTAAGGGGGCTTTGGGCAGCGCGGATCCAGCGCACCCACTCCCACTTTGCTTTTACGGTTAAACCGTCCCACCAGATGAGGAGATTGGCTTCTTCAAGTGCGGCTTGAAAGGCTTCGGGTAAATCGGGCTGCGGCCAATCTTCCACAGGGGTTAAGCGAAAGGCAGCCCCCTCCCCCGGCTTAGCCCCAGCTTTTGTTATCTGGGCTTCATCCATCAGGGCAAAATGTCCTTGGTAGCCATCCGGCTCAAGGGGCAGGGCGACGGGGATGCCGTTCATCGTCCCTTCCGTGTACACCATGCTGCGGGAGGGCAGCTGCGCGCTGGCCTCAGCGGGCAGCCTTGCAATCAGCAAATTGCCCAATGTTTCTATATCTGCAAAAAATTCGATGGCCATGGTTTTTCCTTTCGTTTTCGGATGGGGCAGGGGAATGATGTCCATCAGAATATACCCGAAGTCAGCGCGTTAGGTAATTTTCTTGACAGCCAAAATACTTTCGTTTACCATGGTACAACGTAGAGCAACATGTCCAAAGGAGGACTTTCATGGGCAAATATTTCGGCACCGATGGTTTCCGCGGGGAAGCCAATATGGACTTAACGGTGGAGCATGCCTTTAAAATCGGCCGTTTTCTGGGCTGGTATTTCGGGCAGTTCCGCCCCTGCCGGGTGGTAATCGGCAAGGACACCCGCCGCTCCTCCTACATGCTGGAGGATGCCCTGTCCGCAGGGCTGACCGCTTCGGGGGCAGATGTGTACCTATTGCACGTAACCACCACCCCCAGCGTGTCCTATACTGCAAGGACCGGCAATTTTGATTGCGGCATCATGATTTCTGCCAGCCACAACCCCTTTTACGACAACGGCATCAAGCTGATCAACATGAACGGCGAAAAGATGGAGGACGAGGTCATCGCCCAGGTGGAGAAGTACCTGGACGGCCACCTGGAGGAGGTGCCCTACGCCAAGCGCGAGCGCATCGGCCGCACGGTGGACTATGACGCTGGCCGCAACCGCTACATCGGCTACCTGATTGCCTTGGCCCAGCACTCCTACAAGGGCATGAAGGTGGGGCTGGACTGTGCCAACGGCTCCACCTGGATGATTGCCAAGAATGTATTTGAAACCCTGGGGGCCGAAACCATCGTGATTTCCAACCGCCCCAACGGCCTGAACATCAACGAGCGCTGCGGCTCTACCCACATCGAGCGGCTGCAGGAAATTGTGCGGGAAAACCATCTGGACGTAGGCTTTGCTTTTGATGGCGATGCCGACCGCTGCCTGGCGGTGGACGATAAAGGCAATGTGGTGGACGGGGATCTGATTCTCTATGTCTACGGCACCTATATGAAGGAAAGGGAAAAGCTGACCAACAACACCATCGTGGCCACCATCATGTCCAACCTTGGTTTTTTCAAAGCTTTGGACAAGGCGGGCATCGAATATGTCAAGGCTCAGGTGGGGGATAAAAATGTCCACGATGCCATGCGCAACGGCGGCTATGTGCTGGGCGGCGAGCAATCGGGGCATATTATCTTCAGCAAGTACGCCTCCACCGGGGATGGTGTGCTGACGGCCATGAAGATCATGCAGGTTATGCTGGATAAAAAGATGCCCCTGTCAAAGCTGGTGGAGCCGGTGGTCATCTACCCTCAGGTGCTCAGGAATGCCCGGGTCACCGACCGGGACAAGGCGCTGATGGATGCCGATGTCATCGCCGCCATGCAACAGGTAGAGGAAACCCTGGGGGATACCGGCCGCCTGCTGGTGCGCAAGAGCGGCACCGAGCCCCTGCTGCGCATCATGGTGGAAGCGCCCAGCATAGAGGAATGTGAAGAGAATGTCAGCCGTGTGATTGGCGCGCTGCAGAACAAAGACTACTTGCTGGGGGTTAAATGATGCTAAAAATTGACGATCTGCTGGATTTGGAACACACCATTGCCGCGCCGCTGTTTGCAGGCAAGACCTACCCCTGGGAGGTGCTGGAGGATATCTCCGCCTTCATTTTGGAGATCGGGGAAACCTTAAGCGAGGAGGACTTTGTCCACCCCATGCCCGATATCTGGATTGCCCGGGATGCCCTGGTGGCGCCCTCTGCCTTTATCCAGGGCCCCTGCATCATCGATGCTGGGGCGGAAATCCGCCACTGTGCCTTGATCAGGGGCAGTGCCCTCATCGGTAAAAACTGCGTGGTGGGCAATTCTACCGAGGTTAAGAACGCCATCCTCTTTGACGGGGTCCAGGTGCCCCACTACAACTACGTGGGGGATTCTGTTCTGGGCTACAAGGCCCACATGGGCGCCGGGGCGGTAACCTCCAACGTGAAAGGCGACCGCACATTGGTTACCATTAAAACCGAGGATGAAACCATCCAGACCGGCCGCAAGAAGTTTGGCGCCATTTTGGGTGACCATGCAGAAATCGGCTGCAATGCCGTGCTCAACCCCGGCAGCATCATCGGCCGCTGTTCCAACGTATATCCCTTAAGCAATGTGCGGGGCGTGGTGGCGGGCAGCTGCATCTACAAGGGCGTAGGCAATGTGGTGGATAAGGTATAGCCAGCCGGATATGCAGGGAGCGATATAAACTAATCATTTCAGCATACACAAAAGCAGCAAGGGATTGTCCCTGCTGCTTTTATCGTGGCTAAGCTATCAGCGTTTTGCCTCTGCTGAACTTATTGTTTCGCCAAAGCCAAAGCGATGCGCGCCGCCAGTTCGACATTGTTATAGATAAGCCCTTCGCTGGCTTCCAGGCTGTGGCCGCCGGTTATTTCGCTTACCTTGTTCAGCAAAAAGGGCGTGATGTTCTTGCCGAAAATGCCCTTGCTGTGGGCTTCGCGCACCGCCTGGCTAACCACATTGTCCACCATATCAGGGGGCATAACATAGTCAGGTGGGATGGGGTTGGCCACCAGCATGCCGGTTTTAAAGCGCATGCTGCGCTGGATTTGAAAGGCCCGGGCGATGGCTTCAGGGTTATCCAGCCGGTTGCCCACGGGGTAGCCGCTCTTGTTGGTATAGAAGGTAGGAAGTATATCGGTGCCGTAGCCCACAACGGGCACGCCCCGGGTTTCCAGATATTCCATGGTGAGGGGCACGTTTAAAATGCCGTTGGGGCCGGAGCAGACCACCACCACGGGGGTGTGGGCCAGCTCGTCCAGATCGGCAGATATGTCCATGCTGGATTCTGCCCCCATATGCACCCCGCCAATGGCGCTGGTGGCAAACACGTGGATGCCTGCCAGGGCGGCGATGGCAATGGTGGCAGCCACGGTGGTGGCGCCGTCGGCCCCTTCCGCCAGCAGCAGGGGAATGTCCCGGCGGCTGGCGCGCTTGACCTGGTCCCCCTTTTTGGCAAAAGCGTCCAGCTCTTCGCTGCTTAGCCCCACGCACATCTTGCCCTGCCAGATGGCGATGATGGCAGGCTCGGCACCGATATCCCGCACAATCTGCTCGCTCTTTTTTGCGATGGCGGCATTGTGGGGGTAGGGGATGCCGTGGCTGATGATGGTGCTTTCCAGCGCCACCACCGGCTTGCCGTTGTCAAGCGCCTGCTGCACAGCAGGTGAGATTCTCAGATACTGATTCATAGGCTTTCTCCTTTTCTGTTTGTACAAGCGGGAAAGGGAAGGCATCCGAGGCATATATGATTTGCTACCTTCACTATAAACGCACATCCCTTTGTTTGTCAATATCCTCTGGGATGGGGTATGTTTTGCGCAGAAAAAATGCCGCCCTGGCAGCCCCCAAAAAGGGCGGGACAGAGCGGCGCGCTGGTTTCTATGGTGGATGTAACCCCTTATTCTCCCTGAACAATCACCTTTTTGTACTTATACACAAACATGGCGGTAATCAGCAGGGCGCTCAGCGCCAGCATGGCAACCTGGATGGTGGTCAGGCTGAAGGAAGTCCCCAGGCTGTAGGCGGTGACCATCTGGGTGACCAGACCGGTGTACAGGTAGCTGCCGATGGTTTCCAGGGTCTTGTTAAACTCGCTCAGGCTGAGCACCAGGGCCAGCACCAGCAAAAAGGGCATCATCAGGTTGTTGGCATTCACCTGGGATTTGGCAATGATGCCCAGCAGCAGCCCCAGCATACAGCTGATGAGGGAAGCGGTGATGGTCATGACAGAGAACATGCCCATGCTGATGTTGCCAATGTTCACGCCGCTGATCAAAATAATCAGGTAGTTGGTTAC
>CAYFSQ010000069.1:6236-8421 GCA_964345895.1 uncultured Oscillospiraceae bacterium
TATGATATCGCTGCCCAGGGCTTAACCGGCACCACTTTGGACCTGATCGGCGGCGGCGGCTACAAGCGCCCCACCGGCGACAAGAAAGACCAGAAAGACCTGTTTGAAATTGCCAAGGAAAACAACTTTGCCCTGGTCAACACCCTGGAAGGCATCCGCGGCCTGAAGCCCGAAGATGGCGAGCGCATCCTGATGATCGCCCCCGACACCGTTGGCTCCGACGCCATGCAGTACGAAATTGACCGTGTCCGTCTGGCCAGCGAAGGCACCGATTCCGCCTCCATCGCCGAGTTCACCAAGTCTGCCATCAACTACTTAAACAACGAAAACGGCTTCTTCATCATGGTTGAGGGCGGCAAGATTGACTGGTGCGGCCACGCCAACGACGCCATGACCTCCATCTACGACACCATCGCCCTCTCTGACGCCGTGCAGGTTGCTGTGGACTTTGCTGCCGAGCATCCCGAAGAGACCCTCATCGTCGTCACGGGCGATCACGAAACCGGCGTCCTGACCCTGGGCTTTGCCACCACCGCCTATGACACCCATTACGACTACCTGCAGAACCAGAACGTGTCCTACGAAGATTTCGACAAGATCGTTGCCCAGATGCGGGAGAACAAGGTGGGCTTTGAAGACGCCCTGAAGCAGATTGAAGCTTCCTACGGCCTGACCACCACCGCCGACCAGGGCCTCACCCTGACGGAAAAAGAACTGGCCGCCCTGAAGGCTGCCTACGAAAAGAGCATGCTCAGCGGCGAATTCCGCGTGATGGGCGATGACGAAGCCTTTGCCTACGGCGGCTACGAGCCCCTGACGGTCACCTGCAGCCACATCCTCAACAACAAAGCAGGCTTGGCCTACACCTCCTACGCCCACACCGGCCTGCAGCTGCCCGTGTATGCCCATGGCCAGAATGCTGATCTGTTCGTCGGCTCCTACGACAACACCGACATCTTCTTCAAACTGATGGGCGCCATGAACCTGACCCCCGACGCCCAGTAACACCATAACGACCTCCCCCCCGCGGCCCCTGTCGCCCCCCTTGATGGGGGCCGCGTTTTTTATCGGGGGAACATTGAGGAAAACGATGACGCTTCGCAATAACTGGATCTATATTCTGGTGGTATCCCTGGTGACAGGGCTTTTGTTGCTGCTGCCCTCCCCCATCGAGCATGAGGAACGCATGGTGCAAAGGGTGCAGGTGCGGGTGGAAACGGTGGATAACTCGCTGCTGGACCCCCTGGGCCTTGTGTTCACCGGTGTCCAGGCCTGCACCGCCCGCATTATGGACGGCAAGTATAAAGGCCAGGTGGTGCCTGCCCAGAACTACTTAAACGGCGCCCTGGATAAGGATAAGCTTTATCAGGAAGGGGACTATGCCATCGCCATGCTCCATGACAACAGCCGTGGGGTCAGCGTATCCCTGGTGGACCACGACCGCCGGGGGGTAATGGGGCTGTTGGTGGGGCTGCTGGCGCTGATGATTTTTATCTTCGGCGGCGCATCCGGCCTGGGGGCCATCGTCTCCCTGGCTTTCACCTGCGTGCTGATCTGGAAGGCCTACATCCCGCTAATTTTGCAAGGCATGTCCCCGGTGTGGGCGGCGCTTTTGCTGGTGCTGCTGATGACAGTGGTGATTGATGTGCTGGTGGCAGGCCCCAATAAAAGAGGGCTGACGGCCATGCTGGGCGCCTTTGGCGGCACCTTGATTACCGTGGTGCTGGCGGTGCTTTTTACCAAGCTGTTCAAGGTGGACGGCGGCGGGCTGCCCTACATCGTGCCCCTGTTATTCCAGTCGGGCATGACCTTTGATATGAATCAACTGTTCCTGTCCACCATGTTTATCGGCAACGCCGGCGCCGTCATCGACCTGGCCATGGACATCGCCGCCGGCTGCACCGAGGTGGTGCGCCACGCCCCCGACATTTCCCGCAAGGAGCTGCTCAAATCCGGCCTCAACATCGGCCGCATGGACACCGGCACCATGACCACCACCCTGGTGATGGCCTACGCCGGCAGCTTCCTAAGCATGCTGCTGTACTTCAGCGCCCAGGGCACCCCCCTCGTTGATATCCTCAACTACCGCTTTGTGGCGGCGGAAATCATGGTGACCCTGGTAGGCTGCTTCGGCCTGATCAGCGCCGCGCCGCTAACCAGCCTGCTGGCTTCCAGGATAATGGTG
>CAYFSQ010000070.1:0-6661 GCA_964345895.1 uncultured Oscillospiraceae bacterium
CCACGAAAAGAGGTCCGTATGAAAATAAAAGGTTTCCGATATTTCCTGTTGGTGGTGCTGCTGCTTGGGCTGGCAGGCACTGCCATGGCCCAGCCTGGGGGCGTGTCCCTGCCGGAGGACGCCAGGGAGCTGCTGCCCCTGTATAACGGGCAGGTGCTGTACGCAAGGGTGCGCAACGTGCAGGAACATCCTGCGGTATTTAACGCCATCGGCCTGCTGGATGTAGCGGGCAAGTCCCTTTGGGTGCGGGAGATGCCGGATTTTCGTCTGTCCTGGCGGGGTCTGAACGCCCTGTTTGAAGGCGGGTTCGTCGTCTTTGCAGACACCCTGGATGGGCAGCAGCAAGCCTGGTACTTTCAGGACAATGGCGATTTGAGCGCTGCCATCAACATCCCTAACGATATCAAGCCTGTGATGGCCACCGCCACGGGGCGACTGCTGGGCACCCGTCAGGGGCAGGAGGCTGCCCTGGTGGAAATCACCTCAGCGGGAGTGGAACCGATGGACATCCCCGGGCTGTCACCAGAAAGCACCGTGCTGTGGACCCAGCCCCAGGGGCTTAACACCCTGCTGTGGACCCGCTCTCCCCTCAGCCAGGAGGAGGATTTTACCAAGCGCCGCGCAGATTGTTGGCTGACCCTGCTGTCCCCCGAGGGGGAGGTGCTGCTGCAAGCTACGCTAAAAAGCCAGCGGGTGATTGCAGGCTTTGGCGTCGATGCTGCCCTGACCCCGCGGGGCGGCATGTTTTTCATCGAAGAAACGGAGCAGCCCAACCAAAGCGTTGTGCATTGCATCGATGAAATGGGGCAGCCGCTGTGGAAACAAAGCCTGAACAGCAGCATGCCTTCCTTCCGCTTGAGCCTTCTGGAGGCCCTGCCTGCAGGGGGCTACGCCCTGTGGGGGTATGGCAGCCTGGAGGAGGGCGGCATGCAGCCCGTAGTGTTCCGCATCGACATGGACGAACAGGGCAAGCTGCGCTCTGTGGATGTGCGCCAAAGCGACGGCTTGCCTGTGCGCTATACAGGGGGGCAGGTCTATATAAAAAGCAGGAGTTTCCATGCTCCGACCCTTGTTCCCTTTGAAACGCTGCCACCGGCCCAGGCAGAATTTACAGTGCCATAAAAGAAACCCAAAACAAAGGGTGCTTTGCAGGGCTTTGCCCCCATTGCACCCTCTGTTTATTTCTCCGTTTGTATTCTCTTTTGCCCTATACCCCCAGCTTGTCCATCCATTTCTGGATCAGTGGGGGCAGCAGGTAGCTGGGCGGCAGGCTGGCGACAAAGCCAAGGGGAAAGGCTTTCAGCCATTCCGTCCAAAGGGCAGGGGTAAAGCCAGTGTGGGCCGCCGTCATCACAAAGCCCATCCAGGCGGCCATGCCCAGGGACATCAAAATAGGTTGAAGAATTTTTTGTCTTTTTGTCATGTTGCTCCTTTTTATGCGCCCACACTGGGCATGGTTATCAACTCGTTCTGTCTGTTCCTTATACACAAGAAATTTCACTTTTCATTCAAGAAAATATTTTACCCGGAAATATACTCAATATATTCATCTTGATAAGTGGGTGGGGAAATGCTCACCTATCCTAACAGATTCTTTTTTCCCGCCAACCAATCCACCACGTTAACCAGTAACACGCCGTTTTCATCCCGGGCGATCGTCCTGTCCATGGATAAAAGGATGCGAGGATATCCGTCCTGAATGCGCTGGAAGGGGCGCATTTCCCGTGCCTTTGTTTCTGGATCCATTAAGCTATGGCATACCTGGATATAGAAGCGCTTCTGGCTGGTTTCCGCAACAAAATCTACTTCCAGGGTATCTACCTTGCCTATCATCACCCGGTAACCTTGGCGGATTAGCTCCAGGTACACCAGATTTTCCAACATGCTGCCCATGTTTATTTGGCGAAAACCCATCAGGCTGTTTCGGATGCCAAGGTCTACTACATAATATTTATCAAAGGTGCGCAATATATCCCTGCTAACGACATCTTCCCGCTGCACCTTGTACAGAAGAAACGCTTGGCAAAACATATCCAAATACGATACCACTGTGCTGTGACCGATGGCGATGTTGTCATTTTTCATCGTTTCCGCAATGCGCCTGGCAGAAATTGTCTGCCCGATATTGGCCAACGCAAATCGCAGTACCCTGTCTAATTGGGCAATGTCCCGCACATTGTTGCGTTGCAGGATGTCTTTAGTCAGTACCGTGTTATAGATACCCAGCAACAGGCTTTCAAAAAAGGACACATCCCGGTGGTGGTAGAACAACACCGGCAAGGAGCCAAAACGCAGATAATCCTCAAAAAGAAGATCAATGCCCCCCTCTCCTTCGTCTGGATAAAAAGCCCTG
Organism: uncultured Oscillospiraceae bacterium; assembly: GCA_964345895.1. GTDB lineage: Bacteria > Bacillota > Clostridia > Christensenellales > Aristaeellaceae > DTU024. The sequence goes on from CAYFSQ010000070.1 coordinate 2,354, forward strand.
TTAAATTGAATATATTCAGAAAATGAAAGGGGCAGCATGGGGATTTCAATATACCGGCCCGAGATAAATGTGGCCAATTCGCTGGACAGCAGATGCGCGTTGGAACCTGTGATGGTGATATCCACATCAAAATCTATCATAAAAGAGTTAACCGCGCGAGGCCAGTCCTCCACCTCCTGCACTTCATCCAGCAAGAGATAGCATCTTTCTTTGTTCTCTATGCGCTTTCGAACATGGGCGTACAAAGCGCCCGCTTCCAACAGCGCTTCATTTTCCATGGAATCCAGGTTCAGATAGACAATCCGGTTTTCCGGTATTCCCAGGTTCTTCAATTTATCCATAAACAACCGCATGACGGACGATTTCCCGCATCGACGCATGCCCGTTATCACTTTGATAAGCGGCGTATCTTTGTAGCCTATTAATTTATCCGTATACTGAGGCCGGTCTAGCAATTCAGGTTGCATACTTTCTCCCCCCTTTCTGTATTGTATCATATTTTGGCTTATATACAATCCATATTTTATAATTTCGTCTTTTTGGATTGAACACAAGCCAATTTTGTTGATATGAATCCTTTGGCTCTCATGTAAGCCATGATGCCTTCGTTTTAATGCCCCTAAAACGGCAGGGGATCCTCCCCTTCCATGGGGCTGCCATACCCCTCCCCAAAGCCCAGGGCGACGCTGTGCTCGCCATGCTTCTGGCGGATGTTCTGGATGGCCTGCTCCAGCTTTTCCTGCCTTGCACGCTTTTGCTTTTCCCCCATGGGGGCCAGGGAGGGGGTGGGCGGGGCTGCCCCATCGGCATCCCTCGCCACCGGTAACGGCTGGCTGGCAGGGGCATCCTGGGGCAGCGTACAGAAAGCGCCCTCTAAAAAGCTAAGCTGGGTGGGCAGGGCGGCGGCTTCTTCCCTGGTCAGCAGGCTGTCTGCCGTTACCGTCAGGGCGCGGATGGGGCTGCCCTCTTGCCAGTGGGCGTCCAGCAGGTGGAGGGCGGCATCCAGTATTTCCTTGTGCAGCCAGGTGGGGGCTGCCAGGCGCATCTGGCGGGATATTACCTGCAAATCGGGGCTTTTGATGCTTAGCTGTACCCCCCGGCACTGCTGGTTGCCCTCCCGCAGGCGGGTGGCCACCTCGTCGCTGAGGGCACTGAGGGCGGGCACCACCTCTTCCCGGCTGATTAAATCATGGGCGTAGGTGCGGCCATTGCCAACTGACTTGGGGGCGGGCAGCTCCTGCCGGCTGAGCACGGGGCTGTCGTCGATGCCGTTGGCGTAGCGCCACAGCAGGGGCCCCGCCTTGCCCAGCAAGCGCTCCAGGGTGTCTTCCCGGCTGGCGGCCAGGTCTCCGATGGTGAAGATGCCGCTGCCATTCAACCGTTCCACGGTGCGCTTGCCGGCATACAGCAGGTTGCCCACTTGCAAAGGCCACAGCAGGGTTTTGTAGTTATCCCGGGTAATCAGCGTGGTGGCGTCGGGCTTTTTCAGGTCGCTGCCCATCTTGGCGAATATCTTGCAAAAGCTGACCCCCACCGAGATGGTGACCCCCACATCCCTGTGCACCTGCTGGCGCACCATGTCCGCCAACGCGTGGGGCGACTTGCCAAAGTAGGCAAGGGTGTGGGTGACATCCAGGTAGCTTTCGTCGATGCTGGCCGGCTCCACCCGGTCGGTAAAGCCCTCGTACACCTGATTCACCAAGGCGCTTACCTGCTGGTACCTTGCGTGGCGGGGCGGCACCAGCACCAGGTCAGGGCAGACCTTTTTGGCCTGCCATACCGTCTGGGTGGTGTAGATGCCCCGCTTCTTGGCGAGCTCGTTCTTCGCCAGCACAACACCCCGGCGGCTTTCCGGGCTGCCTGCCACCGCCATGGGCACATCCCGCAGGGCAGGGTTATCCAGCGCCTCCACCGAGGCGAAAAAGCCATTGCAATCGCAATGGAAGATAACCCTGTCCCCGTTTTCCGGCATGTGCATCCCTCACTTTTGTTTATTTTACCATGGACAGCCCCGGAAAGACAACGAAGGTACAGCCATGCCCCATGTTTGACGGGGTTATGCTTGCGTTCAAGGGGTTTATTTCATATAATAATGCAAAAGACGCCTAAGAGGGAGGCAATACCATGGATGTGATGCAGGAATATACAAGATGGCTGACCATGTTCGCCGACGATGAAACGCTGGTGAAGGAACTGGAGAGCATCCGCGATTACCCCAAGGAGATTGAGGATCGCTTCTACACGGAATTGTCCTTTGGCACCGCCGGCATGCGCGGCGTGCTGGGCTATGGCCTCAACCGCATGAACATTTATAATATCCGCAGGGCCACGGCAGGCTTTGCCGAGTATTTAAAGCAAAGCCCGGAGGATGTAAAGCGCGGCGTGGTGATTGGCTACGACAGCCGCATCATGAGCGATGTCTTTGCCCGGGAAACCGCCCTGGTACTGGCCGCCCGGGGCATCAAGACCTTTTTGTTTGACGCCCTGCGCCCCGTGCCCGTGGTGTCCTACGCCATACGGCACCTGAACTGCGCCGCCGGCGTGGTGATTACCGCCAGCCATAACCCGCCCCAGTACAATGGCTACAAGGTGTACGGCGAGGACGGCGCTCAGCTGTCCCCCGACGCAGCGGCAGGGGTAACGGCCTCCATCCAGACAATTACCTATCAGGACGCCCAGCCCATGGACGAGGGCGAGGCCATCCGCCAGGGCTTATTGCAGATTATTGGCGATAAGGAAGTGGATGACGACTATATCGCCATGGTGAAGGCCCTGTCGGTGACGCCGGAATTACTGCAGGCCGAGGGCGGCCGGCTGAACATCGTGTACACCCCTTTGCACGGCTCGGGCAATGTGCCGGTGCGCCGGGTGCTGAAGGAAGTGGGCATCACCCAGGTAACGGTGGTGAAGGAGCAGGAGGCACCCGACGGCCGCTTCCCCACGGTAAAAGCCCCCAACCCCGAGGACCCCGGCGCCTTTGAACTGGCCATCCCCCTGGCGGAAAAGGTGGGCGCCAGCGTGATTTTCGGCACCGATCCCGACTGCGACCGCCTGGGCGTGTGCGTGAAGGACGGCGAGGGTGTGTTCCGCACCCTGACGGGCAACCAGATTGGCTGCCTGCTGCTGTACCATATTTTAACGGCCAAAAAGAAGGACGGCACCCTGCCGGCAAACGGCGCAGTGTGTAAGTCCCTGGTGTCCACCGAGTTGGTGCGGGACATGTGCGCCGACTTTCAGGTGGATCTGTTCGACACGCTGACGGGCTTTAAGTTTATCGGCGAAAAAATACAGCAGTTTGAGGAAACGGGCAGCCACACCTTCCTGTTTGGGTTTGAGGAAAGCTTCGGCTACCTGTCCTCCACCGCTGTGCGGGATAAGGACGCCGTGAACGCCTCCATGCTGATTGCTGAGGCCGCCTGCGTGTGCATGCATGAGGACATGACGCTGTACGACCGCCTGCAGGAGATTTATCAGAAGTACGGCTTCTGGAGCGAGCAGGTGCAGTCCGTCACCCTGCCGGGCAAGGACGGGCTGGAGCAGATTAAGAAGATTATGGAAAACCTGCACGCTGCACCGCCGGATGCCATGGGCGATTTTAAGGTGAAGGCCGTGCGCGATTATTTGAAGAGCACCCGCACGGTAAACGGACAGGTGGAAAAGCTGGATTATCTGCCTTCTGATGTGATTTATTTCGAGCTGGAAGGCGGCCACTGGCTGTGCGTGCGCCCAAGTGGCACCGAGCCCAAGATTAAGCTGTATGTGAACACCAAGGCGCCCACCCTGGAAGAGGCAGAAGAGCTGAATGCAAAGCTGAAGGAAGCAGCCCAGGGGCTGCTGAAGGCGTAAGGTTACTCGGAAATGCCTGTTGCGGATTCCAAAGGGCATCTCGTCGGAATGCCTTTCGTTTCCTTTCCGGCATGCAAGCATGCCGGAGGCGTACACTTCAGGATTCCTCCTCTCCATCGAAAGCGGGCTTTCGATGGGAAGGAGCCGTCCCGCAGCGGATGCTCCCGATGGGTTTGACCGTCGGTCCAGCGAAGGGAACGGCGACGCAACAGCGCAGCGCATTTTGCGGCAAATCCCGCCCGTTTATTCGCCCGCGCGCTTTGCAAACCCAAAACAAACGCAAGCCCTCGTCCGCAGGTTTAGAGTCATTACCTTATGACCCCATGTATTATCCCCCCACCCCATCCCGCGCCTTGTTCCGGCATGGGGTGGGGTGCGGTGTATGAGATGCGCTTCTTGGCGCAAACGGGTATAATGGTTTCGAGGATTTTTGTATCTTGCCTCGTCCGTCGCAAAATGCGC
>CAYFSQ010000070.1:6761-8415 GCA_964345895.1 uncultured Oscillospiraceae bacterium
GGACTTCGCCCCTTTGGAATCCCATTTGGCGCTTCGCGCCTGCGATTATCGCTTCTCTTCTACGAAAGGATTATTCATGACTTTTGCATTTATCCTGGGCGCTGCGGCATTGCTTTTCCTGGTGCTGGGCGTGGCGTACTTCTCCGGCCGGCAGGTGAAAAGCGCGGCGGACTTTGCCTCCGCCGGAGGCCGCGCCCGGTTACCCATGGTGATTGGCGCGCTGACGGGCACCATGGTGGGCGGCGCGTCCACCATCGGCACGGCGCAGCTGGCGTTCACCTACGGGCATTCCGCCTGGTGGTTTACCGTGGGCGGCGGCCTGGGGCTGGTGCTGATGGGGCTGTTTTACGCCGTACCCCTGCGGCGCAGCGGGCATGCCACGCTGTCCCAGGCTGTCGCCAAAGAGTATGGCGCCAAGGCGGGGCTGACCCTCAGCCTGCTGAACACCCTGGGCACATTTATCTCAGTGGTGGCCCAGGTGCTGTCGGGGGCTACGCTGCTAAGCGCCGTCAGCCATGTGCCGCCGCTGGTGGGCACGGTGTCCATGGCAGCGCTGATGCTGATGTACGTGGTGTACGGCGGCGCGCTGGGGGCGGGGTATGTAGGCATCGTGAAGGTGCTGGCCATCTGCCTGTCCATGGCGGTGTGCGCCGTGGCAGCGCTGACGCTGGGCGGCGGCGTCAGCGGTGTTTTTATGAACCCGGCACTGCCCGGGGAGGTGTACCGCGTGCCCTTCGCCCGGGGCTTTCTGAAGGATGCCGGTGCCGGGCTGGCAGCGGTGTTCGGTTTCATCTGCACCCAGGCCAATATTACCTCCATGGTTTCTGCAAGGAGCGATAAAACAGCAGTGCGGGGTGCAGTGCTGACGGGCATGCTGATGCCCCTGGTAGGCGCCGCCGGCATCGTGGTGGGGCTGTACATGCGCGCCCGGTACCCGGAGATGGCCTCCAGCATGGCGCTGCCCCAGTTTATATTGAACGAGATGCCCGGCTTTGTGTCGGGGGCCATGATTATGGCGCTGTTTGTTACCATCATCGGTTCGGGCGCAGGGCTGAGCCTGGGCGTCAGCAATATTATTGCCAACGACCTGATGCCCAAAAAGCTGAGCGCATCTATGAGCGAGCGGAAAAAGCTGAAGGTAAACCGGGGGATATTGACGGTGTTTCTGCTGGCCTGTGCCTTGCTGACGCTGGGCAACATTGGCGGCATGATACTGAATTTGACGTTCTTGTCCATGGGCCTGCGGGGCGCGGCGGGCATTGGCGTGCTAACCACGGCGCTGAGGTACCGGGGCAGGATCGGGGCAAAGTGGGCGCTGACGAGCATGGTGCTGGGGGTTGTGATGACGATAGCCAGCCACCTGCTGTATGCCGACCGGTGGGATCCCTCCCTGCCCGGGGTGCTGGTGGCAGGCTTGGCGCTGTTCATCGGCTCAAAGGTACACGCCCAAAAGAAAACCGCCATCAACTAACCCACCCGGCGCAGCCGGAAATGGGTCAAGGGATGAAATCCCTTGCCGCCGGAGGCCCCGCGGCAGCGCCAAAAAGCGCAGCCCAGCGGTGCCAAAGGCACTCGCTGGGCGGTGGAGCCAGCAAGAGAATACATCGCAGCAATTGATTGTATTCCCCGGCCCCTCGAAATTTCCCTTATTCTA
>CAYFSQ010000071.1:0-8257 GCA_964345895.1 uncultured Oscillospiraceae bacterium
GTCCCCTTTCAGTGATGACACCATTATATCACAATTCTCGTGTTGACACTATCTAACATAAAGAGAGAAACTATGCTCACACCCCTTTGAATATTAGCAAAAAAACAAGGGTTGACATACAATGTACAACAACCCTTAAACTTTTTATATTCCTACACCTCTAACTTGCGATCAGGTAGTCGATGTGCATCAAGCCCTTTTTCAGGATGCGGTAAACCTGTCTTTCGCAGTAGGACATGGTTTCGGCAATGTCCTCTGAGCGCATGCCCTCCAGGTAGCGCAGGGACAGGGCAAAGCGCTCCTGCTCATCAGGCAGCAGAGCGATGCGCCCCTCCACCCGCCGGCGCCAGTGGGCCCGCTCCTTCTCCAGTTCGAGGATTTCGGGGCTTAACTGCTGCGCCCGCTCGGTATCCCCCCGGCTGCGCAAAAAGGCTTGCACCCGCAGCAATCGCTCCATACGCTCCGCCAACATGCGGGGATACCCTAAATACTCCTGGGCTGTCATGCCGCTTCCCCTCCCTTTCTCCTGATCAAATCCCGCAGTATCCTGCTCTCCTCCTCGCTTAGCCTGCCTTCCCGTAATTTCCGGTTGAAGGCGCTGTAGCTAAGGCATAGCTTGTCCGCCGCTTCCCTGCGGCTGATGCCGTACAGCGCCAGGCGGGCTGTCAGCAAGTTCACGCTGTGCATAGGCTCCTCCTTTCAGAACATAAGAACATTTGTTCTCGTTTTGCCCAGTATAAAAGAAGCCTCCGCCCCTTGTCAACCGCCTGGCAGCACATTAATCCTTGCGGTGTTTTTTTCCGTGAAAGGATGTTTCAATATTCGGACGCCTGTAAACAGCCCGAAAAATCGACAAAGAAAAAACGCAGGAATAGTCTCCTGCGTTTTCATCCAAATAATATATCTCGCCCCTTACCCCTCGCTGGAAAACCTGGACAGGAACTGCCTTGTCCTCTCCTGCTGGGGGTTGGTGATGACCTGCTGCGGAGCGCCTTCCTCCACAATGAGGCCTTCATCCATAAAGATCACATGGTCGGCCACGTCCCGGGCGAAGGCCATTTCGTGGGTGACGATGACCATGGTGGTGCGTTTTTCCGCCAAGGCCCGCACCACCCGCAGCACCTCCCCCGTCAATTCCGGGTCCAGGGCGGAGGTGGGCTCGTCAAAGCAGAGTATTTTGGGCTTCATGGCCAGCGCCCGGGCGATGGCCACCCGCTGCTGCTGTCCGCCGGACAGTTCATGGGGATAGGCCCCTTCCCGGCCGCTCAGGCCCATCTGACGCAGCAGCTCCAGCGCTTCCTGCCGGATCAGCCCGGGGGAATCCCCCTTGCTTTGCTTGAGCATCAGCTCCCTGGCCAATGTGATGTTCTTGAGCACCGTGTACTGGGGAAACAGGTGGAAGGACTGGAACACCAGCCCAAAGTTGAGGCGGTTGCGGCGGATGTCGTTATCCGACAGGCGCTGTGAGGCATCGGCGTCAAACAGCACCTCATCATCCACCAGAATGCGCCCCATGTCGGGCCTTTCCAGAAAGTTAAGGCACCGAAGCAGCGTGGTCTTGCCCGAACCGGAGGAACCGATGATGGCCAGGGCCTTGCCCCGCTCCAGAGAAAAACTGATGCCCCGCAGCACCTCCGCGGTGCCAAAGCATTTATGCAGGTTGTTTACTTCCAATAACGGCATGTATGTCCCCTATACTCTAAAATAGCTGAGGCGTTTCTCCAGGTGGTTGAACAGCAGCGTCAGCACGCCGACAAACACCAGAAAAAAGAGCCCCGTGGAAAACAGCGGCCATATCAGCCCCTGGGAGGTATACTCCTGCGCCATCATGATAATCTCCTTGATGGAAATGATGCGCGCCAGGGAGGTGTCCTTCACCAGGGTGATGACCTCGTTGGACATGGCGGGCATGATGCGCTTAACCACCTGCAGCAGCGTGACGCGGAAAAATATCTGGGGCTTGGTCATGCCCAGCACCTGGCCCGCCTCGGTCTGCCCCCGGGGCACACCCTGTATGCCGCCGCGGTAAATCTCAGAAAAATAACAGGCATAGTTAAACACAAAGGCCACCGTGGCCGCCGTAAAGCGGGCGCTGGCCCCCGACCCCCAGGGCGCGCCCAGGTTTAACAGCCCCGGCGCAAAAAAGATGATGATTACCTGCAGCATCAGCGGCGTGCCCCGCACAATCCACACCACGGTTTTGGTCAGCAGAGACAGGGGCTTGAAGCGGCTCATGGAGCCAAAGGCAATCACCAGCCCCAGGGGCAGGGAAAACAGCAGCGTCAGAAAAAACAGCTCCACATTTAACTGAAAGCTGCCAAACAACCTGCCGATGATGGTGGATATATCCGTCATACAGACCCTTTCAGCCTGAAAAGGCAATCAACATTCTTTCGCCCCTTCAGGTTTGGATGAAAACAAAGCAGGCTGCCGCCGGCATAGAACGGCGGCAGCCTTGCGGGATACCTTAATTCGCCAGCTCCAGCCCGTATTTTTCGGCCAGCTCGCTGAGGAAACCTTCTTCCTTCAGGGATGCGAAGGTGTCGCTTACCTGCTGCGCCATGTCGCTGCCCTTGCGGAAGGCCACGCCGTACTCTTCCACCGCCAGATGGTCCACGATGGCGAGGTTTGCATAGTCGGTGCCTTCGCCAATCATGGCGTTGGCCAGGGTCATGTCCAGCACGGCGGCATCAGCGGTACCGGCAGCCACCTCCATCAGGCAGGCCGTCTGCACTTCCTTGGCGATATACTCTGCCTTTTGCAGGCCCTCATCCGCCTTCACGGTGCTTTCCCCGGCGCTGCCCGCCTCGGCCACCACAGTTTTGCCTTCCAGGGATGCGGTGTTTTCATACGCAGCGCCCGCCTTCATGACAACCACCTGGGCGTTGAGCACGTAGGGCACGGTGATTTCCATGTTGGCCTTGCGCTCGTCGGTGATGGTCAAGCCGTTCCAGATGCAGTCGATGGTCTTGGCGGCCAGCTCCACTTCCTTGGTTTCCCAGTTGATTTCCACAAACTCCGGCGTTACGCCCAGCTTTTCGCACACCTTGGTGGCCAGCTCGGTATCAAAGCCGGTGAAGACCCCCTGGTCGTCGGTATAGTTCATGGGGGCATACACGGTATAGCCAATCACCATGTTTTTCTTGTCCTGGATATACGCGGCGTCGCTCTCCTGGGCCAGCGCAGGGGCAACCATCAGTGCCAGGATGGCCAACAGACACAATAACTTTTTCATAACTTTCCCTCCCTTTGTGATACCGCCTGATTTTATCACGCAAAGCCCACCCATGGAAAGCCATGGATTGCATCTTTTCTGGTTTTATTGAATAGATATGCGTACAATCATGCATCGGGCATCTTGCAACAGCCGGGCAGCCAGGCAAAATGCCTGGCTGCGCTGATGGTCTATTCTTCTTTCCTATGTTTAAAGTCCGCCATCATCTGCCCGGCAACGGCGTTTTAAGTTTGGTACCATTTGGCTTTGGGGGGATTTAGCGCTTGGAGGTGTCCACCACATAGTTGATGCCCATCTTCCTGGCGATGCGCCGGGCCGGGCTGCTCTCCCCGCCGGCAAAGGTAAAGGTGGACAGATCGCCTTGCTCCCCCGTCCAGGCATTTTTAAACGCCTCGGGGTGAACCACGGTCAGGGTATCGGGTATGTGGATAACAACATCCTTGCAGCCGCTGAAGGCTTTTTCGCTGATTTCTTCCACGCCATGGGGAATAATCACCTCCCGCAAGGCGGTGCAGCCGTCAAAGAGAAGCCATGGCAAGGATTGCATTTTGCCCGACAGTTTGACCTCTTGCAGCACATCATTGCGCGCAAAAGCGCTATGGCCTATCTTGGTCACCGTATCAGGTACATGTACTGATTTTAATTTCGCTTCCTGGAAAGCGCTTTGACCAATGGTTTCCAGGCCTTCCGGCAGGGTGATGCTGCTTGGTTGATAGCCTAAAAAGGCATCATCGCCAATGCGCCTGACGGAAGCAGGCAAAATGATTTCCTCTCTTAAGGCATGAAGTTCTTTAAAGGCCCCCTTGCCGATTATCTGAACGCCATCGGGCAAGGTAATGCTTGTTAATGTTGGATGCCCCTCAAAGGCACCATCCCCAATAATTTTTACCCCTACAGGCACATCAAAACGGTCAACATCACTTCGGGCTGGCAGGACAAGCAGGCGCTTCCCATCGGCAGTGAGCAACGCCTTATCACGAATGATAAGGGCAGTGTTGCCTGAGGCCAAATCAATCCGCTGTAAATCCCGCATGTGGGAAAAGGTGCTGTCCGTCACCTGCTTAAGGGACGCCGGCAGCCCCAACACCTCAATGTCCGAATAAGAAAAGGCCTCTGCGCCGATTTTTTTAACCCCCTCGGGCAGAATAAGGGTCTTGATGGATAGATTGATGTACATTGCCATGGGCAAAATCTCTGTTACCTGTGCCGGAAGCTGATAGCTATCCCCTGGCTTGCCTTGAGGGTACGCGCAAAGGGACAGGCTGCCATCCTTATGCTTCTTAAATATCACCCCATCAATGCTGGTGAAATAGGGGTTCTCGGGGGATATTTCATAGGCTGCCAATTCATATCCGTTGATGCAGGCACCTGGTGCCATGTTTTTCAGCCCCTCGGGCAAAACAATTTTTTGTAAATGGTTGTCTCTCCCATCAATGGCAAAACGCTCAATCGCCACGACTTTACGCCCGTCAAGGACAGAAGGAATCACCAATTCCGTGACATTCTGAAGATGAGCCCTGGTGATATGGATTCCTTCACTTTCCTGTTTGTATTCAAACTGGACGGAGGGCGCTTGCGCCAGGCCGATTGCCGCAACCCACAGCAGCGACAGGACGGATAGAAACAGGAATAACCTTTTTCGCATGATACTTCTCCTTGCGTGCTTCAATGATTTACCCTACATCATGGAATAACATGAAAACATGGCCCTCCCGCAAGTTATCCTAAAACCCGACACCGTTACAATACCAAGAAAACACAGCGCTGTGTCTGTGTTTTCTATCTTTCGCACCTGTCTGCGGGGAAGGGGCTGTTTACCTGGCGTCGCTGCTGAACAGGCGGTTCAGGGTATCGCGCCCTGCTACGCCATCGGGGGCCAGGCCGTTATTCTTCTGAAACTCCTGCAGGCCGGCCATGGTGCCCTTGCCAAAGCTGCCGTCGGCATCGCCCTGCTTCAGGTACCCCAGCTCAATCAGCCGCTGCTGCATGGCGCGCACTTCCTCACTCTTGTCGCCCCGGCGCAGGGATTTAATCTCCGTAGGCCGCGGGGTGGCGGTGGGGCGGGCAGTGGGCTCCGGCGTGGCGGTGGGTTCGGGGGTGGGTTCCGGCGAGGCGGTGGGCTGGTTGGCCTCAATGGCCGCGCCGATGCTGGCAAAGTTGCCCCCCGGGGGCTGGGTAATCAGCTGGCTGACGGAGCCAGGCACCGTGGTGGCCTGGGTCACCCTGGGGGTCTTCACCGTTTGGATAAGCAGCACCACAATAACAATCAACAGGAGGCTGAGTACAAGCAGCACAATGCCGCGCACCTTGGCGTCGTTCATCTGGTCCGGGTTGCCGTGCATAATTCCCCCTCCTTTACATACATTTCAATGGTTTACCAATGTAAAGATACTCACTTTGAGGCATGTTGTCAAGAAACGCCATGTAAACAATAGCAAGCAGCGGTTGGATATGATACACTACCCCATATCCCACGTTTTGAAGGAGGTTTTCCAGATGACCATTGGCATCATCGGCTTTGGCAACATGGGGCAAGCCCTGGCCCAGGGGCTGCTTTTTACCCGCGCCGCCCAACCGGGCAGCATCCACGCCTCTGCCCTAAGGCAGGACAAGCTGAGGGCCAGCTGCGCCCGCCTTGGCGTAACGCTGGGCACCAATGAAGAGGTGGCAAAGGCCAGCGATTTAATCATCCTGGCTGTCAAGCCCTGGCAGATGGCCGAGGTGATCCATCAGATAGAAAAGGATTTGCTGGGCAAGCCCGTCATCAGCGTGGCGGCAGGCATCTCCTACGCCCAGTTAAAGGACATGCTGCCCGCCAGCGCCCGGGGGCTGTGCTGCATCCCCAACACGCCGGTGGCGGTGGGCAAGGGCATCCTCATTTGTGAGGAGGACCACGGCTTCACCCAGGAAGATTTGGCGCGCTTTAACAGCCTGTTTGAACGGGTGGCGCTGATTGTTTTTCTGGATAAAACCCAGATGTCCGCTGGCAGCACCATTGCAGGCTGCGGCCCCGCCTTTGCCGCCCTGTTCCTGGAAGCCCTGGGGGATGCGGGGGTTAAGTACGGCGTGAAGCGGGATATGGCCTACCGCCTGGCCGCCCGCATGCTGGAAGGCACCGCCAGGCTGCACCTGGAAACAGGCCAGCACCCCGGCCAGATGAAGGACAATGTTTGCTCCCCCGGCGGCACCACCATCCGGGGCATCAGCGCCCTGGAAGAAAACGGCTTCCGCCACGCCATCATCTCCGCCATCGACGCGGTGGATGGGGTAAAGAAGGGGTAAGGGATGCAGCCAGAAAGCATGGGGTTGGGGGCAGGTCTTGCCCCCTGGCTTGCTCTTTTTTTGGACGCGCTGGACAAGAATTTCGGCCAGCGCGTGTGCTTTGCGGGCCTGCAGGGCAGCTATGCCCGGGGCGAAGCCACAAAGGACAGCGATATTGATATGGTGGTCATCCTTGACACCCTGTCGCCCCAGGACATCCACCGCTACAGCGCCATGCTGGACACATTGCCAAACAGGCAGCTGGTCTGCGGCTTTCTCTCGGGCAAGGAAGAAATTGCCCGCTGGCCGGCATCCGACCTGTTCCAGTTTTACCATGACACCCGCCCCTTAAAGGGCAGCCTGTCGGGGCTACTACCCGCAATAGGGGAAGCCGATATCAGGCAGGCCATCAAAACCGAGGTGGGCAACATCTACCACGGCTGCGTCCACAACATGCTGCATACCCAAGGGAAAGATATGCTGAAGGGGCTATACAAATCTGCCCTCTTTGCCATCCAGGCGCTGCACTACCTGCACACGGGCCACTACATCGCCGCAAGGCGGGATTTGCTAAAGGTTGTCCCAAAAGAAGAGCAAGCCATCGTCCTCGCCTATATCGGGATGCAAAATGGCGAAGAAATGGATTTCCAGACGCTGTCCGCCGCCCTGTTTTCCTGGGCAGGCAAACAGCTGCGCAACGTATAAAAAACCAGCCACCCCCACATCCATCCAGGAGGAAAAGACAATGCGCAACAAGGCTAAAAATTTTTTCCAGCGGTACTTCATCGACGCCATGAGCTCCATGGCGCTGGGCTTGTTTTCTTCCCTCATCATCGGCCTGATCCTGTCCCAGCTATCCCAAATTACCTTTCTGTCATTTCTGCAGCCCATGGCGGCCATGGTGTCTGCCTCCTCCCCCGTGGTGGGCGCCGCCATCGGCGTTGCCATTGCCTATGGCTTAAAGGTAAAGCCCCTGGCCATTTTTTCCTGCGCGGTGGCTGGTGCCTATGGCTACCAGTTGGGCGGCCCCGTCGGCGCGTACCTGGCCAGCGTGGCCGGGGCAGAGTGCGGGCAGTTCATTTCCGGCAAAACACCGGTGGATATTGTGCTGGTGCCCATCGCCGTCATTGTATCCGGCGGCATCATTGCCCAGGTAACAGGCCCTGCCATCGCCGCCTTCATGGATGCCCTGGGCGGCTCCATCAACCGCCTGACCGAGCTGCACCCTTTGCCCATGGGGATTTTAGTCAGCGTGGTGATGGGCATGGTGCTGACCGCCCCCATTTCCTCGGCAGCCCTCAGGATTTCCCTGGGCCGCAACGGCCTGGCGGCGGGCGCGGCCTGTGTGGGCTGCTGCGCCCAGATGGTGGGCTTTGCCGTGCAATCCTACCAGGACAACGGCATGGGCGGCCTGCTTAGCCAGGGGATTGGCACATCCATGCTGCAGTTTGGCAACATCCTGCGCAAACCCCAAATCTGGCTGCCCCCCACCCTGGCCTCCGCCGTGCTGGGCCCCCTGTCCACCCTGGTCTTTGGCATGACCAACACCCCCTCAGGCGCAGGCATGGGAACCAGCGGCCTGGTGGGCCAGTTTGGCGCCTGGGCAGCCATGTCCCCCACCATGGCCCCCCTGCCCCTGCTGGGCCTGCTGCTGCTGATGCACGTCCTCCTCCCCGCCGCCCTGACCCTGTGCTTCTGGTGGGGATTTAAAAAAATAGGCTGGATAAAACCCGGCGATATGAAGCTGGCGCTGTGAAGGGA
>CAYFSQ010000072.1:0-7969 GCA_964345895.1 uncultured Oscillospiraceae bacterium
CGCGGCGGTTGTCTTATGGAGGGGTTTGCAGTTGTTCCTCCGCCATACGCAGGAGGCTGCTCACGCTGATATCCAGCGCCTGGGCAATGTTCCACACAGTATTCAGGCTGGGGGCTTTTTTACCGCTTTCCACCATGGCCAGGTGACTGCGGGCCATGCCCGCCCTGCCGGAAAGCACCTCCTGGGAAAGACCCCGCTGCTTGCGCAGCCTGCGAATGACGCCCCCCAGGGTTTGATGGTTATACGCCATGATGCATGCTCCTTTCATGGGATAGGCTTTTGCCTTCATCACAGCCCTTGTTTTTTTCGCGGACGCTGCGTCAAGGTTCTTTGTCACCCAGGATAGACAACAAAGATGCTTTTTTGTGATAATATATCGATGAAAGCGCCGCCTACGGCGGCGAAAGAACATACAACGGAAGGGATGATGACCATGCTTCGCCTGGTGCGCACACTATTCACCCTGCTGGCGCTCCGCACCCTCAGCGCTGTACGCCGCTTGCTGAGGCGCTGAGCCAACTACGCCTGGTGTGTAAAAGAACCAACATTTTCACTTTCTTGCCAGCAGGATAACCTCAGCCCAAGCCGAATAACCATAGAACCGCTTCCACGCCGTCCCTGTCTCTCTATCGGGAAGGCCCTTCCCCCTGTCCCCTCTGAAGCACGAACCAGCACAACGCGACATAAGGAGGTACAAGTGGAAACAACCATCAACACCCGCACTTGCTATACTTTAGCCCTGATGGCCACCGACAGGGACAAGCAGTATCTACACCTGCGCAAGGTCGCCCTGGCCCTGTACCGAAGGGAACCGGAACACGGCCAGGAAGCCGCCTTCCGCAAGCTGCCCCTGTTCATGCTGGCAGCAGGCATGCGGGAAACCCTGGGCAAACAGGAATACAAGCGGCGCATCCTGCAGCATTACAAAAGATACCTGGAATTGACCCAAGGCAGGTAATAACAACAGAATAAGCAGACATATGAACGAGGACGGAAGCATACGCTTCCGTCCTCGTTGTTAGACCCCATACATTCTATTGCGGCTTACTTTTTCCGGGGGATAAACAAGCGCTTCTCCCGCCAATAAGCTCTGCAAGGGCAGTTTTCATTGCATCCGGCAACAAGGATTCCTCCACCATGGATAGGAAAACCGGTACCATGGATAGCAATTTTGTCAGCATCCTTTCGGCAGACTTTTCAGGGATTGCGCAGGCAGCGGCAAAAACCATAAAATCTTTTCTGCGAAGGTTGGTTTTTTTCCCATTCATGGTTAAGGCAAACTGCTCCTTATCCTCTGGCATGATGATATTGACAGGCAATAAATCGTAGGCAGGCGCAAGGATGTACAGGCCTGAAGCGGGCTTTATTTCTACCAGAGAAAAATTCTTCAGATGCATGTCAGAATTGCCAATAAGGAAAGAAAACACCAGGCGCATGTACAGCTCCGTCATGTCCAAACCGCTTTGTGAAGAATGGCGCGATATAATCTGGGCGCACCGCTCGTACGAGCCTTTGTACTTATCCTGGGTAAGCCTCAAATCCAGTTGGCAAAAATCTTCCATGCCCAGCAAACCGTCTATGACGGTCCCCGTAAAAACACGGTCAACTCTTTTAGTGATGTAGGCATAAGCGCCCTGGTGCTCAAGCAACCCATGGGGAACAGTCCGAATGCCTGCCGCGTCCGCCATGGACATGGCTAATTGCTCCGCTTCCGGCAGCGCTTGAAACTCTTTCACCGGAGGTTTGAGGATGTACCCCGCAGGATAACCAACCATGGTCAATCTTGGTTTGTGCTGATTGGAAAAGTGTAAAGACATCTTTTTCTGTACCCCAGGCACAGTGAGCCCCTTGGACACATTGTTCAGCGCAATGGCCTCTATCTGCTGTTCATCAAGGGCAATGTCCGGGATAAAATTGATGCCGAAAAAACGCCGGGCACAGCTTGCGTGCCAGCCATTTGACCCATTGCGCAAGGGTTTCCCGCAGGATAAGCAGTTCATACCCTTTCCCCCCTGATGGATACATTGCCAATGCAATCCCTGCACGCCACCAGCAAGATGCCAAAGCGATCCCCATTGTCAATCTTCCAATTTCTGGATGCCAGAGATAAAAGCCACCCCTCAGGTATCAGCCCATCAAAAAAGGGAAACAATATGTTGGATGTGTACATTTCCTCCCGTAAGGGAAGGGTGAGGGAAACTGGCGCACTGTGCTGATTGGCGAGGTACGCCTTATCGTATGTAAAAGCATAACCGCCGTCCGTTTCCGCAAGTATCCCCGCAAACGTATGCTGCACATAGACAAATGCCCTTCGAAGCACCACCATTACTCTGTTTCCTTCCTGCCGGGCACGGCTTCCATGCCGAACATGCCAAGGGCAACGTTTACCTTGTCCATCCGCATGGTTTCCTTGCCCTGTTCTAATTCCCGCACAAAACGAAGCCCAAGCCCGGAACGCAGGGCAAATTCCTCCTGGGTAAGGCCGGCTTCCTTCCTGCGTTTTTTAATAAATTCCGCAATTCGATTCATATCCACACCCTCTCTATATGAATACATTATACCCATTCGGGTATAATGTCAATAAGTTTATATAAAAATAACCCCTTTCGGGTATAATCACGTGTTTTATATCGCTATTATACCTTATCGGGATTGTTTTGTTCAAAATAAACAGGCATTCGCGCTTCCACATCACACCCATCCAGGGAATGCCGGATTTATATTGCCCTTCCCACCTCTGCTTTGGTTTCCCTACCCCTCCCAGGTTTCCAGGCCCCGGCGGTCGCGGACCAGCAGGTTTTTATAGCCATCCACCCGGATAATGCCCGCTTTTTTCAGTTGGGCAATTTTACGGTTCACCGTTTCATGGGTCAGGCCGGTCATGCGGGCCATCTCCTCCTGGGAGAAGTTAAGGGGCGCGTCGGGGTGCTTTTCGCTTTGCCACAGCAGCAGCTCCGCCACCTTGCGCCCGGCATCCCGCAGGGTGAGGATGTGCATCAACCGGCGGTCATTTTCCCGCATGTCGCTTAAATAGCTGATGATCTTCAGGCCAATCTCCGGGTTGCGGCGGATTAGCTGGGATAAGTCCTCCCCCCTTATGAGGCACAGGCCGGTATGCTCCATGGCAGCAGCGCTTTCCCTTGTTACCGAGGTATCCGTCAGGCTGTCGCCACCGTAAAAGTCCCCCGGCTGGAGGATGTCCACAATGGCTTCCTCCCCCTGGGCATCGGTGCGCAGCAGCTTGACACGGCCAAAGCGCACAATGTACATGGAGTTAAGGGGATCCCCGGCGTTGAAAATCATATCCCGGGGCAGATATTCCCTTTGCCTGACCAGGGTTTTTACCTGGGCCAACTCTTCCTTCTTTAATGTGCTGAAAATGGGTACCCGGCCGACGCAGCCGCCCTGGCAGCCCTTGTTGCAGGCTTGACAAGCGATGCTCATACATCCTCCCTTTCGTGCAGCAGGCGAAAACATGTGCCTTGGTGTTTACGCCCATAAATCCATGGGCAGCAAAGAACTTGCCCGTTGTTGCTTGTGGGGCTTCATTCTGTATAGTATACCCTTTACCCCCGGTAGTTGCGGCTGACAAAGGGCACTTCCTGTACTTTTTCCTGCTGATTGATGGCAAGGGCCAGGGCAAAAAAGTACCCGGACAGCAGGTTGCACACATCCAGCAACCCGTCGGGAGCTGCGTGGCCTGCGGCCATATGCCGGTAGATAAGGCGCACCAGCTGCTTGCACTGGGTGCGCAGCACATGGGCCTTGCAGGCGTTGGCTGTCCCTGCGGGCAGCACAAAGGCGGTTCCCTTTGGCGCCGCCGCCTTTTGCAGGGCTTCGGTGCGCCCCTTCAGCCAGGCAATTTCCTCGCTTGTTATGCTGAAAAAGGTGCGCAGCGTCGGGTTGATATGGTAGACCAGTTCACACACCTTCATCAGCTCTTCCTTAAATGGGGGGCAGGCTGCCGCCAGCTCCCCTGTGAGGGATGCAATAAAATCGGTGAGGATTTCAAAATCACACCGCAAATCTTCCGGCGCATCGGCCAGAAAGGGATAGGCTTCATAGGGGCTTCGGTACGCTGTCATGCACATGCCTCCATTGTTGGGTGGACGACTGCATATAGTCCACAATGTCCACCTCGTATACTTCCTTCAGGAAGGGGCCGTCGGCAATCTCCCGAAAGGAGCCTTGCCGCAGGATGTTGCCATCCTTCATAAACAGGATATGTTCGCTTAGTTTCAGCGCCAGGTTGATGTCGTGGAGCACGCCTATCACCATATGCCGGCCGCTTTTCGACCATTGCTGCAGGTGATTGACAAGCTCCAGCTGGTGGCGGATGTCCAGGTGGCTGGTGGGTTCATCCAGCAGGATGATGCGGGGGTCCTGGGCCAGCACCTGGGCTAAAAAGACCCGCTGCCGCTGGCCGCCGGACAGTTCGTCAATGGGTCTGTCCTTAAGATCCGCAAGGCGCACCGTTTCCAGGCAATGCTGCACCATGTCCCGATCCTCTGCCGAGGGCAGGTGGAACAGCCGTTTTTTCATGTGCTGGTAACGCCCCATCATGACGGTTTCGTACACCGTATAGGGGAAGTACACGCTGTTCATCTGGCTCATCACGGCGATATGCCGGGCAAACTCCAGCCGTTTCATGTTCTTAAGGGGCACACCCTCCAGGGTAATCTCCCCGGTGGAGGGAATCAGCCCTGCAATGGCGCGGATCAGGGTGGTTTTGCCGCAGCCGTTGGGGCCAAGCAGGCAGTAGTTCCTGCCCATTTCAAACTGGCAGGTGATGCCGTGGAGCACCTGGGTATCCCCATAGCCTGCCTTGACGTTTTTAAGGCTCAGCACTACAGCCGTCCCCCCTTCCTGCGGAAATACATGTAGGCAAAGAAGGGTGCGCCAATCAGCGCCGTTACAGCGCCGACGGGCAGCTCCTGGGGCGCCATCAGGGTGCGGGACACAAGGTCCGCCAGCACCAGGAAGATGCCGCCAAAGAGCGCCGCCCCCGGCACCACCCACCGGTGGTTGGAGCCCATCAGCCTGCGCACGATGTGGGGGGCAATCAAGTCCACAAAGCCGATGACGCCGGTAAAGGCCACCGCCACGCCCGTCATCAGGGCAGACAGGGCAATCAGCACAATCTTCACCTGGCGCAGCTCCACCCCCGCCGACAGTGCCTGCTCGGAGCCAAAGGTCATGATGTCCATTTCCTGGGTGTAGCTTTGCAAGATCACCAGACAGGCCAATAGCACCGCCACCACCAGCCCGGCATTTTGCCAGGTTTCCCCCGAAAAGCTGCCCATCTGCCAGAAAATCAGCTGGCTGAGGCGCTCGGAGGACAGGGCGGTAATCAGCGTCAACAGCGCGTTGACAAACAGCGACAGCACCATGCCCACCAGAATAATGGTGTGGTTTTCCAGGGTTTTATCAAACTTAAGCGACAACATCATCGCCAGGAACACCGTACCCAAGCCCCCCAGAAAACCAAAGAGCGGCAGGGTATAGACCCCCAGCAGGGGCAGCTGGAAGCCCGCCACAATCACCAGCGCTGCCATCAGCGATGCGCCGGAGGACACCCCCAGGGTGTAGGAGGATGCCAGGGGGTTGCGCAGCACCGACTGCATCACCGTGCCGCTGACAGACAGGGATGCACCGATTAAAAAGGCCATCACCGCCCGGGGGAAGCGGATGGTCCACAGGATGGACACGGTAATATCCCGTGTGCCCTCCGGCAAGGGGATGCCCAGTACCTTGTGCCCCAGGACGCCCAGCACCTCCCCCAGGGGAATGTTGCTGCTGCCCACCCCCACCCCCAGCGCCAGCGCAACAAGCGCTGACGCCAGGAGCAGGCAAATTTTTACCTTGTTTTTCATTTGTCGGCGAATATCTCCGGATAGATGGCTGCGGCCATTTCTTCCATGGCTTTGACGATGTGGTGGTTGGGCAGGGAGGAAGCCCCGTTATCAATGTAGAAAACCTGGCCGTTTTTGACTGCCGTTACATTTTCCCAGCCGGGACGGGCGAGGATTTCATCCACGGGGTTATCGATATAGTTGACGCTGGTGAGGATTACATCGGGGTTGGCGGATACCGCATCCTCTTCCGATACGCTCAGCCAGCTTGTCTGTGCGCCCATCACATTGGTGGCGCCCAGGCGCTCTATCATTTCATGCAGGAAGGTATCGCTGCCAAAGCTGTACAGGTAGGGCAGCGCGCCGATTTCAAAGAACACGGTTTTCTTTTCTGCGACCCCCTCGGCCTTGGCAGCCAGGGCGTCAATCTTGGCCATCATGTCATCGGCCAGCTTCTGCCCTTCTTCTTCAAGGCCCAGGCAGGCGGCGGTGAACACCACGTCTTTTCCCACCGCTTCAATGCTGGTGCTGGAAGGGATATCCACCACGGCAATGCCCATGTCCGTCAGGGGGGCGAAGGGGTTGCCTTCCAGGTAACTCATGCCGGCGGTGAACACGATGTCCGGCTCCAGGGAGGCAATCTGCTCCACATCGGGGGCCATCATATCAAACTGGGGCAAATCCTTGACGCCTTCTACGTACAGGGGGCTTTGGGTATCCACCGCCACTAACTTGTCCTTCACCCCCAAGCTGTCCAGAACCTGGGTGGTGGCTGGCGCCAGGGAGACAATCTTGCTGATGTTGTCAGGCAGCGTGATGGGGTTGCCCGCCCGGTCCTGGGTGGGTTTTTCCGCCAGGGCTGTGCTGGCAAGCAGCAGCAGCGCAAGCAGGAGGAGTGCGATTTTCCTGAGGTTTTTCATATGAGGTTCCGCCTTTCTTTATTTGGAAACAGGCCGAATGCACAAACGCCGCACAGCCAAAAGGCTATGCGGCGGAAAAACGCCGAAGCTATTGGCAACATCGCCTTTGGATCGAAAGCGAATTCTGTGCCGATCGATAAAGCCGTATTCTGACTTGGAGCTCAAGCGCTTGTCCCCACCTTCTCAGGCCTTGGCCCAATGGTTGCACCATGCTCTGGGAACAAACATCGCTCTTCACAGCAGCGTCACTGTTGGGGAATCTCACCCCATCCCTATGGCTTTCGCCACGCTTTACCCATCTGAATCTAGACTATCTCCGGAGCCAGTATAGCAAACATCCCTGGAACTTACAAGGGAGCCCTCTCTGTTTTCCTACCCCGAAGCGACTGGCCAAAGGCCAGCCTTTACCTGCATGCCCTCTTACTGATGCAGGGAAAACCTGTTGCGCTCAAAGCTGATGATGCCTTCCTTCTGCATGGCGCCTAACTCTCTGGACAAGGCGCTGCGATTTGCCCCCAGGTAGGCTGCCATCCCGGCGCGGTCCATGGGCAGCAGAAACTCTGCCCCCTTCTTTTTTTCGTACTGGCTAAGCAGCGCCGTCAGCTTGCCCCGCAGGGTATTCTTGGACAAAATCTGGATGCGGTCGTTCATGGCGAGGGTGCGCTCAGCCAGCATGGCAGTAAAGCGCCGGGCCAGGTCCTTGCGCAGATCGTCCAGGTTGTCCCCATGCATCCAATCGGTTTCCAGCCACAGCACCCGGCAATCCTCCCGGGCGATGATGTACACCGGGGATTCCCTTTGCAAGTAGCACAGCGCTTCCCCAAAGGTGCCGCCAGGGCTGACATTGCTCATCAGCATAGGCTGGCCGTCAAAATCGTCCATGTACACCTGCACCGTGCCTGACAACACCAGCCCAAAGGCCGGCAGCAGGCGATAGACCCCCTTGAGGATTTCCCCCTTCGGATGGCTTTTTTCCCGGGCGGAGAATACCTGCAGCCCTTCAGAAAGCCGTTGCCCCAGCCCTGAAAAGAGGGCACAACCCAACAAAATATCTCGCATTTCCACCACCCGCATCCCCTTTTTTAACAACTCACCACACTCATTCTATCCCGTCCACGTTGCAAACGCAACACACCCACAACCCCCGCAACCCCAAAACAAACGCAAGCCCCTGCTTGCGTTTGAGAGGAGGGATTC
>CAYFSQ010000073.1:0-7945 GCA_964345895.1 uncultured Oscillospiraceae bacterium
GGTGGCCTCTTCAACCTTCTCGTCGACCTTCTCTTCTACCTTTTCGACAACAGCTTCCACAGCAGTGGTGGCGGTGGGCGCTTCGGTAGCCTTGGGGGTCTTGTCGGTGCAGCCGGTGGCAGCCAGGGCCAGGGCGAGAACGACCAGAACCAGAGCGATCTTCTTCAACATGATAACAGCACCTCTTTTCCTTCCTAATTGTTGATCTTGTCAACGGTGGAAATTATACACGTTATCATAGGGAAAGTCAAACTTTGTTAAAAATTGTTCATATATGGCCTTGCTTTTACCGGGCGGGTACTTCCTGCTGCACAGCGCCCAGTCCCTCCACAAAGGGGTTCAGGGCAAAGGGGGTGTCCCCCTGGATGGTGGCCATGGCCTTGTGGGCATCCTCCCCCGTCAGGGGAAAGGGCTGGTAGTTGTTGCGGGGGCGGGTGGCTGAAATATGGTAGGGGTGGATGGTCAACTGCTGGGATTGGTATACCCCCTGCTCATCAAAGGAAAGCTTTGCCTGCAGCACCATGCTTTCATACTCCACCTCCCGGGGCTTGCGGTTGCCGCCGTAGCAGAAATTGCCCAGGGAATACACGATGTTTCGGTTATTATACACCTCGATGCCCTGCAAGGCGTGGGGATGGTGGCCGATGACCAGGTCGGCCCCGGCGTCGATGGCGTAGCGCAAATCCTCTTGCTGCTGCTTGTTGTGCTTCACCCTGTACTGGGTGCCGCCATGGTACATCAGCACCACCGCAGCGCAGCCCTCCTCCTGCTTTAACTTGTTAATCAAGGCAGGCAGCTTCTTGCCGTAGCGGCGGTAGGTGGGGCCGTAGAAGCCGATGAAGCCCACCTTCACCCCCTCCTTTTCCAGCACGAAGGTTTCTTCGTCCAGGGCATAGGGGATGCCCGCCTTTTGCAGGGTTTCCTTGGTGGAGGCAAGGCCTGTTTTGCCAAAGTCTGCCGTGTGGTTGTTGCCCAGGGTGACAGCCTCCACCGAGCCCAGGGTTAATATGTCCACATACTCCGTCGCGCCGCGGAAATTCCACTTGGTGCTGGGGTTCAGCCCCTTGGCACTGTCTGCCAGCACCCCTTCCAGGTTGACGATGGTAAAATCATCGCTGGCAAAGTGGGGCTGTGCCTTTTCTAAAAAGTAGGCGTAGTTGTCCTGCTCCTGTGCCATCACCTTGAAGGTGCCGATGGAGTAGTTCATCCAGCTTTCATCCCCGCCCAGGGTGCAATCCCCGGCGAAGGAAAACAGGATGTCGGTGCCCTCAGCATGGGTTACAGGGGCTACCAGGCACAGCATGAGCAGCAAGAAAAGGATGGGGGTTCTTTTTACAAGCCTCGTCACTTCTTTGTCTCCGGGGGCTGATACTGGGCCATGTTGGGGGTATAGCCCACGCCTAAAATCTCGTTCTGGGTGCGGGCATTGTTGTGGATGCCGCTGTTGTCCAGCTGGTTCAATTGCTGGCCCATGAAGATCAGGCTGGAGGTCCATCCGCCGTCCAGGTTGAAGGCTTCTTTGCAGCCCAGCTCCTGAAAGATGTAGGCGGTTTCCCGGCAGGTCATGCCGCGGCTGGGGCGGATGCGGCCTTCGGCAATCAGCACCCAGTAGTGGCCCTTTTCCACCATGCCGATGCCCACCCGGGGCTCAAAGTTGTAGCCGTAGGTGGTGTACTCCATGTTCACTTCGCCGTTTCGCACCAGCCAGGGGCCAAAGGCAATCACGTCCTGTGCGCCTTCTTGCACCAGCTGCTGGGCAGTGGTTTCCCCATGGCCAAAGAGTTTCATGTCGTGGTCGGGGTAGAGAGCCATTAAATCCAGCGGCGGGTAGTTGGTCTTGGGGTTGTTGGGGGCATCATCAAAGAGGATTTGCCCATCCCGGATCACCACCCCCACCCGGATGCCCGGGCGGTTGGTGCGGTACAGGTAGTAATCTGCCCCCAGGGCCAGCACCACATTGTTTTCCTGGGCGATAACGTTCTGCTTGGCCTTGTACAAATCCCTGTCCACGGTTCTATTGTCGGTGTAGGGGTAGGTGCGGAAGCCCTGGGCCCCCTCCCTGACAAACACTTCAGCCGCCAGGTAGCGCACCGGGCGGTTCTTTTCGTAGGTTTCGCTGTGGCGTTTAATTTCGATGCGCACATCCTGGGAGCAATAGCGCCACAGGCCGTTGTCGCCGTCGATGAATACAAACTCTTCCTCCCCATCGGGCAAGAAGCCTTCCCTGGTTAAGCGGGGGAAGCCTTCCACCTCCATGCCGCCAATCATGCTGAGGGTCACCTGGGCGGCCTCCACTTCCTTTTGCAGCTGGGCGGTGTCCTGCCCCGACGCTTTGGCGGCTTCCAGCTTGGCCTGGGCGGCTTGAAGGGCTTCCTCGGCGGCGGCCTTCTCCTCTATTTCCCGGGCTTCCTGCTCCGCCTTGGCCTGGGCTTTGGCTTCCTCCTCCGCCTTCAGGCGCTCTTCCTCCGCCCGTTTTTCTTCCGCCACCCTGGCCAGGGTTTCTGCCGTTACTTCCAGGGCATAGGGGGTTTCCCGGGTGCCCTGGCCCGACATGCTCAGCATGCTTGCATCCACCGTGATAATAGGGCGTATGCCAAACACCTTGGTAACGGCGGAATAGCCCACGCCGCCATCGTTTAACACCCGGCGCAGGGAGTAGCGGTTGGCATCGGCGGCGTTTTGCAGCCAGTAGCTGGCGCGGGTATCTGCCCCCTGCTGCCGTGCATAGGCCGTGGGGGAAGTGGTGCGCTGCTTGTTGCCTGTAAAACCCAGGGCCTTGTCCTTGATTTGCTCGCTGGTGGGCAGCGTCAGCCCGTCGCCGGCAAAGGCAGCACGCTCAGCATCAGTAAAGGCAGCGGCGGCAAAATCCCCCGACAGCCACTTGTACAGGGCGCTGTTTTCATAATCCACAAAGGCTTCCAGGGTGCTTTCCACCTGCCGGGCGTCCAGCACCTGCTCGCTCAACAGCGTAACAAGGCCCTCCTGGTTTTGAAGCACCCGCCAAAGGATGCCCTCCTTGTCCCCTTGGCCGCTGCTTGGGTAGCTGCCAAAGAGAACATAGGTATAGCCTTTATCAAACCCCTTCAGGGGGCTTTCGGCAGCCCCGGCAAAGGGCAGCAGGGAGAAGAGCATCAGAAAGCACAGTACAAGGGAAACAAGCCTGTTGCGCATGGAAACCTCCTCAAAAATGCGCCGCTTTCCGGCGCTGTGGTACTCATTATATCGGTTGTTAAGGATCACGTCAACGAAGGGGGAAGGCCATCCTTCATACGGATTAGAGAGACAACACCCTACCCCTGCACCTTCAGCACCACCAGGTTGGGTTGCTGGCTTAAGTCTTCCTTGGTAACCCGCAACAGGGGCTGACGGCTGGCTGTCCTTGGGGCCATCAGGGCAAGGAAATCCTCCACCGGGGCAATGTTGTGAAGGCCCCCTTCGGGGGTTCTATAGTGCATGGGGATGGTTATCCTGGGTCCCACCTTGTCTATCAGCGCCTTGGCCTGGGGGGCGTCGATGGTGTAAAAGCCCCCCACCGGCACCAAGAGGATGTGGGTGCCCTGCAGGAAATCCACCTGCTGGGCGTTGAGGGGGTGCCCCAAATCCCCCAGGTGGGCAATGGTCAGCCCATCCAGGTGGATTTTGAACAGCAGATTGCTGCCCCGCTTGCTGCCTTCTACCTCATCGTGGAAGGCGGGGAAGGCTTCGGCAGAGGCGCCGCCGGGCAGGGTGTGCACCCCGGCGGTGCTGATCACCATGGGGCTGCCCTGTACTTTTTTGATGTAGTTATGGTCGCCATGGTTGTGGCTGACGGTCACCACATCGGCGGCCACCTCAGCAACGGGGAAACGGGCGCTCTGGTCGTAGGGGTCGGTGAGGACCCGCAAACCCTGAGCGCTTTCCAGCAAAAATTGGGAATGTCCCTGGTAGGTAATCAGCATAGGCTATCCTCCTTGATACAATCGAGCAACAGGCAGGCAAGGGCGCTGGGGGCGGGGGTTTTGTCCCGAAGGGCATTGGCCAGGGCCCGCTGCATGAAAAGGGCCAGCCTTTCATATTCGCCTCTGTCGGCCAGCAGCAGCCCCTGTTGAAGGGGTGCAAGGGGCTGGTCTAAAAGGGGGGCAGGATGCAGGCGCAGCATCCGGCAGGCGGAAAGCAGCAGGTTATTTTGCCCGCCTTCCGGCAGGGGATGGGCAGGCAGGGAATGATACAGTTGCCGGTATCTTTTTTCCGACAGGTCAATCAGGTTGCCGCCGGCGGTTTCTTCCACGGTAAAGCCCGCCTGAAGCAGCTTTTCCCTGGCGCCCTTTATGCCCCGGCGATTAAAATCGCTGAAAAACAAAGCACGCCCCTCCCGATCCCGCTGGATGAGAGAAGGCGCGCCGATGAGGCTTTTCACCTCGTCTTTCAGGTGCTCTACCCGTTTCATGTGGAGGAGCTGGCCTGAAAGCGTATGCGCAAATCGTGGAAGGAGGTGTACTGGCCCTGAATATCCAGCTGGTACTTCAGGTTCACCTCGCCGTTGCCATCCTCCCCCACATCGTAGTTGACATGGGTGGGGTAGATGCCCATGTCCAGCGCGCCAAAGGGCGTCTGGTAGCTGCTTTCGTACCGGTAGCCCTTTTCAAACACCATGTTGGTACCGTAGGCGCCGTCCCGCATCATGGTAACAACGCCCTTGTCCATCGTCATGGTGATGTTGTGCTTCTCGTTGGTGTCGGGCTGCATTTCGGTGTATTTCAGCTTCCACTTGTCTTTTTTGCCCGTCAGCCTGCCCACGGTGGTCAGCCGCATGGCGCCATCGTCCTCATCCACATTGTTGGCCAAGCCCGTCACAGTCAGCAATACGTCCTTCCCTTTCACACAACCCACCTCCTTTGGTAGTTCCAGTATATCATACCCCCATTTAAAAGTGAATAACGATACACCCCCTAAGAAAATCGTTTACAATGTTTACAATTCAATGCCCCGTTTTCCTTGACAGAATGCAATAATCCTTATATATAATACGTTTTCACATACACCCGACAGAAAGGCGGTCCTGATGAAGAAGTTTCTCGCTCTGCTGTGTATTCTGGCCCTGGCCTTGCCCAGTGCCCTGGCTGGGGACACCCTTACCATCCTGCGCATGGACCATGATTTCTACCCCATGGATGAAAACCGCCTCCAGCAGGCCCAGGGGCAACTGCAGCAGGCCTTCCCCGGCATGGAGGTTGTCACCCGCCAGGGCATTCCGGCAGATGCTCAGCCGTTCAAGGTGGATGCAAAGGGCAACATCAAGCTGACAAATGGCGACATCTACGCCCTGATTTCCCCCAACCTGAACAGGTTAATCAGCGCCGATGCCCTTCTTTGCTTAAGCGAGGAGGAAGCCATGGCAGGCTTGCTCAGCGCCCTGCCCGACTATGGCGCCCTGTGGGGCAAGGAGGGCAAGGTATACGGCCTGCCCACCCGGCTGACAATCCTGCTGGCAAAGCCGGACAGGGATAGCGACCTGAAGGCCCTGGGCCTGTCGCCTGTAGGGTGGACATGGCAGCAGGTGTTTGACGCCCTTCCCCTTGTGAAGGAAATGAATGCAAAGAACGGCACGGACATCAAGCTGCTGAAGGAAAACCAGGCCCTGTTTCTGCCGCTGTGGCTTAAACAGTTCTGCTGGCAGGAAACGCTGTTTCCCAGCCCCCAGGCTAAGCGAAAGGAGCAGTTAACGAAGCTGCTGACAAGCTACAAGGCCCTGGCAGAGGAAGGGCTGCTGGCAAAGGAAGGGGAAAGGGCGCTGATTACCTTTGGCTACACAGCTTTTGATGGCTACATGGATGCCCACTTCGTGCTGCCCCCTGCCCTTGTATCCGGCGGGAAAAGCGCAATGCTGTCTGCCGAAATGATGGTGATCCCCAAGGACGCAGCAAACAAACAGGCTTCCCTTGCCTACCTGCAGGCCCTTTTCTCTGAAAAAGCCATTGCCCAGTCCCTCTCCTATTGGCAGCATGGGGTGCTGCTGAAGGACACCCAGCCAAAGATTAACCTGTCCACCCAACAAAGCCTGATGCTGTGGCAGGAGGCCATTGCAAAGGGGTATCCCGACATGCCCCTTCCGCTGATGCAAAAGTTATTGCCCCTGTGGCAGCAGTACATGGCCGGCACGCTGGCCCTTGAACCTTGCGTAGAGCAGATGCTGCTGCTTCTGCCGGCGGCAGAGTAGGGTATGCAAACAAGGCGATTCCTGGCTTGCACCGGGAATCGCCTTTTGTGTCCCTTGTCAAGGCAAATAAAACAAGGTAAAATGCTGTTGAGGTAACAAATGGAAAACAAGCAAGCAGAACAACGCAAGAAAAGAGCCCAGCGCAGCCTGCGGCGCAGGGGCCGCAAGGTGCCCCTGGTGGCCGTCATCGCGGCGGTGTTTGTTGTGGTGGCCATGGGCAGCATGCTCAATAGCAAGCTGGATGCCCAGATACTGGACAAGGAGGCACAGCTGGCCAATGTCCGGTTCGAGCTGGACATGCAAAACAAAAAGCGGGACGAATTAAAAAACATGCTGGATCTGGCCGCCACGGAGGAGTTTATTGCCACCGAGGCCCGCACCAAGTACGGCTTTCTGGCGGAGGGGGAAATCCGCTTTGTGATTACCAACCCCTATGTGCTGTGGGGGCCCGAGGGCCCGCCGCCGGAGTTTCAAGACAAGTATGAATAGGGCAGCTGTGATTGTGATCGGCTCCAACTCCACCCGTTCTTTGGTGGCGGACATGGTGCCAGAACTAAAAAACCCGCTGCGGGGGCGCGAGGAAACGCGCCTTTTTTTGTCGCTGAAGGCGGATGGTGCCCTGTCGGAAGAGGGCATGGTTGATACCACCCTGGCAGTCAAAGGATTGCAGGACATGGCCCTGGCAAGGGGCGCGGAAAAGGTGTACCTGCTGGCCACCAGCGCCACCAGGGACGCAAAAAACCGGCTGGACTTTGAAAGGCTGCTGCTGCAAGAAACGGGGCTGACCCTGGGTTTGCTTTCCGGGGAAGAGGAGGCACGGCTCGCCTTCCTGGGGGCATCCGGGCTGCTGCCCGAAGGGGAAAAGGGCGTGCTGGATATCGGCGGCGGCTCCACCGAGGTGGTGGTGGGGCGGGAAGGGATTGATACCGCCATCAGCCTGCAGATGGGCGCCGGACGCTTGATGAAAATGCAGCGGGTGGATGGTTTGGAGGATATTCCCAGGGCCAGGACGCTGGCGGATAAGGTGGTAAAAACATTGCCCCTTTTAAAGGCGAACCATTGGGCCATGGTGGGGGGAACGGGTACCACGCTGATGCATATGCTGCTGCAGGTGCCCCAGGGCAGCGAAGTGCCGGAGATTTTTCCGGTCAGAAAAGAGGATGCGGAGAGCATGCTGCGGCTGACAGCCAGCATGCCCAGGGAAGAACGGGGGAACATCCCCGGCCTGCCGCCCCAACGGGCAGACATCATGCCCACAGGCCTGGTAATCCTGCTGAGCGTGATGGAATACTTAGGGCTTAAAAACATCCACATCACCACCCGCAACAACACCGATGGTTTTCTACTTAATCTGCTAACCCAGCCAAAGGATGGGATTCCAAAGGGATGAAATCCCTTTGGTGGGGCATGGGGCAAAGCCCCATCACCCTAAAACCTAAGCAAAACAGCGCAGCGCATTTTGCGGCAAACAACGCAATATACATAAATGGAACACCTTCAAACAAAGCACAAAAGCGCCCGGCACATCAGCCACAGGCGCTTTTAACTTTCCAAGCCAATTACATTCCCAAGAATATACAGAATTTAGAACAAAACAACGCTACAATCCCCAGCCCCAGTCATCCACCCGCGCACCTTCCAACCCCAAAACAAACGCAAGCCCCCGCTTGCGTTTGAAAGGAGGGATTCCGTAGCGCACGCTCCCGATGGGCGTAGCCCATCGGGTAGGCAGCGCAGGACATCCCGACG
>CAYFSQ010000074.1:0-7780 GCA_964345895.1 uncultured Oscillospiraceae bacterium
TTCAGACCCTTTTTTGCCGTTTAGGAACGATAAGGCCGTTTGCCTCTCGCTGCGCATTCCGCAAGCTCAATCGTCGCCCACCTTCGTGCGACGGTGCGCACTCGGCGGGCTCGTTTCGCTTGACTCCTCCGCCTGCCTTCTTCACCCACTGGGTGCGGCAGGCTCCGTCCCCAGGCGGCAAACGGCAATGAAACCCTTGCTACGCAAGGCTTTCCGCATCACCGTACACGCCGCTGATGCGGATTACAGTAGGAGGGGTGCCCCCTCCTACACCTCCCCTCCCATGACTCTTGGGGTTTTTTGATAGTCTGAGGGCTGTAACGACATGTTACAGCCCTTTCTCTATATATTGATTGTTAGGTTGCGCACCTAATGGACCACAACCTCCACCTGGCTGCCGCCTTGCTTGTCCTTGGTGACGCGGATTTGCTTGTCAATCCTCTCCTTCAATTCCGGCACATGGGAGATGATGCCCACCAGACGGTTTCCCTGGGTCAACTGTTCCAGGGCCCGCATGGCTTGCCGCAGGGTGTCCCCGTCCAGAGTGCCAAAGCCTTCGTCTACAAACATGGTATCCAGCTGGATGCCGCCAGCGGAAGCCTGTATCTCGTCCGACAAACCCAGCGCCAGGGACAGCGATGCCATGAAGCTTTCGCCCCCCGACAGCGTCTTCACGCTGCGCAGGCTGCCGTTATAATGGTCCACCACGTCCATCTCCAGCCCGCTTTGGCTGCGCAGATCTCCCACCTCATCCCTGCGTTTTAATTCATACTGACCGCCGGACATCACCAGGAAACGGCTGTTGGCCTTTTCCAGCACACGCTCGAAATAGTCCATCTGCACATAGGTTTCCAGCATGATGCGTTCCTTCCCTCCCACTGCGCCATTGGCAGTGTCGCTCAGGGCCTTCACCCAGCTGAGGCGCTGCTCCTTTTCTGCCAGGGTTTCTGCCTGACTTTCCAAGCCTTCTTTGGCGGCGGTATTGGCTTGCAGCCGCAATTGCAATCCGCTTCGGATGATGTCCGCCTGCTCCTTTTCGATAAGCAGTGCCTCCCTGCGTCCCTTCAGGGCGTCCATATCAATGGTGGGTGCTGTCTTCAACTGGGTTTCCAGGGAGGCAATCTGGCCCTTCAGGGTGTTTTGCGCGGCGGTGCCGTCATCATACGCTTTCTGGGCGGTTTGCAGCGCGTTTTTCAGGGCCAGCACGGTGATCTGCAGCTCATTTATGCGGGCTTCCACCGCTTGTTTGTCGGGGAAAAGGAGGCCTTGGGCTGTTTCTTGGGCCTCCAGCTTCAGCTGCTGTACCTGGGCGCTGAAGGCAGCCAGGCTTTGCTGCTGCGCAGCGCAGGCAGCGCCCAGCTCCTGCTCTTCCTTTTCCTTGCCAGGCAGCTTCAACTCGATCTGTTCCTTTTGCTCCACAAGCTCCTGTTCTTTTTTGAGGGCTGCTTCTGTTTGCTCTATTTTTTCGGATTCTGTCTTTAAGGCTTGTTCCACTGTGTCCGGCAGGGTATTCAGGTCAGTATCCCCCAGCAGTTCCCTTGTTAAGCGGAGGATATTGTCCTTCTGGGTATCCCGCTGCCCCTTCCATGCTGCCGCTTCACCGTGGGCTTTCTGCATGGCCTGGGCCAAGGCGTCGGCATTCTTTTTTGCTGTTTTCAACTCGGCTTCGGTGGGGGCAGCCTCCGAAGTCTGTGCCGGGTTGGGATGCTCCGTTGCGCCGCACACCGGGCAGGGCTGCCCGGGGGAGAGGGTGCCTGCCAGGATGCCGGCTTGCTCGTTTAAAAATGCCTGGTGCATGCTGTCATAGGTTGCCTGTGCCTGGCGGTACTTGTCGTCTGCCTCGGTATAGTCTTGCTGGGCTTGCTTCAGGCTGCTGCGCACCTTTTGATAGGCCGTGATGATCCCGCTTAATCCTTCCAGGGCTTTATGCCGGGCGCTTAGGGTGTTTAATTCGCCGCTGAGCTTCTCCCGGTTTTGTCCAGCATGTTGCAGGGTGCTGAGCGCCTGCTTCATTTCCTGCAAGTTAGTTTGAGCCTTCTGGTGCTGCACCAGGGTGTTTTCCAGCACCTGCTGGTTTTTTTTCAGCTCTTCTTCCTTCGTCTGGATGTTCGCTATCTTCAGCGCATACCCGTCATAGGCAGGCAGCGTGCTGCGCAGCACCGACATGTCAGAGAGCATTTGCTCCCGTTGCGGTTCAGTTTCCAGGGCTTTTTTCAGCGCTGCTTCCTTTATCAGGATATCCTTTTCGCCTGTTATCAACTGTTCCCTTGCGGTATCAAGGGACGCCCTGGCTTTGTGGATTTCTTCCCCTTGCCCTAAACGCTGGTTTGTTTCTTCCAGTTGCTTATCAAGGGCTTGCAGGGCTGCCTCCGTTTGATTCTTTTGCTTTTTGTCCTGGCTAAGCAACTCTTCCAGCAGAGCCAGCACATCCTTTGTCAGCATGGCCCCTGCCTGGGCTTTCTCCACCTCCAGGTACTTCACATCCCCTTTGTCCCACTGGATGCCCTGTACATACTGGCGCATGCTGGCGCGCATCTGCTCGCAGGCGGTGTTTAGCTGGCTGGTCTGCTGCTTTAAGGTATCCTGCAATCTCTGGAAGGGTTCGGTGCGGAATATCTGGCGGAAAATGCCCTTGCGCTCCTGGGTGGAGGCCAGCAGCAGCTTTAAAAAGTCGCCCTGGGCAATCATGGCAATCTGGGCAAACTGTTTGCGGTTAATGCCCAGGATGCTTTGCAGGGCGTCATCCACCTCCTGTGTGCGGGTCAGCAGGGTGCCGTCGGGCAAAAGCAGCTGTGCCTCTGCCTTTTGAATGGTCATGCCCTCCCCCCGCTTGGAGGGGCGCTCGTACTGGGGGTTGCGCCGGACTTGGT
Organism: uncultured Oscillospiraceae bacterium; assembly: GCA_964345895.1. GTDB lineage: Bacteria > Bacillota > Clostridia > Christensenellales > Aristaeellaceae > DTU024. The sequence continues at coordinate 2,871 of CAYFSQ010000074.1, forward strand.
AGCGCTGCCCCCCGTAATCAAAGGTAAGATCCACCTCGGTGGGGATATCCATTGGCGCATACTTGGAGCGCAGCATGGAGGCATCCCGGCTGTCGCCGCTGGCTTCGCCATAGAGGGCAAAGGTCAGGGCATCAAAGAGGGTGGTTTTGCCTGCCCCCGTGTCTCCGGTAATCAGGTACAGGCCGCTTTGGCCAAACTTTTCAAAGTCCACCACGGTGCGGCCGGCGTAGGGGCCAAAGGCAGACAGGGTCATGGTGATGGGTCTCATGCCTTGTCCTCCCAGATGTTTTCAATCAAAGCGGCGCAAAAGCCCTGCTGCTGCGCCGACATGGGCTGGTTGTTCTGCAATGTATACAAATCTTCAAACAGCTGCAAGGGCGTTTTGCTGTCGGCTCCTGTCGCTTTGCCCACCCGCTGGCTTTGCCGGGTGCGCTGGTTGTCGTAGCTAAGCTTCATCAGGTACGGGTAGTGGACCCGCAGCCTGCCCATGCCCTCTAAGATGTCCTGCTCATCGGTTAATGTGATGTGCAGGTAGTCTTCCTTCTCTGGCCCCAGGGATGCAGCCTTGTCAACGATATCTTCAAAGCTGCCCCGTATTTCCCGCATTTCCCGCTTAGGCTTAAGGGGGAGAAGGCGCAGCGTGGTTTGCCCCTTTTCTTCCATCTCGACCACCGTCAGGGATTTTTGCTGCCTGCACTCGGAGAAGGAGTATTTAAGCGGCGACCCGCAGTAGCGGATATGCTCGCCCCCCGCGCTCTGGGGGCCGTGCAGGTGCCCCAGGGCCACATAGTCAAAGGGGGCGAATACCCGGGCGTCCACATTGTCAGCACCTCCCACCGATATTTCCTCCGACTCGCTGCGGGTGGAGCCGGTGATGAACTGGTGGGTCAACAGCACATTGCGGCGGCTTTCGTCCACCTGCATGTGCTCTATAACGGCGGAAAGGGCGTCGGTGTAGGTATCAATGCCACCGTTTTCAAGGTAGCGCCGCACATGGGCAGGCTTGATGAAGGGCAACAGATAAAAATCCACCGGGCCGTGCTGGTCTTTCAGCGTCACTTTGTTGACGCTGCCGTCATACACCCTGGATAGATGGATGCCGCTGTGGGCAAGCAGCCGGGCGGCAAAGGCCAGCCGCTCGGGGGAATCGTGGTTGCCGCTGATAATCAAAGTAGGCACCTGCATGTCTGCCAGGCGCACCAGAAACTCGTCCAGCACCTGCACCGCCTCTGCGGAGGGGACGGACAGGTCGTACACATCGCCGGCAATCAGCACAGCGTCGGGCTGTTCATCCTGGATCAGGGATAATATGCGCAGCAGGATAAACCGCTGGTCCTCCAGCATGGAAAACCCATTGACCCGCTTGCCGATATGCAAATCTGACAGGTGAATAAACTTCATACAGGCTCCTTCAGTTGATTGGGATGCCCTTATTGTACCAGAAAAGAAGGTCGGGAACAAAGAAAGTCCCTTGTCTGCCCTGGGGGAAACTGTTATAGTAAAGGCCATTTCATCTTGGTGCTTGCTGGAGGAACAATGGAACTGGTCTATCTATTAATCATGTTTGCGGTGGTGGTGGTTGCCATCTGGCTGAAGCTGCCGCTGTACCTGGCCTTGACGGCCAGCGTAGTAACGGGGCTTTTCCTTTTTCAGATTCCCTTTTCACAGGTGGGGGGCATTTTGCTGCGGGGTACCCTGGGCAAGGACACCCTGATGATGGTGGCGGCCTTTTACACCATCACCTACCTGCAGCGCATGCTGGAAAAACGGGGCCGGTTGCTGCAGGCGGAGCGCGCCCTCAGCGTGCTGTCGGGGCACCGGCGGCTGAACATCATGATTACCCCCTTCATCGTGGGGCTGATGCCCTCCATCGGCGCCGTGCTCATCGCCGCCCCCATTGTGGACAATATCGCGGGGGATGAGCTGAATGTGGAGGAAAGGGCCTTTGTGTCCAGCTTTTACCGCCACATTTCCGAAGGCTTTTTGCCCACCTATTCCCACATCCTCATCGCCCTGTCGCTGTCGGGGCTGCCGCCTCTTCGCTTTGTGCTGTACATGCTGCCCATGGTGGGAGCGCTGTTTTTGCTGGGGTACCTGTTCTATGTGCGCAAGCTGACCAAGGAAGAACCCCTCGCCGCGACGAGGGCGCAGAAAAAAGCTGCTATGCAACAATTTCTCCAAAGCATGTGGACGGTGCTGACGGTGGTGCTGCTGATGATGCTGTTGAAGATACCCGTCTACCTGCTGGTGCTGGCGGTGGTTGCCATCAACGCCCTGCTGGAGCGCTTTACATTGAAGGAACTGGGGGCCTTTGTTCTAAAGGCCTTTGAAGCCAAGTTGATTTTCAACACCATTGTCATCATGATTTTTAAAGAAGTGCTGGTGTATTCCGGTGCTCTTACCAGCATGCCCCAATACTTTGCCCACCTGCCCATCCCTACAGCGCTGGTATATGCCGGCATGATGCTGCTGGGGGTGGTGATTGCAGGCTCCCAGGCAATGATCGCCATCCTGATTCCCATTGCTTTTGCCACCGCCGGGGCGGGGATGCCCCTCTTGGTGCTGCTGATGTGCATGGCCTACATCGCCATGCAGGTGTCTCCCACCCATGTTTGCCTGTCGGTGGTGGTGGAATATTACAAGCTGCCCCTCATTGCCCTGATTAAAAAGACCATGCCCATCGCCGTGTCCTTCACCGCGCTGAGCCTGGCCTATTATTACCTGCTTACTTATTTAGGATAGTTTATACGATGGTCCACCCGCCGTCTATGAACAATATGGCGCCGCTGGCCATGTCGGCATGGTCGCTGCACAGGTACTGCACCGCCGCGCCGATATCCTCAATGGTGCCCAGGCGTCCCCGGGGGATGCGCTCCAGCACGCCTTTTTTAAACTCGGCGTTGTCAAGGCGCTCCGCCGTGCCGGGGGTGTAGGTAAAGGTAGGTGCTACGGCGCTGACGATGACGCCGTCCTTGCTCCACTCATAGCTTAAAGCCCTGGTGAGGTTGTTGATGGCGCCCTTGGAGGCGCAGTAAACAGCCTCATTTTCATTTGCCACCACGGACAGCTGGGAGGTGATGTTGACGATGCGCCCCCAGCCCCTTGGCAGCATATATTTGGCCGCCGCCTGGGAACAAAAGAAGGTGGCGCGGACGTTCAGGTCCATCATGTCGTTCCAATCCTTTTCCGTTACGCTGGTGGCGGGCAGGGGATTGCCCATACCGGCGCAGTTAATCAGGATGTCGATGTGCTGCAAATCCTGGGCCATGCGGTCAAACAGTGGCTGGATAGCATCCACCTGGCGCAAATCTGCGTGGTAAACCGAAACCTCCAGCTGCAGGGCAGCCATGTCCTGTTTCAGTTTCTCTGCCGATTCTTTTCTGCTGCCTACCGCGGCCACCTGTACGCCCTGCTTGGCGAAAAATTCCACCAGGCCTTTGCCGATGCCATTGGTGCCGCCGGTGATAACCATGGTTTTTCCCCGTAAATCAAAAGGGTTCATAATGCCTCCTCATATGGTTTTGTTGTTCAATGCCTGCAGGATAGCAAAGGCCGGGGGGAATGTCAATGAACAAGGCGCCCGATGGGCTTTGCCGACCGCCAGGGGTGCCTGTTTTCTTGTTGGATGATGCGGCTAATAACCATACTGTGGTTCGGAAGGGGCTGACAACATCGGATGACGAAACCAAATTTGATCAAAATAAAACAAAAATATATAATATGTAGATAAACTGACAACGAGGAGATAATTGCACATTGTAAACCTCCTATTAATTTGTGTCCCCTGAATAACCGCACAAACAGGATATCAGCTCGCTTGCAACTGCATGAACCAGATTTCCTTACTCCAAATCAACATCCCGACCTGTTCCAAAAAATGACATAAAAGATTCCGCAGGCTGCGGTTTCTTTTGTGGCATTTTTTGGAGCAGGTCAGAGGGCTGAGTTGGGGCAATGAAAACTGCCTGTTGCTGGCGAAATTGAATTAATAGCGTGAGGTTGCAGTTATTCAGGAGACACTACCGTAACCATCACCTATCCTGACGGCACCGAGCAGGAAGTAAAGGTGGACAAGGACGGAAGCTGGACAGCCACGGTACCTGAGGACGTCGTGCTGGAGGAAGGCGAAGAAATAACCGCCGTCCAGACGGACGTTTCGGGCAACACCAGCGACGAAGATACGGAGACCATTCACGACACTACTGCGCCGGATGCCCCTGTCATCGACTCAGTGGAGCCGGGGGATACCACCATCACCGGTACCGGCGAGCCAGGCGCTACAGTCACCATTACCTATCCTGACGGCACCACCCAGGAAGTTACGGTGGACAAGGATGGGAACTGGACTGCGACTGTACCTGAAGGCATTGTGCTGGAGGAAGGCGATAAAGTAACCGCCGTCCAGACAGATGCTGTGGGAAATACCGGAGACAAAGCAACGGAAACCGTCCACGACACCACTGCGCCGGATGCCCCGGTCATCAACCCCATCGAGCCGGGGGATACCACCATCACCGGTTCCGGCGAACCAGGCGCCACGGTCACCATCACTTATCCCGACGACACCACCCAGGAAGTTACGGTGGACAAGGATGGGAACTGGACTGCGACTGTACCTGAAGGCATTGTGCTGGAGGAAGGCGATAAAGTAACCGCCGTCCAGACAGATGATGTGGGCAACACCGGAGACAAAGCAACGGAAACTGTCCACGACATCACCCCGCCCCCTGCTCCTGTCATCGACCCCATCGAGGCAGGGGACACCACCATCACCGGCACTGGCGAACCGGGTGCAACAGTTACCATCACCTACCCCGACGGCACCACCCAGTATGTGGAAGTGGACAAGGACGGAAACTGGACAGTGACTGTGCCCGAAGGCGTAACGCTGGAGGATGGTGACGAAATCA
>CAYFSQ010000075.1:0-7726 GCA_964345895.1 uncultured Oscillospiraceae bacterium
GAGAGTAGGTCGCCGCCGGTTTCCACTACACGCTTCACTCAATGAAGCGTGTTTTTCTATTGACATTTTTTGTGCTGGTGATATAGTCATATGTAGTACAAATGAGGAGATAAACATGGTAAAGCCGGGTAAAGAAAATCTCTATGCGCAGGTATTTCGCGAAATCAGAGCATACATCATTCAGAAGAATTTGCAACCTGGTGACCTGTTGCCTACGGAACAATCTCTTTGCGAAATGCTTGGTGTAAGCCGCAATGTGCTGCGTGAAGCGATAAAATCCATGGAACTGATGGGGCTGGTATCTGCCCAGCGAGGCAAAGGCACGGTACTGCAAAAGTTTAACCTTGACTTCATCTTTCAGAATGTTATTTTCACCAACCTGAACGACGAAGTGCACACCATCACAGATATGCTGGACATACGCAAACGCCTTGAACTGGGGTTCATGCGGGACGCTTTTCTCTCTCTGAAAGAAGAAGATGTCCGGAATGTGCGAAGAATACTGGAACATATCAAAGAGAGATGGCGCAAACACGAGTTTTTCCACGCAGATGACCGGGAGTTTCACATGGCTATCTTTGCGAATGTAGGCAACCCAACATTGCTATCACTCATGGATGCCATATGGTCTGTGGATGAAAACTTTAAGCCAGATGAAAAGGCAAAGCACTTGGACGATAGCATTACAAAGCATGAAAACATTGTACGGGCTCTTGAATCTCAAAATGAGGAAGCGTTCATCGCCGCCATGATGGCCCACTTTGCATCGGGCAAGTATTCAAAAGCGATATCATTTGAAGAGTATTGATAAAGGAGAATGGGTATGAGCGAGCAACTGCAGGCAACGAGGCAATGGGTACGGGAAGAGCTGGACCGCTGTGTTCATTTCTGGATGAATAATGGTATGGATGCTGAGCATGGTGGTATTTATACCTGCCTCGACCGGAAGGGTGAAATCTTCTCAACAGATAAAAGCGTATGGATGCAAGGGCGGGCCGGCTGGACATTCTCTCGTCTATGCAACCTGTACGGAGAGAAGAAGGAATGGCGTGAAGCGGCAGAATCCTGTCTGGATTTTATGGAGAAATATTGCATCAACCGTGACAAGGGAAACCGGATGTACTTTACAGTAACGGCAGAGGGGAGACCCTTGCGACAGCGTCGGTACTGCTTTAGCGAAGGTTTCTATGCCATGGCCAATGCAGAGTATTATGCTTTGACAGGCAACAAAGATAACCTGAAAAGGGCTCGAGCTGCCTATGATTTGATTTGGAACCTCAACAATGGTTTGATACAGGATCCTACTGGCATGGGGCCAAAAACCATCCCGGAGTCTCGCATAGGGCGCTCCCTTGCGGATCCGATGATTTATTTAAATCTGACAAGCATCATGCGCCGTGTCGACCCGGAATTGGCAGCCATTTACAATGCCCGCAGCGAAAAATGCGTGCAGGATATCTTTCAGTATCATCGCAAAAAAGAAATGCGCTGCACCTTGGAAAATGTAGGACCCGATGGAGAGTTCATGGGAGACATTACAGCGGGGCGCATCGTCAACCCTGGCCATGATATTGAATGTGCCTGGTTCCTGATGGAGGAAGCAAAACGCCTTCAGGATGATAGGTTGTATGAAGAAACTGAGGGCATTTTCATCGATGCCATTGAAGAGGGCTGGGACAAGGAGTACGGTGGGCTGTTATACTTTATTGATTGCCTGGGCAAGCCGCCGGAAGCCTATGAACATGATATGAAACTATGGTGGCCCCACAATGAAACGCTGATTGCTTCTATCATGGCTTATAGGGACACAGGAAAACAGGTCTATTTAGACTGGTTTAACAAGACGTTGGACTACTGCAAAAAGTACTTCAGCGATCCGGAATATGGCGAGTGGTATGGCTACCTTCGTAGGGACGGTAAACCCACCGAGCCACCTTGCAAGGGCAGCACCTTCAAAGGTCCCTTCCATCTGCCCAGGATGCTGATGATGGTGGATCAAATGATAGGCGACATACTTGAGGCATAATATACCCGTTAATAGAATTGCACCCCCATTGCTGGTTATTGTCCAGCTTTGGGGGTGCATTTATGTAGCAAGGCGTTTATTGTAGGATATTTACATACGTTTCCAGGATACAACTGCCTTGTCCTGTGAGGTGATGGAAAGCTTCTCGCCTTCCTTCCAATTAGGCAGCGGGAGGTTAAAATCATAATAGAACAGCCGGTCATCTTCCTCATCATGGGTGTTGCTGATGTTGATGTAGAGGGGGACAAAAAGAACGCCGTCTCTGTCCGAGCTTTCCTGTAAGAAGTGTTTAAAATAGCCCTCAGTTGTTCTGTTTTGTCCGTACAGGACACTGATTAAGTGTTTTTTATACTTTTGCAAGGGCGAAAGGAATAGCCCCCAATAAAAAAGAATCACAAAGCACATCGCGATGAAAAGAAGAATGGTCAGCCATTGTATGCGCTGTGCAATGGAATACACAATAGCAGCGATAAAAAACAGGGTGGGTATAGCCATTAGGGCTGCACGCCTGTTGAATTGAGCGGAAATATCTTTTACATGCTGTGGGGTATACATAGCGCCTCCTTTATTCCTGCATATCTTACCCGAGAAGGCGGAAAATGTAAACCATTGCAGGATGATTGCAGGGCATGATATAATTATTGTTGGTGTATTATTTGAAGGAGTGTGCAATGTTTAATTCTTTAAAGAAAATATTCGGCCTTGGTGCTGATGCCCAGTTGAAGCCTTTACAGCAGAAAGCTGATGAAATTGAGCGCTTGGAACCACAATTTGCTGCCTTAACTGATGATGAATTGTCTCATAAGACAATTGAGTTTAAAGAGCGCTATCAGCAAGGTGAGAGCCTTGACGACCTGTTACCAGAAGCCTTCGCTGCCATACGGGAAGCTTCCTGGCGCACGCTGGGGCTGCGTCCTTTCAGAGTGCAGTTGATTGGTGGTATCGTGCTGCATCAGGGACGCATTGCGGAAATGAAAACCGGTGAAGGCAAAACCCTGACAGCCTGCCTTCCCGCCTATCTAAATGCCCTGACGGGAGAGGGTGTGCACATTGTGACAGTCAACGATTATCTTGCCTCCTTTCAAGGGGAAGATATGGGGAAACTGTTCAACTTTATGGGGCTAACCGTGGGCGTCATCGTCCACGACTTGACCAATGAACAGCGCCGCGCTGCGTACCTGTGTGATATTACCTACGGCACAAACAATGAAATGGGCTTTGACTATCTGCGGGATAACATGGTGATTTATAAAGAAGACATGGTCCAGCGGGGACATGCCTTTGCCATCGTGGACGAGGTTGACTCCATCTTGATCGACGAAGCCCGCACCCCTTTAATTATTTCCGGCCAGGGGGATAAGCCCACCGAAATGTATCAACAAGCCGATCGATTTGTTTCGCGGCTAAAGCGGGATGAGGACTATACCCTGGAAGAAAAAGAAAGAACGGTCGTCTTCACTGAACAGGGGATACAGAAAGCCGAAACTGCTTTCAATGTGGAAAACCTTGCAGACGCTGAAAATAATGAGCTGAACCATTACCTGTTGCAGGCTTTAAAAGCCAACAGCATGTTTAAGCGGGATATTGACTACGTTGTACAAAATGGCGAAGTCGTTATTGTGGACGAGTTTACGGGGCGTTTAATGGTTGGTCGCCGCTACTCTGACGGTTTGCATCAGGCTATTGAAGCCAAAGAAAAGGTGAAGGTGGAAAGGGAAAGCCGTACCCTTGCCACCATTACCTTCCAGAACTATTTCCGCATGTTCAACAAGCTTTCCGGCATGACGGGAACAGCTAAGACGGAAGAAGAAGAATTTCAAGGCATCTACAACCTGGACGTGGTACAGGTGCCCACCAATATGCCTATGATCCGCAAGGATAATAACGATGTTGTGTATCGCAGCAAGAAGGGCAAGTATGCCGCTGTGGTGGATGAAATTATCCGCCGCCATCAGACCGGTCAGCCCATTTTGGTTGGTACCATTTCTGTGGAAGTGAGTGAAATGCTCAGCCGCATGCTGGACCTCAAGGGAATTCAGCATGAGGTGCTCAACGCCAAACATCACGCTCGCGAGGCGACCATCGTTGCCCAGGCGGGCCACTATGGCGCAGTAACCATCGCCACCAACATGGCTGGACGCGGAACTGATATTTTGCTGGGCGGCAACCCGGATTATATGGCCCGCCGCACCATGCGCCAGGAGGGGTACCCGGAGGATATCATCGAAAGAGCAACGGGGAAAAGTGAAAAGGTATCCGACGAGGTACTGGCTGCGCGGCAAAGGTATAACCAACTGAAGGATGAGAATAAGAAGGATACCGATGTGGAGCACGATAAGGTGGTTGCTCAAGGCGGGCTGCACATCATTGGTACGGAGCGCCATGAAAGCCGCCGTATCGACAACCAGCTGCGTGGCCGGGCTGGACGCCAGGGCGACCCAGGATCCTCCCAGTTCTTTATTTCGCTGGAAGATGACCTGATGCGTCTGTTTGGAGGCGATCGTATTCAGCCCTTGATTGACCGGTTGGGGATGGACGACAGTGAGCCCCTGGAAGCGGGCATGCTGACCAAGCAGATTGAAAATGCCCAGAAACGCATCGAGAGCCGGAACTATGAAATCCGTAAGAATGTGCTGAAATATGATGACGTCATGAATCAGCAGCGTGAGTTGATTTACAAACAGCGCCGCCAGGTTTTGGAAGGCGAAAACATGCATGCCTCCATCGTCACCATGGCAGAGAAACTTATCACCGAAGCGGTGGAACGCTACTGCGCCGGCGAAAACACACAGTGGGATGTTGCAGGCCTCGCTGACTACATTGAAAAACTGTGCATCCCTGTGGGCACATTGCAAAAAAACCAGGATGCCATCGCAAACTTTGACCGCCAAGGCATGGTTGATTTCTTGATGAAAACCGCCCAGGCTTTCTATCAGGAACGGGAAGAGAAAATTTCTGAACTTGGCATTGACATGCGGGAACTTGAGCGCAACATTCTGCTGCGGGCTGTCGATACGCGCTGGATGGATCATATCGATGCCATGGACCAGCTGCGTGATGGCATTGGCTTAAGGGCATATGCCCAGCGCGACCCTGTCAATGAGTATAAGATGGAAAGCTACGATATGTTTGATGAAATGATCCGGCTGATCCAGGAGGATACTGTGCGGCATTTGTATCAGCTGCGTATCGAAAAACCCCAGGAGCGTAAGGCAGTGGCGCAGGTTACCGCCACCAGCGGCGGCGAGGCTGTAAAACCTGGCACGAAGCCCTCACAACCTGTCAGCAAGGGCGAAAAGATAGGTCGAAACAGCCCCTGCCCCTGTGGGAGTGGCAAAAAGTATAAGCATTGCTGCGGCCGAAACGCCAGTGCGTAAGATGGAACGGAGAAGAATATGATTGTAGAACTGGAACAATATCGGGCGAAGCTCTCTGAACAGCGTAAGAAGCTGAAGGAAGCAGGCGATGGATTGCACATCGACCTGATTGAGCGAGAATTAACAGAGCTAAAGGAAGAAATGAATGCCCCGGGATTTTGGGATAATCTGGAGCGTTCCACCCAGGTGAACCGTCGCATTTCTACCCTGGAAAGCAAGCTGGAGCATTATAATAGCCTGACAAGCCAATGTGATGACTTGGAAACCATGATGCTGCTTGCAGAGGAAGAAGACGACAGGGAAACAGCTTTGGAAACGGGTGAGATGCTGGAGGAGCTCAGTGACAAGATTGAAGAACTGGCACTAGAAACCCTCATGCAGGGAGACTATGATCATTGCAACGCCGTTCTTTCCCTCCATGCTGGTGCCGGCGGCACCGAAGCCCAGGACTGGACACAGATGCTTTATCGCATGTACACGCGCTATTGCGAGCGCAAAGGCTTTAAAATCAAACTGCTGGACTACCTGGATGGGGATGAGGCGGGTACCAAGTCTGCCACATTTGAAGTGGATGGCGAAAATGTATATGGGTATCTGCGCAGCGAGAAAGGGGTACATCGCCTGGTGCGCATCAGCCCCTTTGATTCCAATGCACGAAGGCATACCTCGTTTTCCTCTCTGGATGTTGCCCCGCTGTTGGAAGACGAAGGAGCAGTGGAAATCAACATGGAAGATGTGCGGGTAGACACCTATCGCTCTACTGGTGCAGGCGGCCAGCACGTTAACAAGACGGACTCTGCCGTGCGAATGACCCATATGCCCACAGGCATTGTCGTATCTTGCCAGAACGAGCGCAGTCAGGTGCAGAACCGGGAAATGTGCATGCGGATGCTCAGATCCAAGCTGTTGGAACTGCAGGAGAGGGAAAAGGAAGAGAAGATGGCGGACATCAAGGGCGAGATGAAGAAGATAGAGTGGGGCAGCCAGATTCGATCCTATGTTTTTCAGCCATACACCATGGTGAAAGATCATCGCACTGGTTTTGAGTCGGGTAACATCGACGATGTGATGGATGGCAACCTGGAAGGATTTATCACTTCCTATTTAAAAATGCAATAAATGCGACATTTCAAACGCTATTTTATCGCTGTGGTCACCCTTTTTTGCATCTTGTTTTTTTCGGGCTGGCAGTTGTCCAGCCTCGCTGTATCGCCGGGCATCATGCTGCAGATGCTTGACCGGCATGCTGAGGCTGGCCTTACAGAACATCATGCACATATTGCCGTTATGACAACAGACTATTTAAGTGGCAAGGCCGATACGTTCCAGCTGGAAGTGCCCGAGGGAGATCAGAAGGTTCCCGTGTTTCATGAAAATGAGCAGGCTCACATGGAAGATGTAAAAGGATTGGTTGCGTTGGGGCAAAGCCTTCGTTGGGCGATGATGGGATGCCTGGTGTTATTTGGTATCATATTTATATTCAATAAATATGGAAAACATTTCATTGCACCACGGGACGTGGAAGTAGGTGCAGCGACAGGCGTATTCCTTTTTTATGGCTTGCTAATAGCTGTTGCCATCTGGAGCATCCTGGATTTTACCGGAGCATTTCATGCGTTCCACCATGTTTTTTTCCGCAATGACTTATGGTTGCTTGATCCTAAGAAAGATCGCTTGATACAACTAATGCCCGAACCATTCTTTGTGGATTACGCGCTGCAATTTGTTAAGCGAAACCTGGCTTTTTATGCGAGCATCCTCTTAGCCGCACTTTACTTTGCGTTTGGAAAGACGAAGGAATCAAGATGACATCCAATCAAGGGCTTGGAATTACTCAGGGTAATCTGAAAACCAATCAGGATATACTTGTTCTAGGAATCGAAACCTCCTGTGACGAAACTGCTGCCAGCGTTGTGCGAAACGGACGGGAGATTCTTTCAAATTCTGTTTATTCCCAGATTGCACTGCACACTGTGTACGGCGGTGTGGTTCCAGAAATAGCCAGCCGTGCCCATGTGGAGAAAATTGACATCGTTGTGCAGCAGGCACTGAAACAAGCGGACAAATCCCTGACAGATGTCGACGCTATCGCAGTAACCTATGGGCCTGGGTTGGTAGGGGCCTTGCTGGTAGGTGTATCCTACGCCAAAGCCCTTGCATTTTCCTTAAGGAAACCCTTGATAGCTGTCAACCATATTGAGGGGCATATATGTGCCAACTACTTAACGTACAAAGAGCTGAACCCTCCTGGCCTTTGTTTGGTGGTCAGCGGTGGACACAGCCATCTGATTTCTGTATCTGAACAGGATGAATACCATCTGAT
>CAYFSQ010000076.1:0-7465 GCA_964345895.1 uncultured Oscillospiraceae bacterium
CCCCGCCGCCCACCGAGGGCATCCTGCTGGAGGAGGCCCTGGACATTGCCCGCAACTATCTTTTAACCACAGAAAGCATCCCCCAGGAAACCCTGGACACCTGGCACCCCCAGGCGCTGTTTACCGTGGAGGACAAGTGGTACATCATGTTCCATACCGACGAAACCCTCAAAGACCCCGAGCTGCCCTGCTATACCGTGCGGGTAGACAACCATAACGGCAGCATCGAACTGATCAGCGATTTTAACACCAATGGGTAAGGGCGGGGGCTACAATGCCCCCTGCCTCAGGCCAAAAATCCCGGTACGGAAAACCCGGTTCGTACCGGGGTTTTGTTGTACAGGCACACGAAATAAATCGCCTAAACCAGGATCAAATTAGGCGATAAAAAACATAGCTAGGCGATTGCACCCTTCCATTCGCCTGTCTTTCCCTTGCCCTGGCTGCCCACCCTTGCGCCTTGCCCGGCAACAGGCTAAAATGAAGGCAGCAACAAAGGGGAGGGGACGCCATGGACAGGGAAGTGCTCCATCTGGACAGGTACGCCCGGAAAAACAATGCAGAGGGAGAGCCGAAAGTCTCCGACGGGCAAGGGCAGCAAAAGACGCCCCCGCCGCCGGTGGTGGCCTGCGCTTCCCTTTCGGGAGCGCCCTGCGATATCCAGGGCAACATGGAGGCGATATTGGCCGCCATGGAAAGCGCCCAGCAGGAGGGGGCCGATGTGCTGGTGCTGCCCCGGCTGTGCCTGGTGGGAGCCACCAGCGGGGACATGCTGTGCAACCGCCTGCTGCTGGACAAAGCCTGGCAGGCATTGGAGCGCATTGCCCTGCGCTCGGGCAGCGTGCTGACTTGTATCGGCCTGCCTGTGCTGATGGAGGGCCAGTGCCGGGAGGTATGCGCCCTGGTGCAAAAGGGGGCCATCCAGCAGCTGCTGCCCTATCAGTTTCCCTTGCAGCCCCTTGGGGGCGGGGATCTGTCGGGCAAGCACCGGGGCATCCCGCTGAATGCCTTTCTGGGGGTATCCGTGCAGGGCTACCTGATGGAGCTGTACGAGCCGGGCAAGCTAACGCTGATTAACCTGGACGACACCCCCACATTGCTGATACAGCCTGCTGCTGCGCCTTATTTTGCAGGCAGCGATGATGTTTTTTTATCCAAAGTGATAGGTGCCAGCAAGCAGGAAAACACCCTGCTGGCGGTAGCGGAGGCCGGTGCCATGGAAAGCACCACAGACGGGGTGTACGGTGGCCGCTGTGCCATGGCCAACAAGGGCCGCCTGGTGGGCTTTACCCCTGCCTTTGCAAAGTCGCCCTTTATCAAGGCCAAGGCCAACGCCCGGGGGCGGACGTATGCCCCTGCGCCCCGGCCCCAGGATGGCCGCACCCCCTGGGGGGCAGAGAAGGATGACCTGTTTTTTATGGACTGCCTGGATATCGTCAGTCACGCCCTGGCTGCCCGCCTGGCCCGCACGGGCATCAAGCACATGGTGCTGGGCCTCTCCGGCGGGCTGGACAGCGCCATGGCCCTGGTTACCATGGAGGAGGCCCGCCGCCTGCTGAACCTGCCCCCCTCCAGCCTGCACGCCTATGCCCTGCCCGGCCCCGGCAGCAGCGAGGACACATTGCACAACGCCCGCGCCTTATGCGCGGCGCTGGACATCCCCTTAAAAGAAATTTCCATAACAGAAGCGGTGCAGCAGCACCTTGTGGCCATCGGCCACGGGGGGCAGCATGATGCCGCCTACGAAAACGCCCAGGCCCGGGAGCGCACCCAGATTCTGATGGACATCTGCAACATGGTAAACGGCCTGATGATTGGCCCCGGCGACATGAGCGAGCTGGCCCTGGGCTTTACCACCTATGGGGGTGACCACATCAGCATGTACGGCGTCAACGCGGGGCTGCCCAAGACCCTCATCCGCCAAACCCTGCGCTGGTACAGCCGCACAAACCCCGGTGACTTGGGGGATGCGCTGGATGCCATTTTAGACACCCCTGTCAGCCCCGAGCTGCTGCCCGGCGGCAAGGACCGCCAGAAGACAGAGGATATCCTGGGCCCCTATGCCCTGACGGATTTCTATCTCTGGCACTTCCTGAAGGAGGGCCTGTCCCCCCGGGAGCTGTACCAGAAATCCGCCGCTGCCTTCTTTGGCCAGTACCAGCGGGACACCCTGCTCAATAGCCTGCAGGGCTTTTTCCGCCGCTTTTTTGCGGCCCAGTTCAAGCGCTCCTGCCTGCCCGACGGGCCCCAGGTGCTGCCCATTTCCCTGTCCCCAAGGGGCGGGCTATCCCTGCCCTCAGACGCTACGGGTAAACTGTGGCTGGAAGATATCACCCAATTAATGAAGGAGGAACTGCCATGAACCGCAACCTCACCATGATGACGGACCTGTACGAGCTGACCATGATGTACGGCTACTTAAGCGAGGGCATGGAGCAGCGCCGCGCTGTGTTTGACATGTTTTTCAGGGGCCAGAAGGGCCAGGAGGGCTATGCCCTGATGGCCGGGGTGGAGCAGCTGGTGGACTATATCCAAAGCCTGCACTTCTCCAAGGAGGATATCGGCTACCTGCGTTCCCTGAAGCTCTTCAGCGAGGATTTTTTGCAGCGCCTTGAACACTTTGCCTTTACCGGCAACATCTGGGCGGTGCCCGAGGGCACCGTGGTGTACCCCAACGTGCCCCTGGTGAAGGTGGAGGCCCCCCTGTTTGAAGCCCAACTGGTGGAAACAGCGCTGCTGAACCTGATTGGCCACCCTATGCTGATTGCCACCAAGGCCCACCGCATTGCCCGGGCCGCCGAGGGCGACAAGGTGATGGAGTTTGGCCTGCGCCGCGCCCAGGGCCCCGACGCCGGCACCTGGGGCGCCCGGGCGGCGGTGATTGGCGGGTGCGCCGCCACCAGCAATGTGCTGACGGGCATGCTGTTTGACATCCCCGTGGCGGGCACCCATGCCCACAGTTGGGTGATGAGCTTTCAGGACGAGCTGACGGCCTTCCGGGCCTATGCCCACGCCTTCCCCGACAACTGCCTGCTGCTGGTGGACACCTATGACACCCTGCATTCCGGCGTGCCCAACGCCATCCGGGTGTTTAAAGAGCTGCGGGACAAGGGCCACGAGCCGGTGGGCATCCGCCTGGATTCGGGGGATCTGGCGTACCTGAGCATCCAGGCCCGCAACATGCTGGACGAGGCGGGCTTCCCCCATGCCATCATCTGCGCCAGCAACGACCTGGACGAGTACCTCATCCGGGAGCTGAAGATGCAGGGGGCACAAATCAGCCTGTGGGGGGTGGGCACCCGCCTGATTACCGCGGCGGACATGGTGTCCCTGGGCAGTGTGTACAAGCTGGGGGCATTGGCAGACGAAAAGGGCGCCATGCAGCCCAAGATGAAGGTCAGTGATAACCCGGCCAAGATTACCCTGCCCGGGGATAAGGAGGTCTGGCGCCTGTACGATGAAAACGGCATGGCGGTGGCGGACTATATTACATTAAGCGGTGAAGAGGTCGACCAAAGCCAGCCCCTGACCATCTTCGACCCCAACCAGACCTGGAAAAAGATGACGCTGGAAACATTCACCGCCCGCAAACTGCAGCAGCCCTTGTTTGAAAACGGCCAGTTTGTGGGGCAGAGGAAAACCCTTCAAGAGATTACCGCCTACAGGGAGCAGGACGAAAAAACCTTCTGGGAGCAGTACTTCCGCCTACAAAACCCCCAGAAATACAAGGTGGACCTGTCGGACAAGCTGTGGCAGCTGCGACGGGATATGCTGGAAAGCGCGGGCAAATGAAAATAGACAAGACCAACGCCATGCGCATATTGGATACCCTGCACATCCCCTATGAAGCACTGGTGTACGACAGCGACGGCACCGCCAAGGACGGCGTTACCGTGGCAGGGCTGGTGGGCGAAAACCCCCAAAGGGTATACAAAACCCTGGTCACCCTGGATGACAAGGGACACCCCCACATCTGCGTGCTGGCAGCCAACCAGGAGCTGGATTTAAAAGCCGCCGCCCGGCATTTCGGCGTTAAAACCCTTATGATGGAAAAGGTGAAGGACTTAAAAGCCCTCACCGGCTATGTACGGGGCGGCTGCTCCCCCATCGGCATGAAGAAAGCCTTCCCCACGGTGGTAGATGCAGGGGCAAAACAACAGCCCTACATCCTGGTATCCGCCGGAAAAATCGGCCTGCAGCTGAAAATCAAGCCTGATGATGTCATCAAAGCCGCCGGGGCAGGGTATGGGGAGATAGGCAGGTAGGGGGGCTTGATATATACGATTAAATCGTATATAATGCTGTTGTGGAGGATGCCGCATGAAACGTACATTTATCATGACCCCTGTTTTTGACAACTCATGGGCGGCCATGGGGTTGGATGATGCAGACCTTGTTGACTTGCAGAATACCTTGCTAGTGGATCCGGAGGCTGGAGATGTTATACCCGGCACAGGGGGTGCCCGTAAAATCCGCGTGAAAGCGAAAAGTCACGGATAACGCGGCGGAGCAAGGGTTATCTATGTGGATGTTGTTATATGTGAGGAAATCTATTTATTGCTGGCATACCCCAAGAACGAGCAGGATAACTTAACTGAGGAACAGAAAAAGATACTGCGATTGACCGTCAAAATCCTGAAGGAGGGAAAGGGATGAAGGATATCTATTTTGACCAACTGACACAGAGTCTGGAGCAGGCAGTAGCATATAAAAAGGGCAACCGAAAAGCAGCCCGCTCACAGGTACGGGTGATTGATGTGCCAGAGTATAAAGCAGAAGATGTAGCGGCTATCCGCCACAGGTTAAACCTGACCCAGCAGGGCTTCGCTAACGTGATTGGCGTGTCCCCGCGTACTGTGGAGGCATGGGAATCAGGTGTCAACACCCCGAATGGCTCTGCCCGGCATCTGATGTATCTATTAGGAAAAGACGAGAGTGTGCTGGCTTTGCTGAAAGCGTAAGACAGATATATGCAGCCCCTTCGGGGGCTTTTTCATATTTGCGTATCCGATATTTCTTAACTAATTCTTTGACAAGCATGATGGTTTTCGCTATAAAATGATGCAAGAACACAGAGCGTTCTATGTGTTAATTACATTGGCAATAACTCAGCGCGCTTCACACAGGGCGCGCCACAAAAGCAAAGGGGACAACATGGAACCAAGAAAACTGATAGAATTCATGGGGGTTATTGAGAAACTGAAGTGCAATACCCGCCACAGCTGGACATCAAGCGGCCGACACGAAAGCGTGGCGGAGCATTGCTGGCGGCTGGCGGTGCTGGCGCTGCTGGTTAAGGACCAGTTTCCTGAAGCGGATTTCAACAAGGTGCTCACCATGTGCCTGATACACGACTTTGGCGAGGCCCTCACCGGGGACATCCCCAGCTTTAACAAAACCCAGCAGCACGAAGAAGAGGAAGAGCAGGCCGTTAAGCGCATTGTCAGCCTGCTGCCCCCGGGCATGGCCCGGGATTATCAAGCCTTGTTTGATGAAATGGCCGCCTTGCAAACCCTGGAAGCCCGCCTGGTGAAAGCCCTGGACAAGCTTGAGGTGCTGCTGTCCCATAACGAAGCGCCCCTTTCCACCTGGATCCCCAGGGAGTACACCCTCAACCTGAGCTATGGCCAGGAAAATGTTGCCTTTTCCGACTACCTCGCCGCCCTGCGGGAGGAAATCCGGCAGGATTCGGAAAGGAAGATAGCCGGAGGGCAGTAAGGTTTGCGCCAAGTAGAAAATTATCCCCGTTCATGGTATAAAAGAAGCAGCTTAAAGTGAGGAGTAGCTTATGGAAGAAGGAAAACTGTGGATACGGCTGATCCGGCATCAGCGTATGTGGAAGGATATCGTGGTGCCCTGCGATGTGAACGACTGGCAGGAGGCGTTGCGCCAGGGCTGCCATACCCTGGACCTGTCGGTGCCTGTTTTGTTGCCCCGCCATTTGAGGGACTGGGGGGAGTTTAAGCAGGTGCGCTTTGTAGCGGGGGATTTTATGGACGCCGTTATCTTCGACCGCATGGAGGCGGAGTATTTTGACGAAGCCCATCCCCGCGGCCAGAACAAGGACCCCCGCAACGCATGATGTACCGCACCTACTTAATCGACCTGGATGATACCCTGTTCGATTTTCAGGCGGCGGAGGCGGCAGCCTTTCGCCACCTGCTGGAGCAGGCCAATATCCCCTGGACCCAGCCGCGCTTTGAAACCTACCGCCGCATCAACGAGGGGTACTGGCAGCGCTTAAGCCGGGGGGAAGTAACCAAGCAAGTACTGCTGCCCGCCCGGTTTGAAGATTGGCTAAAGCAGGAAAACCTGCAGGGAGACCCAGAGAAGCTGAACGAAAATTACCTGACCCTCCTGAGCCAGCAGGGCACCCTGCTGCCCGGCGCCCTGGACATGATGCGCACCCTGCACCAACGGGGCAAGGTGGTCATCGTCACCAACGGGGTAGCCCGGGCCCAGCATGGCAAAATCCAGCGATCGGGGTTGACGCCCTACATCCACCACCTGCTGATTTCTGAGGAGGTGGGCGCGGAAAAGCCCCATCCCCTGATATTCGAAAGGGCTTTGGAAGCCGCCGGGGAGCAGGACAGGCGCTATGCCCTCATGGTGGGGGACAGCCCGGGCAGCGACATCCAGGGTGCCCACAACGCCGGCATCGACAGCTGCCTGTACGACCCCTTTGGGAAATATGCCACCGTGAAATGCACCCACCGCATCACCCATTTAAACCAAGTGGAGGGCTTGCGCCTCAAGGGGATCAATGCATGAACCAGGAACTGAATCAAGTCTTTTTCACTGCCCCTTGTCCGGGGCGGTTTATTGTTGCCCTCCCCTGGGTACAACATAGGGCATGAAACAAACCACCCAAGGAGGTAACGATATGAAACTGACAAAAGGCATGAAAGCCCCTGATTTCACCCTGGCAGACAGCCAGGACGGCGAGGTGCGCCTGTCCGACCTGCGCGGCAAGAAGGTGCTGCTCTCCTGGCATCCCCTGGCGTGGACCAGCGTGTGCACCGACCAGATGCGCGCCCTGGAAGCCCACCGGGACCGCTTTGAAAAGAATAATGTGGTGGCCCTGGGCATGAGCGTTGACCCCGCCCCCAGCAAGAAGGTGTGGGCCCAGGTGCTCAGCATCCGCCAGACCAAGCTGCTGTCCGACTTCTGGCCCCATGGCGAGGTGGCCAAGGCCTACGACCTGTTTCTGGAGGACATGGGCATCTCCGGCCGCGCCAACATCCTGATTGATGAAAACGGCGACATCGAATGGGTGAAGGTGTACGACATCCCCCAGCTGCCCGACATCGAGGAAGTATTCCAGGTGATTGAAGGGAAGTAAGGCAAACGTCTAACATTTATAACGCCCCCTTGCTGGTTTTGTCCGGCAAGGGGGCGCGTTGATTTTTGGGAAAAGCACAGGAGGCGCATCTCAACATTATTTAGAAGGAGGTAGCCCTATTAG
>CAYFSQ010000077.1:0-7336 GCA_964345895.1 uncultured Oscillospiraceae bacterium
ATGGAAGGCGGCTACAAGGGGTACACGGCGGACTTGAAGGTTACGTATAAGTAATTGATGGCTGTATAAATATCAAGAGATGGGTTGTACCCCCGTCTCTTTTTTGTTTCCTTTGACGCTTGGTCGGGTGCAATGCTATGATAATAACAGTAAAATAAGGAGGCAGTTATGGAGGACATTGTAAAAGCCGTAATGGAGTTTTTTACCAAGGCAACAGCGGACAGCGTGCTGAACCTGCTTGGCACCCTGGCCATGTTTTTTGTCGGGCTGTTCATCATCCGCTGGGTGCTGCGGCTGCTGGATGGAGCGCTGGATAAGAGCAAGCTGGACAAGGGCATCATTACCTTTGTTAACAGCTTTGCGTCCATTGGTCTGAAGCTGATGCTGGCGGTGATGGCGGCGATTCAGCTGGGGGTGCCCAGTGCCTCCTTTGTCACGCTGATGGGCTCGGCAGGCTTGGCCATCGGCCTTGCATTGCAGGGGTCGCTAAGCAACCTGGCAGGCGGGTTTATGATACTTTTGTACCATCCCTTCCGGGTGGGGCATTTTATCCAGGCAGGGCCCGACTCGGGGGTGGTGAAGGATATCGGGATTTTCTATACCACACTGGAAACCCCGGACAGGAAAACGGTGGTGCTGCCCAACGGCACCCTGTCCAACGGGGTGATTACCAACATCAGCCAGAGCCCCTTCAGGCGGATTGATTTGAACTTTTCCCTGCCCCTGGATACCGATATCGACCAGGTGAATGAGCTGATACGCAATGTAGCCAAGGCGCATCCATTGGTGAGCGAGGAGAACGATGTGGAGGTGCGCTTGAACGATGTATCAGGGGGTACGCTGGTGTTTACGCTGCGGGCCTTTACCCGCCAGGGGGACTGGTGGAAGACCAAGCTGGACCTAACGGAGAACGTGGCCAAGGCCATCCGGGATGCAGGCCTGCGCTTTGCCGCACCCCAGATGGAGCTGCGCCAGGGGCAGTTTGAATAAAGATACCCCAGTTGTGGATTCCAAAGGGCATCATGCCCTTTGGTGGGGCATGGGGCAAAGCCCCATACGAAAACGCCAGCAAAAACAGCGCAGCGCATTTTTGCGTAGATTAAGTGTGCGACTAGAAATCAAAGCCTAGGTTTTTAATCACAAAGCCCGTCTGGGGCACAGTACCCCAGGCGGGCTTTGTTAATGCGTTATTTAGCGATGCGTCTTTCTGTCAGGAAACTTTAGCCGCAAAATGCGCTGCGCTGTTTTGCTTGCGGTTTATATGTGGGGTTTCACCCCACACCCCACCAAGGGGAATGATTCCCCTTGGAACCCACAGCTTTAACCCCAGAGTAAGGATAATGCCGGCACAATCTGCTTTTTCCGGCTGACCACATGGGGCAGGAAGGTTTCGCCGTTCTCCGCCTCCACATTAAAGGCCTGGCGGATGATATCCCCATCCCCCACATACAGCAGGGCCGTGCCTTCCTTCAGCACGTCGGTAATCATCAGCAGCATCATGTCCAGTTCCTTATCCTTAGCCGATGTCTGCATCAAGACCAGCAGCTCTTCCTTACGCTTCAGCATCCTGCCCGAGTCCATGGTCGTTACCTGGCCGATGCCGATATTATAGCCCGCAATATGGAAATCCTTATAGTCGGTGAACAGCAGTTCCTTTGCCGTTTTATCATCCGACGAGGCTGCCATGAAAATCGACCGCCCAATCTCTTCCAAATCCACGCCGCCGATGCGCGCCAGGCGCTCTGCCATGGCCACATCCTTGCTGGTGCACGTGGGGGATTTAAAGCTGACCGTGTCCGACACAATGGCTGTCGCCATCAGCGCTGCCATGCTCTTTGGCGGTACCAGACCCTTTTCCTGGAACATGGTGCCAATGATGGTGTTCGTTGAGCCCACCGGTTCATTGCGCATGTACACCGGGTTAATGGTTTGCACATCCGCCAGGCGGTGGTGGTCAATCACCGCAATAATCTCTGCCTGGTCCAGCCCTGGTATTGACTGGCTCATTTCGTTATGGTCCACCAGCACCACCTTTTTGCGCCGGGGGTTTAACAAATGATACCGCGACAGGCTGCCCACCACATGGCCGTGATGATCCAGTATGGGGTAGGAGTGGAAGCGGTTTTCCAACACCCGGTTGCGCACATCGTCCAGGTAGTCGTCCAGCTGGAAGGTAACCAGCTTGCCATGGCTTAGTATCCTGCTGATGGACAGCGACAGGTGCAGCATCCGCGCTGCCCGGTAGGCATCCAGCGGCGTATAGATAATCAGGGTATCGGGATGCAGATCCCGATGCTCCTGGGTGTACTCCGCCTGGCAAAGCACAATGCAGGCCGCCTGCATGTCCAGCGCTTCCCTGAAGGCATCAGGCTGGCTGCCGATAAAGGCGATGCAGCCGGGGGTGATGCCAAAGTGCTCCGCATGGGTGCGGGGCAGGGATATGACGATGTTGCCGCTCAGCGTGTCCATGGGGTGGCTGGGGTTATTCACCACATTGCCTTCCAGCGCCGCCAGCACGTTAAAAATGGGTACATCATCAATGCGCTGCTGGCGCAAGGTGTCCATGTCGTAGGAGGCAATGTCGCCCCTGGTAATCACGCCTTCCAGCATGCCGTTCTCATCAGCCACCGGCAGGCTGGACAGGGCCGTGTCCTTTTCAAACACGCTCCACGCGGCGTTGATGGTCAGCTCCGCGCTGAGCACCGGCGGGGTATCATACTCCAGATCTCGCACCTGGGTGCGCACATTGGCGATATAGGTGGGCGCTTCAAACCCGAAGCGGTCCAGCACGCCCTGGGTCTCATCGTTCACCGGGCCCAGCCGCACCGCCATATACTCCCGGTTGCCCAGGGCGTTTTGCAGCGCGGCATAAGCCATGGCGGCCACGATGGAGTCTGTGTCCGGGTTACGATGGCCTGATACAAAAATTGGTTCCATTCATCCTCCTGAATTGTTGAGGGATTGTGCCTTCATCATACAGCAACAGTGTAGGCACTTCCTGGCTCCTTGTCAATCAAAGGTGAAAAAAACAGGGATATGCTCCCTGTTTGATAAAAAGGCTACCTGTTGCCTTCGCCCCGCGCCGCAGCCAGGATGGGCGCGATATACTTCTCATCATACCAGGAAGTCTTTGTTTGCCCGGCTTCCTTCAGCGCCTTTTCCCAGGGCGCCATGGTGCTGGTGTCCTTCTTTTCCAGGGTTTTCAGCAGTGCCTTGCACAACAGACGGTCCATGGTGGTCATGCTGTCCATGTCCCACTCCCCCCGGCAGTAGAACAGGGGCGCATCGGGATATGTTTTGCCAAGGCTGCGGACGCGCACCTGCTCCAGATCCTCTTCGCTTGGAGTGGGGGATGCGCCCACGCAGAAAAAGATTAAATGTTTGCCCTCCAGGGCGGCAGCGTGGTTTTTGACAAACCGGCTGAAACCAAGCCCCGATGCCCGGATGCTGCTGCCAAACACCAGGGTGTCTGCCAGCGTCAAATCCTGATCCCGCGCCGTTTCCTGGTTGATGGCAGGGCAGGACAGCTCCCGTGCCAGGGCTTCCGCATATTTTTTCGTTGTTCCATACTTCGAGTGATACAGTACCAGTGTGCTCATACAAACTCCTTCAGACCATATGTGATATCTAAGTGTACCACATGAATCCCACAAATCCGGTCAAGGACCTGTAAAAAATGCCCCCGCTTTCGCAGGGGCAAAGGATGCAGGGTTTACTTGATGGCGCCTTCCACCATGCCCTTGATGATGTACCGCTGGGCGAAGAGGAAAAGCACCACGATGGGCACCATGGCAAGAAGGGAAGTTGTCATAATCAGGTTCCATTGCTTTACATAAGCGCCTGCAAAGGCGGTGACTGCCAGGGGAATGGTTTGCACCTGGCCGTTGCCGCCCAGCACCAGCAGGGGCAGCAGGTAGTCATTCCAAATCCAGATGCCGTTCAGGATAGCCACCGTCATCACCGTGGGGGTCAGCAACGGGAAGATGATCTTGAAGAACACCCCTGGCTGGGAACAGCCGTCGATGAAGGCGCTTTCTTCCAGGGCCAGGGGCACGCCCTTAATAAAGCCGTGGAAGATGAAGATGGACAGGGAACAGCCAAAGCCCAGGTAGGCAAACACGATGCCGTGGTAGGTGCCCAGCACAGGGAACCCCAGGGTGTCGCCGATGCCCTTGAGGAAGTACACCAAGGGATACATAACCACCTGGAAGGGGACCACCATGGCGGCAACAAACAGCATGAAGGAAAATTTGGAAAACTTGGATTTGTTGCGCACCAGCACCCAAGCTGCCATGGAGGAGAAGAAGATGATGATGGCCAGGCTGACGCCGGTAATGGTCAGCGAGTCGAGGAATGCCCCCAGCAAATCGGTGGTGGGGTCGTTGAACACTGCCTTGATGTTGGTGAGTACCATGCTCCAATCGCTGGGCGGGGTCACGGGGGACAGGGTAATCTGGTCGTAGGTTTTGCCTGCGTTAAACAGCACCACCACAAAGGGTGTCAGCACCAGGAGTAACAACAGGATGGCGATTGCTTCCAGCAGGATGCGTTTGCCCCGGGAATTGCCCTTCTGAGAGCCAACTGCGTCCAGATGCATTGCGTCATTGGATGCCATTATGCCTCCACCTCCTTTTTCTTGCTCAGATACACCTGCAGGAGGGAGAAAATAACCAGCACTAGGAAGAACACCACGCTCATGGCCTGGCCCTTGGCCAGTTCCTTGGTGGTGATGGACTTGTTGTAGATCGTCAGCGCCAGCAGCTGGCTGGACTTGACAATCTTGCCCATAAAGCGCATGGCAGGGCCGCCATTGGTGAGGGCCACGTTCAAGTCGAACATCTTAAAGGAGTTGGTGATCGTCAGGAACAGGGAAATGGTAAAGGTGTTGGCAATCATGGGGATTAATATCCTGAAGACCCGCTGTGAGTAGCTGGCGCCATCCACCGTGGCTGCTTCCATGACCTCCTGGGAGGTAGACTGAATGCCTGCCACAAAAATCAGCATGATGTAGCCGGCGTACTGCCAGGTGTTGACGATGGACATGCCCAGGATGACGGTGTCCTTGTTGGCGATGATGGATTGCTGCATCCACTGCACGCCTAATTGCCCGCCCAGGGCGGTGAAAAAGTCGTTGAACATGAACTGCCAGGTGTAGCCTAGCACGATGCCGCCGATGAGATTGGGGATAAAGAACCCGGCGCGGTAGATGTTGCGCCCCTTCACCCGGCTGGTGACCAGCAGCGCCAGCAAAAAGGCGACTACGTTCACCATCACCACGTTCACGACGGTGTATACCAAGGTAATCAGGAAGGAGTAGAGAAACTCCACCGAATTAAACATATCCTGATAGTTGGAAAAACCGACATAGGTAATCACCGACTTTACGCCGTTCCAGTCGGTCAGGGAATAGCCGATGCCCTGAATAAAAGGGAGAATGACCACAATGGTCAGGGCAATCAGGCTGGGCCCCAGGAAAACAGCATCCCATACTTTGCTGCGTTTCATTCAGTTAGCCCCTCCTTCGCTTACAGTATTGAAAAAGCAGGCGCCGCGCGGGGCGGCGCCTGCCAAGGTGCTTGTTATTGACGCTGTGCTACGGTTTCTGCAGCGCCCTTGATGTCGTTGATGAAGCCTTCCATGCCGGCATCGCTGGGATCCTGGGCAAAGAAGTCAAAGATGGGGGCGAGGATTTCCTGGCCGGTGCCTGCGCGCAGCTTGCCGAAATACACGCCGTAGTTGCCGCCTGCCGCGTTGGCGCGGACCAGCGCCTTGGAGAAGCCGCCGGCGGGCTCTAAGGTGATGTTGGAGAATGCGGCGACCATGCCGGCCTTGTTGACCATGTAGTCAGCGCCTTCTTCAGTGTAGACCAGGGCGTTGAGGAAATCCTTGGCGGCCTGAATCTTTTCGGGGGAAGCCTTCGCGTTGATGACATAGAAGCTGGGGGCGAAGAGGAACAGGCCCTTGAACTCCTGGGCATCGTTGAAGGGGTGGGAGATGTAGTCATACTCAAACGCCACATTCATCTTGGCAAGGCTGGGATCAATCCAGTTGCCCTGGTGGATGAAGACGGCTTTCTGGTTGGCAAAGGCGGCCAGCTGGTCGTCATAGGTGCCGGTGGTGGTGACAGTTTTGTTGGAGAAGTTGAACAGCAGCTGCACATACTTGGCATAGTCTGCAAGGCGCGCTTCGTCTACTTCACCCTTGTTGAAGTTGTCTGCAACGCTGGTGTCGGCGAAATCAAGGCCGCCGCCCAGGTACACGGAGAAGTTGTGATGGCCGGCCACCCACCAGGTGCCGCCGGAAACGCTGGCGCCCATGGAGACGACAGAGTCAAGGCCCAGTTCAGCCTTCATGCCTTCCAGCTTTTCAAAGGCAGCCTTCAGGGCAGAGAAGGTGGTCAGGGTGGCGGGATCAATTTCCGCCTTCTTCAGCAGTTCCACGTTGTAGCCAAGGCCAAAGCCTTCGATGGCCACGGGGAAGCCTACAACCTTGCCGTCGGGGTCATGGTAGGCCAGGGTGGTGTCGGCGTTCCACTTTTCTTCGGACAGGTCCAGCAGGTAGTCGGCCCACAGCTTGTAGTCGCCATCGCCTTCGATAACGAAGATGTCAGGCATGGAGTCGGCGGTTAACTTGGCCGTCAGGTTGCCCGAATAGTCGGCGCCGCCGCCCAGGCTTTCGATGCTGACGGTGACACCGTCGGTCTTGTCGGAATACTGCTTGGCAAAGTTCTGCAGGTGTTCGGATATTTCGACCTTGTTGTTAAACAGGGTGATGGAGACATCGGCTGCCGAGGCGGGGACGGCAAACAATGCCAGCGCCATCACAGCGGTCAATAGAAGTGCAACAAATTTACGCATGAGGAATCCTCCTTGTTATTTTGTGCGCCTTAGCGCTTGTCGTACTCAAAGTATACCCCCTTATTACAATCTGTGTCAAATGGTATAAATTTTTCCATATTTTTAAGTATCCGACAAAAAACGTGGAGTTGTCGGAGAAAATCGCCCATTCCAGTCCATCTTTTTAGAGAAACATTTCCGGGAACGTTTCCGGGAACGTTTCCGAAAACCACCCCAAGACGGAGCTTCCCCCCCCTTACCAAAAGTCCTTTACCCGGAACACCCGCAAAAACGAGCATCCCGAATAAGCAGAAATCTATTAAAGTTTTCCAGGTGGGGCACGGGGAGGATGCTTTTTCAAAAGCATCCTCCCCGCATGAAACCTAAATCCCGTATTTTTATTTACTTCTCCGGCGGCCAGGTGATGCTGCCAAGGGGCACTGCTTGCTTGGCGCCGGTGGCGCTGGGCAGGTTGCCGGGGCGGTGGGCCATGGTTTCCC
>CAYFSQ010000078.1:0-7211 GCA_964345895.1 uncultured Oscillospiraceae bacterium
GGCAACTTCACACCACTTGGAACAGGTAGAACTTCAGGTACTCCGTTTCCGGCACCCCCAGCAGCACGGGATGGTCGGGGCTTTGTCTCCTTGCCTCCACCAGTTTTAATTGCACATTGGCTTCCAGCGCTGCATCCAGCAGCGCCCGCTCGAAAAACGCCCTGGGCATATGGTGGGAACAGGTGGCGGTGGCCAGGAAACCGCCGCGGTTGACCAACTGCATGCCCCGCATGTTGATGTCCCTGTAGCCCCTTTGGGCATTGGCGGCATCCCGCCGCTGCTTGGCAAAGGCCGGCGGGTCCAGGATAACCAGGTCGTACTTCTGCCTGGCTTCCACCTGCTGGGGCAGCCATTTGAGGGCATCTGCCTTTTCAAAGGTCAGCAGCCCTTCCACCTGATTCAGCCGGGCGTTTTTTTCCGCCATGTCCAGGGCTTCCTGGGAGGCATCCACACAGTGGACGCTGGCGGCGCCTTGCAGCGCACAGTTTAAGGCAAAGCTACCGGTGTGGGTAAAGCAGTCCAGCACCTTGCACCCCTTCGCCAGGGCTGCCACCGCCCGGCGGTTGTATTTTTGATCCAGAAAGAAGCCTGTTTTCTGGCCTGCCGCCACATCCACATGGTATTTGACGCCATTTTCCGTGATGGTCACCGAAGGGTCCTGATCCGTCAGACCTTCCATCATATAGAAGCCGGAGCGCTGCGCCATTCCTTCCTTTATACGCAGCCCGCCCTCGCTGCGCTCGTACAGGCCCCGCACGGGGTGGCCCATCTTGCCAAGGGTATCCACCAACAAAGGAAAGATGAGGGGCCGCAGGTTATCCATGCCCAGGCTCTGCACCTCGGCCACCAGCATGTCCTCAAACTTGTCCACCGTCAGGCCGGGAAACTGGTCCCCTTCGCCAAATATCAGCCGACAGGAGGAAAAATCCTCCCCCATCACTTTCTGCCGATAGTCCAGGGCATAGCGCACCCGCCGCGCCCAGAAGGCTTCATCAAACAAATCGTTGGCATTGCGGGAAATAACCCGCACCCGCAAGAGGGATGCGCTGTTATAAAAGCCCGTGCCCAGATACCGGCGCTTGTTTGAATAGACATCGCACAGTTCGCCGTCCTGGCAGTTTTCTGTTTTGACGATTTCCCCCTCGTACACCCAGGGATGTCCGCCGCGCAGCGCCCTTTCCCCCTTGGGGGTAATCTCCACCCATGGCCATGGCCGGTCTGTTTTCATTTTGTCCTCTTTCCGGGCTGCGCCCTATCCAATGCCCCATATTCTACAGGATGCACCCCTCCATGACAATACGGCAGCAGGCATTTCCCTGCCCGCCGCAGAAAGTGTGCATAATTACACAATTTCTTGACATTTCTTTTAACCATGTGGTACGATGGCGGCATCAAAGAATGAATAGAAGGCATCGGAAACATCGCACGTGGTTTTTATACACCGATGCGGGAAGGGGGTTCCCAATTCATGGCTAAATGTTTGGTTATTGCCGATGATTTAACAGGCGCCAATGCGACGGGCGTGCTGTTAAAGAAGAACAACTTCGACACCTATACCCTGCTTTCAGGCACCATTGCCAAAGGGTTTGAGGTGCCCCCCTGCGACTGTCTTGTCATCCCCACCGACTCCCGGGGCATTTCTGCCAGGGAAGCCCACGAGGCTGTGGCGGGGGTGCTGGATAATTTCGCTTCCGATAACATTGTTCTCTACGCCAAGCGCATCGACTCCACCCTGCGGGGCAACCTGGGCAGCGAGACCGATGCCTTCCTTGACAAGCTGGGCCCTGAATATATGGCCGTCTGCGTGCCCTGCTTCCCTTCCTCCGGGCGGCACCTGGTGGGGGGCTACCTGCTGGTGGGCGGCGTGCCGCTGGTGCACACCGACGCAGCGAAGGACCCCAAGGCCCCCATCAACACCTCCCGTGC
This sequence comes from uncultured Oscillospiraceae bacterium, assembly GCA_964345895.1. Classification (GTDB taxonomy): domain Bacteria; phylum Bacillota; class Clostridia; order Christensenellales; family Aristaeellaceae; genus DTU024. The sequence continues at coordinate 1,927 of CAYFSQ010000078.1, forward strand.
CCAGGTGCTGTACGAAAACCAGTCCAAGTACCCTGTTGCCAGCCTATACCTTGAGGATGTGGACAAAGGGGTGGAGCATGTCTGCCGCAAGGTGCTGGAGCTGAAAGCCCAGGGCATCCGCACGCTGATCATCGACAGCGTTACCCAGGAGGATATGGACATCATTGCCCGGGCCCTGATGATGAGCCATGTGAAGTTTTTCCCCGTAGACCCGGGCGTGTTCACCGCCACTGCCGCCAAGTACATGATTCCCGTAGCCAAGAAGCCCCAGGCCAACAAGGTGCTGTGCACCATTGGCTCTGTCAACGGCGTGGCGCGGGCCCAGCACCAAAGCCTGCTGGAAGACATCCCCCTGTTTAACGAGTACATCAACTGCGAGCAGCTGGTTACCAGCGTAGAAAGCCGCGAAAAGGAAATCGCCAGGGTGGCAGAGCAGGTGCTTAAAAACGCTGACGACTACGACGTTTTCTGCGTGGTGGGCGACGGCATCAACCCAGAGAAGCGGCTGGACTTCCCCTACCACATGCAGCAAAGGCAGATGGACGCCGAAGGCATATCCGAACTGATCAACACCGCCCTGGCGGAAATTACCTACCTTGTATTGAAGCAATCCTCCGCCTTCAAGGGCCTTTATTCCACCGGGGGCGACATCACCGCCGCCATCAACCGCCGCTTTGGCACTGTGGGCCTCAAACTTCTGGACGAAGTGGTGCCCCTGGCCGGTTACGGCGAACAGCTGGGCGGCGCGTTTCCAGGGCTAAAATTCATCTCCAAAGGAGGGATGGTGGGCGACGACAAGGCCATGGTTACCTGCGTACGCTACCTGCAAAGCAGGATTTAGCGACCACAACGGCTTATTTAAAGGAGGGATTTTATGCAAAGACCATTTATTGCGGTACCCCTGGGAGACCCTGCTGGTATCGGCCCGGAAATTGTATTAAAAGCTGTGGCGGATCCGGACATCCTGGCCACTGCCCGCGTGGTAGTCGTCGGCGACAAGAAGGTGCTGGAAAAAGCCAAGACCTACCCCGGCAGCCCACAGCTTGAAATCCACGTGATTGCCAAACCCGAAGACGGGGATTACAGCGAAAACAAGCTGAACCTCATCGACCTTGACAATGTGGACATGGACAAGTTTACCCTGGGCAAGGTGAACGGCATGTGCGGCAAGGCCGCCTACGAATACATCGCCAAAGCCATTGAGCTGGCCAACGAGGGCACCGTGGCCGCTGTATCCACCACCCCCGTCAACAAGGAGTCTTTCCAGGCAGGGGGCGTCAACTTTATCGGCCACACCGAGATATTCGCCGCCCTGACCGACACCCACGACCCCCTTACCCTCTTTGAGGTGCATGGCATGCGGGTGTTCTTCCTATCCCGCCACGTATCGCTGCGCCAGGCCTGCGATCTGGTGACCAAGGAGCGCCTCATCGACTATGTGCAGCGCTGCACCCAGGCCCTGAAAAAGCTGGGCGTTGCCGAAGGCAAGATGGCCATCGCCGGCCTGAACCCCCACTCTGGCGAGCATGGGCTCTTTGGGGATGAGGAAGTGAACCATGTGTTCCCCGCGGTGGAAGAACTTCAAAAGCAGGGCTACAACGTGGTAGGCCCCATCGGCGCCGACTCCGTCTTTGCCCAGTGCCTGCAGGGCCGATATAACTCTGTCCTGAGCCTTTACCACGACCAGGGGCACATCGCCACCAAGACCCTGGACTTTGAGCGCACCATCTCCATCACCGCGGGCATGCCCATCCTGCGCACCTCGGTAGACCATGGCACCGCCTTTGACATCGCCGGCAAGGGCATCGCCTCCGCCGTCAGCATGATTGAAGCCATCCGCCTGGCCGTCAAGTACGCCCCCGCCTTCACAGCAGAATAACAAGACAGACCCCGACCTATCCATATGAATAAGGAGGTTCTTATGAACGTAGCAACCGCCGCTCCTGAGGTTGTCGCACAGGCAGCCACATGGATGGATCCCCAGGTTCAGCTGCTGATCGCCCTGCTCATTGGCATCGCCATGCTGATTTATATGATTCTCAAAACCAAGATCCACGCCTTCCTGGGCCTGATTATTGCTGCCGCCGTCATCGGTATCCTGGGCGGTATCGGCCAGCCTGACGGCATACAGCCCGCTGCCGTGGCCAGCGCCATTACAGGAGGCTTTGGCTCCACCCTTGGCTCCATCGGCATCATCATCGGCTTTGGCGTCATGATGGGCGAAATATTCGACGCCACCGGCGCCGCCGAGCGCATGGCCCTCACCTTTATCAAGATATTCGGCAAGAAGCGCGAGCACTGGGCCATGGCCCTCACCGGCTTTATCGTGTCCATCCCGATCTTCTGCGACTCTGGCTTTGTTATCATCAGCCCCATTGCCAAGGCCATCTCCAAGAAGACCAAGCGCTCCATCGTACAGATTGCCGGCCCCCTGGCCATTGGCTTGGTCATCACCCACTCCCTGGTGCCCCCCACCCCCGGCCCCTTGGGCGTTGCCGGCACCTTTGGCGTGGACATTGGCAAGTTCATCCTGCTGGGCATCGTTATTTCCCTGCCCATGGCGGTAACCGCCACCCTGTACACCCAGTGGCTGGGCAAGAAGATTTACCAGCTGCCCGCTGAGGATGGCGAAGGCTGGATCCGCCCCGAAAAGCGCCTGGACGGCGAAGCCGTTACCATCACTGCTTCCCGGGACAACCTGCCCTCCACCCTGATGAGCTTCATGCCCATCCTGGTACCCATCGCCCTGATCCTCCTGCAGAACGTGCTGTCCGCCGCCAAGGTGGATGGCAGCGGCATCCTGCAGTACGTCGCCTTCCTGGGCAATCCCATCATTGCTGTGGGCATCGGCCTGCTGATTGCCATCTTCGGCCTGGGCAAGGACCTGACCCGCCAGGAAGCCCTGGCCCTGATGGACAAGGGCATCAAGTCTGCCGGTATCATCATTCTGGTCACCGGCGCAGGCGGCGCCCTGGGCAACATCCTGAAGGTAACCAAGACGGGCGACTACATCGCCGCTGAAATGGCCAAGACTGGCATTCCCATCATCATCCTGCCCTTCATCATTGCCACCCTGGTCCGCTTTATCCAGGGCTCGGGCACGGTGGCCATGGTAACCGCCGCCGGCATCACTGCCCCCATCGTCAACGCCGCCGGCGCCAACCCCCTGCTGGGTGCCTTTGCCTGCTGCATTGGCTCGCTGTTCTTCAGCTACTTCAACGACTCGTACTTCTGGGTTGTCAACAACCTGATGGGCTTCCGGGAGACCAAGGAGCAGATCCGCAACTGGTCCATCACCTCCACCGTCGCCTGGGCAACTGGGTTTGTGGAGTTATTGTTGCTAAGTTTCATCATGTGATTGAGGTGACCTGGTTAAGGAACCCCGGGGTGGCTGTGAGGCTGCCCCGGGGTTTTTGGTGTTGCTTCTTTTAATAATACTTATCAATAGACTGTTCGGAAGGGCCATTGGTAGTGCGTTTGGTTCGGGACCAAAAGGTCGCAGGTTCAAATCCTGTCACCTACATGATAAAAGCAAAACGCCCTTGCTTAGAACCCCTGTTCATCGCAAAAAGGCGCTTCGCTGTTTTTGCTTACGGTACAATGCGGGGCTTTGCCCCGCACCCCACCAAAGGGCATGATGCCCTTTGGAAACCGCAACTTTTTGTATTGATGTCGATTAGGTTTCTGTCAGGAAGAGTTTTTCCAGCATCTGGGCCAGGCCATCCTCGGTGTTAGGGGGCGCGATATGGTGGGCAGCGGCCTTGGCCTTCTCCGAGCCGTTTTCCATGGCGATGGCGATGCCGGCGCCTTGCAGCAGGCTGACATCCACATCCTGATCCCCGGCGGCGGCGGTTTCCTCCCTACGGATGCCCCGCAGGATACGGAAATCCCGGGCTGCGCTGCCCTTATCCACGCCGTTTGGCAATATCTCCAGGTAGTTATCCTTGGACAATGTCACCTGGGCCTCCCCATCCACCGCCTTCTCAACAGCGGGCAGGATGGCCTGAATATTTTCCGCCGTAGAAATCAACAGCAGTTTATTGGCGCACACGCCCTGCTGCGTCCACTCTTCCTGCAGTTCATCCAGGTTGGCCCTTTCGGGCAGGAAGCCTACAATGGCCGCCTCCTGCAGGCTCCATTCATCAGGCTCCTCCACATACCAATCAAAATCCAGGTACAGGTTTAAGCTGACCTCGCTATTCCTCAGCGCTTTGCGCACCCGCTTTAACACTGTTGTGGGCAGGTGCACCGACTCTAAAATATCTTCACCATTGCACACCACGGCGCCGGCGCAGCAAATCATCACAGGGGAGGCCCCGGCCTCCCGTACAATGTCCACCATGGCAGCCGGGGGACGGGCAGAGCACAGCACCACCTCCACCCCCTTGTTCTTCAGCCCCTCAACGGCGGCGCGGGTGCGGGGGGTTACCTCGTGGTGTTCATTCAGCAGCGTGCCGTCAATATCGGCAAACAAATACTTAATCTGCATCAGTCAATCTTCTCGTGCAGGCCGGCCAGCACATTGTGGGTGGGGTCCCGCAGGGGCATGATGGGATTCTTGATTTCCCCCAGCGTCACCTTGGGCATCTGCTTGGGCGCTGCCCACTTAACGCCGTTGATAATCACCTTTTGCACGTCCTGGTTGAAATAGGTGGGGAAGGACTCGTGCCCCGGGCGGAAATAGAACACCTTGCCCCGGCCCCTGGTATAGGTAACGCCCGAGCGGAACACCTCGCCCCCTTCAAACCAGCTGATGAACACAATGTCATCAGGCTTGGGGATGATGAAGGTTTCGCCGTACATTTCCTCATGCTCCAGCTCAATCCTGTCGCCCAGGCCTTCGGCAATGGGATGGGCGGGATCCACCACCCAGAGGATTTCCTTTTCCCCCGCCTCCCGCCACCTGAGCAGCTCCGAAGAGGTGCCGCACAGCTTGCGCATAATCTTGCTGGCATGGCCGGAGTGCAGCACAATCAGCCCCATGCCCTCCTGCACCTTCTGGTGCACCTTGTCCACAATGGCATCTTCCACCTTGTGGTGGGCCATATGTCCCCACCAGATCAGCACGTCGGTGCTGCCCAGCACCTCATCCGTCAGGCCGTGCTGTTCCTCCACCAGGGTGGCGGTTTTCACATCAAACCCGGCATCCTTCAAAAAAGCGGCAATGCAGCCGTGGATGCCCTCGGGATATATGGCGCGGATTTCTTCAAACATGGTTTCGTGCAGGTTCTCATTCCACACGGTTACGCGAACTGGCTGTGACATATATACCTCCTGAAGCTTTT
>CAYFSQ010000079.1:0-7083 GCA_964345895.1 uncultured Oscillospiraceae bacterium
TGCCAGCTAACGGCTGGTGGAGGCGACTCCAAGGCGAGTGCAACAGAGAGATACCGCCGAGCAATCGGTAAGGGTGGAAAGGTGCGGTAAGAGCGCACCGGCGGACATGGCAACTTGTCCGTCATGTAAACCCCACTTGGTGCAAGATAATCGAAAGCGCAGGCTGCCCGCTTAGCTTTCAACCTTCGCTCGAGCATGCCGGCGACGGTGTGCCCAGATAGATGACCATTCACGACAGAACTCGGCTTACAGACCGCGCTCATTTTCTCAAACCGCTTCGGCGGTTTTATTTTTTAAAATGGGATTGGAACTGCCTGCGTCTTTTCCATTGGTGGATAGACTGACGAAGTTTATTCCAGATATCCCCTCCGAAAAATAAAAACAAGTTGGCAAGGCTGAAGAGTATAGCGACCTTATCGCTCCAAGACTGATAAATAAAGGAGGAAAGGAAGAACAAAGCGTTCAGGAGCGCTAGCCACTTCATCTTGATTGGCAGGACAAAGAATAAAAGGATTTCATAATCAGGAAACACCAGAGCAAAGGCAAAGAAAAGGGATAGATTCAAATAGATATTGGAACCGAACCCTGTAATAAAGGCGCCGATGATGGCACCCAGAGCGCCTAAGGCATAGAATAGCAAAAAGCGGCGTGCACCCCAGCGGTTTTCTAAGGTGGTGCCAATGAAGTAATAAAAATACAACGATAAAAATGTGTAGATAGGGTTTCCTAGATAAGGGATGACTAGAAAAGTCAGCAAGCGCCAGATCTCCCCGCGTAGGACAATATCCCTGAGCAAGGATAGACGGAATATCAAGCCGAAAGTCGGAAAGAACAAATCTAAAAGATAGACACCGCCCATGGCGAAAACAATGTACTTATAAAAAGGCTGTATTGAAAAACGACTCAATTTTCTTTCGATTTGATTAATAATGTTCATATTTACTCCCTCCTCATGGAACTTTATATATCGTATCATAAGAAACAGGGGAATGGCAAATTAAAAAATGTGAATATATATACTTGACAAGGGAATAATTATCGAGTAAAATCCAACTTATCAAACGAAGGAGGAATGACTTATGAAAAAAACACTTGCCCTATTCTTATCTATTATGATGCTGATGATGACCTTTTCTGCCTACGCTGCCGATAAACTTGTGGTGGGTACGCATGCGGAGTTTCCTCCCTTTGAGTATATTGGAGATGATGGTACCATCCAGGGGTTCGATGCTGACTTGATGACAGCAATCATGGAGAAAGTTGGTCAGGAGATCGAAATCACCAATATGGACTTTGCATCCCTCATCCTTGCTTTGCAAAACGGGCAGATTGATATGGCTATCGCTGGAATGACCATAACTGAGGAACGTAAGCAGAATGTCAACTTCTCTGATCCCTACTTTGAAGCAACGCAGAAACTTATTGTCAATGAAGGTTCTGCTATTGCAGCTTCGCAGGATATTACCGCCGAGATGAAGATTGGTGTCCAGGAAGGTACAACAGGGGATATGTATGCAACCGATAATATGCCCGCCAAGGTAGAGCGTTATAACAAAGCGCTGGATGCTGTGCTGGATCTGAAGAATGGCCGGTTGGATGCTGTGCTGGTTGATGCAGCTCCCTCCGAGTATTTAGCGGCAAATGTAGGCGGCGTTGTGGTGCTTGAAGAGAATATCTCTGAAGAACAATACGGCATTGCTATGCGCAAAGAAGATACGCAGTTGTTGGAAAGCGTAAACGCAGCCCTGAAAGATTTGATTGATTCTGGCGCTTATGCTGAGATATACGCTAATTACTTTGGCGTTATCGAGACGGAAGTAAAATAAACACCAAAAGCCTGCCGGCTTCTGGGCCGGCAGGCTTTTGGCAATGAAAGGGAACGTATTGTCTGCATTCTTTGACGGATTAATCAGGGACTTCACCAATAATCTTCTGGTAGGTGACCGGTATCTGCTGATATTGGATGGACTGAAAACAACGCTGATCATCGCTACTGGTGCTGCGATTATCGGCGTTTTCTTGGGCACAATTCTGGCACTTATGCGTTTGTCCCATGTCAAGCTGGGGAAAAAGTGGTACATTCTCCGCTCCATATCCGGGGCATATGTCAACGTGGTGCGCGGTACCCCCATGGTTGTACAGTTGATGATGATGTACTACGTTATTCTATCCTCAACAAGCCTGAGTAAAACCACCATTTCCATCCTTAGCTTTGGTCTGAACAGCGGCGCCTACGTTTCAGAAATGATCCGAGGCGGCATCCTGGCGGTGGACAAGGGACAGGAAGAGGCAGGGCGTTCCCTTGGACTTAGCCGTGGCTTAACAATGCGTCACATTATTCTTCCCCAGAGTATACGCATTGCCATCCCCTCGTTATTTAACGAGTTCATTATGCTATTAAAAGAAACATCCATTGTGGGCTTTATCGGCCTGATGGACTTAACGAAAGCCGGCGACTTTATCCGGAGCCGCACTTACTCTGCTTTCTTCCCTTTGCTGATTGTCGCAGTGATCTACCTGATGATTGTTACTGTGTTAACCGCATTTTTTACCCGGCTTGAGAGGAGGCTGCGTGCAGGTGCAAACAAATAATACACAGCCATTGATTCAAACAATCGGGCTGAAAAAAGACTTTGGTGATCTGCAGGTACTTCAGGGTATTGATCAAACTATCTTAGCCGGTGAAAAAGTTGTAATTATCGGACCTTCAGGTTCTGGAAAAAGCACCTTTCTCAGGTGCCTCAACTTGTTGGAGCAACCAACAGGGGGCCAGATTCTCTTTGAGAATGTAGATATTACAGATCGGAAAACGGATATAAATTTGGTGCGCCGAAAAATGGGAATGGTGTTCCAGCAGTTCAACCTGTTTCCGCACATGACTGTATTGCAGAACATGGTGCTCTCACCCACAAAGTTAAACATCCTTAAAAAGGACGAGGCCGATGACAAGGCTGTGGGGCTGCTGAAGCGTGTAGGGCTCTCTGAGAAGGCGGATGCCTACCCCAAAACTCTATCAGGCGGTCAGCAGCAGCGCATCGCCATTGTACGCGCCTTGATGATGGAGCCTGACGTTATGCTGTTTGATGAACCTACCAGTGCACTGGATCCAGAAATGGTAGGTGAGGTGCTGGACGTCATGCGGAGTCTGGCCCATGGTGGCATGACCATGGTGGTAGTCACCCACGAAATGGGTTTTGCGCGTGAGGTAGGGGATAGGGTGCTCTTCATGGACGAAGGCCGCATCATCGAAGAAGGATCTCCCCAGGAAATATTCAGCCACCCCAAAGAACCCCGTACCATCGATTTCTTAAAAAAGATTCTGTAAGCGGATTGTGGTTTATAGACGATAATAAAAGTAAAAGATGTTTGAACATCTTGAACATCATAGCTATATCAAGTAAAATTGAATTATGGATGTATTGAAGCAAGTTTTAACCGCACTACAGGAATCCTATGTGCGGGTGGGAATGCCTAAAACCGTTGCGGTGGCTGTTTCTGGTGGCGCAGACTCAGTCGCCTTGCTTTTTTTACTGAAAACACTTACTGATTTATATCCGATACAGCTTATATGCTGTCATGTCAACCATGGTCTGCGGGATGAGTCATCAGAGGAAGCGCTTTTCGTACAATCACTGTGCGAAACATGGCATATTCCGTTTCATGCGAGGGCTTTATCCTTACAGATTACCTCCAACATAGAGGAAACTGCCCGGAAAGCGAGATACGCAGCTCTTTGGGATATGGCAAAGGATACAGGGGCGGAGATGATTGCCACAGGCCACCATCAAGAAGATCAGGCGGAAACGGTGCTTATGCACCTGATGTATGGCGCAGGGGGCAGAGGTCTTGCCGGTATGAAGGAGTTCAACCGGGGTATCTGGCGACCGTTGCTTCAGGTATCTAAGGAAGACCTGATAGCTGTGCTCAACGAGCAACAAGTGCCTTGGCGTGAGGATAAAACCAACCAAAGCAATATTTTTATCCGCAATGCCATCAGAAATACAGTTTTACCGCAAATGCATTCATTGTATCCTGACGTCACCAGCAGGATGGCGCAGACAGCCGCCATCCTATCAGCGCAGGAGGATATGCTGGATAATTGGACAGCAGCGTGGCTAAAAACCAACGCCTTGATGCAAGGTGATGTATGTTGGTGTGATAAAGCCACGCTATTAAAGGAAGACATTGCGCTGCAACGAAAAATAGTACGCAAGTTAGCCGGGTACTTTAAATTGTCCCTGGCCTTTATGCAGGTGGAAAAATTGTTGAAGGACATCAACAGTAGCGTTATTGTTAAAACCAATCTTCCGATGGAACACTGGGCATACACCACCCATACAAAGGTGCACTTCCTGCCACCCCGGCCCATTGCCTGGCCATTAGGAAGCATTTCATTTTCATCGCCTGCCTATTTACTTGGTGATGGCCTCTTTACCCAGGCTTTTGATGCTGATATGATACAAGGGGCTGTGTTGCGGGTCAGGCAAAGGGGTGACTTCATTCAGCCAATGGGGCAACAAGGAAAACAGAGTCTGAAACAATACATGGTGAACCGGAAAATAGACCAGCCTTTTCGTGACATCTGGCCGGTGTTGGCCAAGGGGAATCAAGTTCTTTGGGTTATAGGCCACGGACCATCGCAGGCCGCTGCAATAAGCAATAAAACTATAAATGCAGTGTTTGCGCAATACAATGGGATGTTGCCAGATTATAGAAATGGGGAGAAATAGCAATGGACAATCAACAAAGCATATTGGAAGACATCGACCACATTCTTATTACCAGGGAAGAAATCCAACAGGCAGTAGAAAAGATTGGCAAACGAATCAGCCGGGATTATCAGGGAAAACAGCCTGTTTTCGTTTGTATTTTAAAAGGGGCATCCATCTTTTTTGCGGACCTCGTCCGCCATATAGAGCTTCCTCTTGCCATTGATTTTATGGCAATATCAAGTTACGGTAAAAGCACAAAAACTTCTGGTGTTGTGCGCATCCTGAAGGATCTTGACCATGATATCCAGGGCAAGGATGTGATTGTTGTCGAGGATATCGTGGACAGCGGTCTTACACTGACCTATATAAAGAAAACACTGAATCAGCGTGGGGCAAGCTCCATCCGTGTTGCGACTTTGCTGGATAAACCTGAAAGACGCCAGACAGAACTACAGGTGGATTACTTCGGCTTTGTCATTCCCAATGAGTTTGTTGTGGGCTACGGCCTTGACTATAATGAGATGTATCGAAACTTTCCTGAAATTGGTGTGCTTAAACCCAAGGTATATGACCACGAATTATAAGGAAAATTGCTTTATTTAAGTTGAACGTGGTATACTCTATTACAATTTCTTGCAAGGGGGATTCTGAATTTGCGTAATAATCGCCGCGGTGCGTTAGGCTACTTCATCATGATTGCGGCATTCATCCTGTTAGCTATGATTATCTCCGACAGCGTTACACTGCCGACCAACCGCATTACTTATCCTGAATTACTGGAGCTGATTAAAAGCGATGGCGTAGACCGCGTATCCATACGCGGAAACGCATTAATTGGCAGAAAAAAACCAAGCATCATTGCGCTGAGCGACTATCCAACGCGTTATGACTTTGAAACGACCATCGGTGTTGATTTTATCGACACGGTGCGTACCATGCAGGCCAACAAACAGGAAGTGCCCCTGGACAGCATCAGTGTGGAAAATCTTGATTTCAAGATTGAGTATCTGCCGCCTATTAAAACCCCCTGGTATCTGGAATTGCTTCCCTTCATCCTGCCGGTTGCCATGGTGATGTTGTTTTGGTATGTCATCATGCGTCAGCAGAGCGGTGGCAGCGGAAAGGTGCTTAACTTTGGCAAAAGCCAGGCGAATCTGGCGGATCCCACAAAGAATAAAATCACTTTCGCCGATGTGGCTGGTGCAGATGAGGAAAAAGAAGAGCTGCAGGAGATTGTAGATTTCCTGAAAAACCCTAAAACCTACCTGGAACTTGGCGCACGCATACCCAAAGGGGTGCTGTTGGTGGGCCCTCCGGGCACCGGTAAAACCCTGCTTGCCAAGGCGGTGGCGGGGGAAGCAAAGGTTCCCTTCTATTCCATCAGCGGATCTGACTTTGTGGAAATGTTCGTTGGCGTCGGCGCCAGCCGTGTGCGAGATTTGTTTGATCAGGCAAAACGCAACGCCCCTAGTATCGTATTTATTGATGAAATTGATGCCGTTGGACGGCACAGAGGCGCTGGCTTGGGCGGCGGCCATGATGAGCGGGAACAAACGCTCAACCAGCTGTTGGTCGAGATGGATGGGTTTACCACCAATGAAGGTGTCATCGTCATGGCAGCCACGAACCGCCGCGACATTCTGGACCCTGCCATCCTGCGGCCTGGTCGTTTCGACCGCCAGGTGACTGTGCATTATCCAGATATTAACGGCCGTATCGCCATCCTGAAAGTTCACTCCAAGGGAAAACCGCTTGCAGACGATGTTGATCTGGAAAACATTGCCAAGCGTACGCCCTTCTCTACCGGCGCTGATCTTGAAAACATCATGAACGAAGGCGCGATTCTGGCAGCGCGCAAGAAAAAGAAGACCATCCAGCAAGCGCACCTGATTGAAGCGGTGGAGCGCGTACAGATGGGGCCGGAAAAGAAGAGCCATAAAGTGCTGGAAGAGGACAAGCGCATTATCGCATACCACGAAGCAGGCCATGCCATCGTTGGCCATTATCTGCCGCTATGTGATGAGGTGCATACCGTTACCATTGTTCCTCGCGGACAGGCAGGCGGCTTTACCCTTTCCTTGCCGGAAAAGGAATTCGACATGCAGAGCCGCTCCAAGCTTCTGCAGTTGATTTCGATGATGTTAGGAGGCCATGCAGCCATTAACATCATTGAGAATGATGTATATACCGGCGCTCAATCCGACCTGCAGCGTGCCACAGAAATTATTCGTCAGATGATCACTAAGTTGGGCATGAGCAAAGAACTGGGGACAGTATACCTGGGCAGCGACCAGGAAGTATTTGTAGGGATGGAGTTTGGACAGTCCCGGGAGTACAGCGAAGAGGTTGCAGCAAAAATAGACAAGGAAAT
>CAYFSQ010000080.1:0-7079 GCA_964345895.1 uncultured Oscillospiraceae bacterium
TGTTTCACGTGAAACATTGTTAACGTTCTAAGAGATGGGGTTCGGGGAGGAGGCATCTTTCAAGTTATTCCTCCTCAAGAAAAGCCCCGAAAAGTCCTGCAAAAGTCCAGAGAAATACCTCACAAACCACAACCTTGTCCCCTGCCTTACCCCTCAACCAGCTTAATCTCTTCCTCCTCAGTAACGATAAAGGCTTGCTGGGTTTTGAGGGCGTAGAGCCAGGCTTCCTTGACGGGTTTGTCCGTCAGGGTGCGCAGGGCGCGCATGTACCAGCGCATCTGGTCGCGGTAGCGGGGCAGGATGAGGGCGGTGTCCCAGTCGGTCTTGTAGTCCAGCAGCACCCAGGCGTTGTCCTCCAGGAAGCAGCAGTCCAGCACGCCTTGCAGCAGCACGCCGTCCTCGGCTTTCAGGGTAAAGGCCCATTCCCGGACGATGCGGGGGGAGGCCAGCATTCTCTGGCCCAGGGGGCTTTCAAGGAAGCGCGCCAGCAAATCTATGTCCAGGCTGTCCCGCTCCAGCTTTATCAGCAGGCCCCGCTGGTACAGGCTGTCCGCCTGGGCAGCGATGCGCTGGCGCAGGGCATCCCCTGTCAAGCCTTGAAGGGGCGCAAGGGGCAGAGCGCTGAGGGTTTTGTGGGCAATGGTGCCTCGGTCAGCGGCAGATAGCTTTTGCTTGTCGCCCAGCTGGGGCCGGGGCATGGGGGGCAGCTCCCGGGTGAGTTGCCGGCGCTTTACCTCGGGGGTTTCCTCTTCAGCATCCTGGCGGGCTTGCTGCTTCAGCAGGGCGGTGACGGAGGTTTTCAGCACCGCGCCGCGGGAAACATGGGGCTGCATCATGGTGAGCACCTGCTCCTCTGGGGGGGTATGGCCGGGGGCATGGAAATCGCCCGCACCCTGGCCGTAGGGGGCGGACAGGCTGTCGGCAACGTGCCAGTACAGCTGCCACAGAGCGCCCCGGGGGCCGGTAAAGGCGGTATCGGTGCCGGTTTTCAGCCCTTCCCACAGGCTGTTGCCCACCCAGTCCATCATGCTGCTTGCGGTGCCGGCGGCAAAATCGCCGGTGGGGGTCTGCCAGAAGGTGCGGGAGGCCTTCATGCTGCGGGGGGTGGCAAGGAGGATCAGCCTCTCCTTGGCGCGGGTCATGGCCACGTAGAGAAGGCGCGCCTCCTCGCTGCGGGTTTCTTTTTTCAGCTTTTCTTTCAGCGCCCGCTGGGCGTAGGTGCGGCTGAGCACCCGCTTGTGGGTGTCCACATAGGGCAGGGCAAAGCCCGCCTCGTTGTCCAGGATAATCTGCTCCCCCTTGGTGTCAAAGCGGAAGGCCTTGCCCAGGCCCGCCAGGAACACCACGGGAAACTCCAGCCCCTTGGACTTGTGGATGGTCATGATGCGCACGGCATTGTCGTTTTCCCCCAGCACCATGGCGCTGTCCCGGGACACGCTGCGGGCCGAGTCCACATGGCTGAGGAAGGTGTCCAGTGTCCAGGGGGCGGGGCTGCCCTTGGCCTTTTCGCACAGCAGGCGCAGGTTGGCGCGCCGCTGCTCGCCGCCAATCATCGCCCCGGCGCGGGCATAGAGGCCGGTGTCCTCCACCAGGTGGCGCATGAACAGGTCAAAGGGCATGTGCCGCGCCAGAAAACGCCAGCGGTGCAGGGTTTCATGGGCGGGCTGCACCAGGGGGTCGTCCTGTAGTAGGTCAAAGGCCTGGTGGAAGGGGATGCGCTTATCCTCGCCCAGGCGGCGGATGTACCCAAGGCCCAGGGGCCCGAAGAAAAAGCAGGGGCAGGACAGGGCAGACATGAGGCCCACATCATCCCGGGGGTTGTCCAGCACCTTGAGAATGTTGAGGATATCGTTAATTTCCGGCATGTCGTAGTACTGCTGGTCGGCATCGTTGTAGACAGGGATGCCGGCATCCTTCAGCACGGTGGCCATGATGTCGGCATGGCCGGCGGCGGAGCGCAGCAGGATGACCATGTCGCGATATTGCAGGGTGCCTTCGCCGTAGGTGGTGCCCGCCAGGGCATGGATGCGCCGGGCGATGAGGGCGGCCTCATACTGGGCGGGGCGGGTCAACTCCTCCCCCTCGGGGGGCAGGTTGTCTTCGGTGGGCTCTTCCTCCGTTTCGGGGGCTTCCTCGGTAATCTCCCCTGCTTTGTCAATCAGGTGTACTTCCACGGCGGGGCCATAGTCCCCCGTGCGGCCGGGGTTCAGCTGGGCCTTTTCGTCGTACTCGATCTCGGTAACGCGGCTGCGCATGGTGTTGTCAAACACCTCGTTGACGGCTTGTAAAATATTGGGGCGGGAACGGAAGTTTTCGCTTAATAGGATGATGCGCTCCCGGGCCTTTTCCTCCTGGGTAAAGCGCAGGTACTTGCTTAAAAACAGCGTAGGGTCGGCCAGACGGAAGCGGTAGATGCTCTGCTTCACATCCCCCACCATGAATAAATCGTTGTCCCGGTGGACGCTGAGGATGATGGCCTCCTGGGTGCGGGAAATATCCTGGTACTCGTCCACAAAGAGGTAATCAAACTGACCGGCAACATCCCGCGCCACATCGTCGTTCTTCAGGGCGCGCAGGGTCTGGTGCTCCAGGTCGTTGTAATCCCATAGGGCGCGCTCTGCCTTCAGGTGCTGATAGCGCTGGTGCATGTCCTTCACCAGGGCCGCCAGGCCCCGCTGGGCGGGCAGGGTTCTCTCCATGCCCTTGGCCCAGTCGCTGAGCATGTCTTCGTTGGCGGGGATCATCTTGGCCACATCGTTGATGCAGCCCTTGATGCGCTTGCGCAGGTCTTGAAACTCGTTCTTTTTGTCGGGGTTCTCTTCCAGGGGCGCTTTTTTGCGGCTAAGGGGGGTGGGGGTAAAGGCATGGGCGCCGGGCAGGAAATCCCCTGTTTCAAGGGCCTGCATCAATTCAAGGATGGCCACCTTGTCCTGGGCGTTGTTGTCCAGGTACCGCCCAGGGCCGTCGGGTGCAAGGGCCAGTGCCTCGCAGGCGCCGGCGTATTGTAAAGCGCCTTCCAGCTGCAGCATGGCGGCATCCTTCATCACCAGGTACATGGGATGCTTGCGCAAGCCCTCAGCATTGGGGGTGAGCAGCATGGCATCCAGCCAGCCCCAGGGGTCGGCTTGGGACATTAAAAAATTGTGCAGCGCCCGGGCCATGGCGATGATGCTTTCCTCGGGGAACTGGTCGATCAGCGCCTGGGCGTCGGGGTCCGGGGCGACGTAGTATTCGTCCAGGGCTTCGTCCAGGGCTCTTTCCCAGAGGGCGCGGACCAGGCTGTCGTCCCCAATGCGGGAGAGGGGGTCGGTGCCCGCTTCTTGAAAATGCCGCCGCAGCACTGCGGCGCAAAAGGTGTGCAGCGTGCTGATCTGGGCCTGGCCCAGACGCTCATACTCCCGCCGTAGGTGGGGGTTGCCCTCCATCTCTTTTTCCAGGGCGGTGGTTAAGCGCTCGCGCATTTCCCCGGCGGCAGCCCGGGTGAAGGTGACGATCAGCATGCGCTCCAGGGTGGCATTCTGGCGTAACAGCGCCATGACGCGCTCGATCATCACGGTGGTTTTGCCCGAACCTGCCGCCGCGCTGACCAGGATATCCCGGTTATCGGCGGTGATGGCAGCCTTCTGTGCCGGTGTCCACTGGGTCATACAAACTCCTTTGTTGTCGGATTAGGGGGGGATTGCAACGGAACGGAATTCTAAAGGATGGGATTCCAAAGGGATGAAATCCCTTTGGTGGGGCGTGGGGTGAAACCCCACAACGCCCAGGGAAAAACGTAAGCAAAACAGCGAAGCGCATTTTGCGGTTTATTAAGCAACAGCAGGAAGAGGTACGCCTCCACATATAAGCCGATAACAGGATTGTTTCACGTGAAACATTCCGCCCCTACTGCAGCCACCGATAAATCACCACCAACAGCCCCAGCAAATACAGGCCGGTCAGGATCAAACGATCATTCCGCTTCAGAAAACGGGGCAAAAAGATGTCAAAGCCCTTCTCCGGACTATCCGCCATGTTTTTCGCCACACCGTGCAGGGGGTATCGCCAGCCGTTAAAGTGCAGCACCGCCCCCTGGGCGCCTGCCAGCACCATGGCCCCCAGCGCCAGGCTACCTACCCTACCCGCCACTCCAGCACACAGGATGTATAAAATCAACCCAGCGAAAAAGAGCCACCACAGGGTGTGGGCCAGCTTGATGTAGGTAAGCACCTTGCTTTTTTGCAG
The DNA here is from genome assembly GCA_964345895.1 of uncultured Oscillospiraceae bacterium. Lineage (GTDB taxonomy): Bacteria > Bacillota > Clostridia > Christensenellales > Aristaeellaceae > DTU024. The sequence goes on from CAYFSQ010000080.1 coordinate 4,225, forward strand.
CTTCATTATCCCACCTCAGCCATGGAGCTGGCCGGGCAGCTTCAGTTTTTCCCGGTAGGGGTAACGGGCATCAAAGGCCGCCGCCTCCCCAGGGGCCACATCGCACACGCTGGGCGGATGGAAGGCCCCGGTAATGCCCCTCATCGCCCCAGGCCGCAGCTCCTTGACCATGAAGGCATCAAAATTGCCCCCCTCCGCCGTGGTGATGCCATGTTGGCCGCAGGGCACAAAGCCGAAACGGGCATAGTAGCCGGGATCGCCGAATATGATAACACCGGGGTACCCTGCCTTGGCCGCCAGGGACAGGCTTTGCTCTATCAGCAGGCTGCCCACCCCCTGGCCTTGCAGCCCCGGCTCCACCGTTACAGGGCCGAACAGGGGGATGTCAGCGGTTTTCTCGCCCCTCACCTGGCCCAGGGCATACCAGATGCCGCCGATAACCCGGCCTTCCTTCTCTGCCACCAGACTTAAAGAAGGCAGGTAGGAAGCATCGCCCCGCAATAGGTGCAGCAGGTAGTGCTCGTTGCAGCCGGGGGCATACTTGTTCCAGAAGGCGCGGCGGGTCAGGGTGTTGGTGGTTTGGTAATCCGCTGGCTCTTCATGGCGCAGGGTGATATTCTCCATAAAGCCCGGTATGGGAGAGGGATAGGCCGATGTATCAAAGCGCAGCAGGTCGGCCTGGACGCCGTCGGGATACACCATGCCTTCAATGCCGGGATGCAGCTCCCAGCGGCTGCCCACAAATTGGGACACGGCTTTTTGCCAGAAGGCCGCCCCGGCGGCGTTGCCCGGATGCCACTTTACCTGCCAGGGGCCGCGGAACACCTCGAATAATTCCCGGATGACCCTCTGGGCCCGGCCGCCGCCCCGGAAAAAGGGCAGCAGGTAAAAATCCGCCACGGAGAAGGCATCCTCCCCCTTGAGATAGGAATGTTGCTGCACCAGCACAAAGCCTGCCAGGTCTTTGCCCGAGAGGATCAGGTAGGGCCAGCGGTCGTCCCGGTTCAGCCAGGCTGCCGGGCCTGCGCTGTCGGGGGCCACCAGGGCGCCGCTTTCCTGGCGGTACGCCGTCATCATTTGGCCCAGCCTTTCCATGTCGGACAGACCCGCTTTTTTCAGCTGCGGAACAATTGTTTCACGTGAAACACCCATGCCCTCGCCCCCTCTTTCTTTCCTGTATGCAGGTATTATATCAGCGCCGGGGGGCTTGTTCAAGGCAGCAAGGTATTTCCAAGGGGGCGCGTTCACAAACAAGAACACCGCCCCGGACAGCAACCTGGGGCAGCGGCTACCCCCAGCCCAGGAGCGGCAAAGTTATCCACAGGCACATCGGGAATAACCTGTTGATTTACCCAATCTGAATGGAGTTGTCCACATTGTACACAGGTTATCCACACAAACAGCCGTTCTGTGGAGTGTTTTTCCGGAAACGGGAGAAGTCAGACAGGGTCTACCGGAATATGAGAAACTGCCCCTGTCAAGGGGAACAAACAAACAAGACATGGCGTCGGACAGCCCGACACCCCTGCGGTTTCCCCCCACAAAGAGGCGGCCTATTCCCCCTCCACAGAAAGGAGCATCATGCCAGGCATACTGCATGTACCGGCAAAACATTTTAACTTAGCCTACGCCCCCTGTGCCGGGGCGATGCAGCGCTACCAGCTGCTCTACGGCGGCGCGGGCAGCGGCAAAAGCGCCTTTGTGGCCAGCCGGGTGGCGGTGGACGCCTTGATTGGCCGCAACACATTGGTGGTGCGGCAGGTGGCCGACCGCATCAAGAACAGCTGCTATAACGAGATTGTCAAGGCCATCCGGCGGATGGAGCTGGGGCATCTGTTTTTGCTGAGGGCAGACAGCATCACGTGCCTGTATTCCGGCGCGCAGATCTTGTTCAGCGGGCTGGACGATGCGGAGAAGGTCAAGTCCGTCACCCCCAGCCAGGGGGTGCTGACGGATATCTGGATGGAGGAGGCCACGGAAATCGCCTGGGAGTCCTTCCGGCAGCTGGATAAGCGTTTGCGGGGCGAAAGCCGGTTTGTAAAGCGCATCACCATTACCTTTAACCCCTGTAACCGGCTGCACTGGCTGTACCGGCAGTTTTTTGAGGGCAAGGCTATTATGAAGCCCCTGCATATAGAAGGGGATGTGCTGTACCTGCACACCACCTATCAAGATAACCGGTTCTTAACGGAGGATGACAGGCTAGCGCTGGAAAAGGAAAGGGACGCTTTCCAGTACGCCGTGTATACCAAGGGCGAGTGGGGCAAGACGGGCAACCAGGTGCTGGAAAACTGGCGCAGGGAGGATTTGTCGCGTATGCAGGTGCGCCCAAAGCGCTTGCGCCATGGGCTGGACTTTGGCTTTACCCTGGACCCCAGCGCTGTTGTAAAGGCGGCCTATGACGGGCAGAGCAAGACCATCTATGTGCTGGATGAGATGCTGCTGCACGGCGCCACCAACGATGTGCTGGCCCGGCATCTGAAGCCTTTTCTGGCAGGGCGGCCTGTGCTGTGCGACAGCGCCGAGCCAAAATCCATCGCGGAACTAAGGCTCCACGGCATCCCCGCCCGGGGCGCGAAAAAGGGGAGGGATAGCGTAGCCCACGGCATCCAGTGGCTCAGGCAGCATACCCTGGTGGTGGATGAGCGCTGCGAACACTTCTTGAAGGAGGTGGAGGGTTGGTGCTTCCAGAAAAGCCCGTCAGGGGAAAACCTGTCCCTGCCCCGCCCCGGTAACGATCACCTGCTGGATGCTTTGCGGTACGCCCTGCATGAGGACATGGCGCCGAGGATGGCGGTGAAGATTGTGCCGAGGTGAGGGGCGGTGCGCAACGGGTTACATCGGATACATTGTGG
>CAYFSQ010000081.1:0-6948 GCA_964345895.1 uncultured Oscillospiraceae bacterium
ATAAGGAAACCCCTGCAAAACATTGCCCTTTTCATCCACCAGGTCGTAGGGCCAGTGGATTACATCGGCCTGGGTGTCCTGTATCAGCTTCAGCAGGGGCGGGACAAAGCTGTCGGCCACATAGTCGTCGGCATCCAGAAAAAAAACGTAGGCGCCCTTTGCAAGAAGGAGCCCTGCGTTTCGGGCGGTGCTGACGCCGCCGTTTTCCTGGGTGTGAAGGTGGAGGTTGTCATATCCGCCTTCATCCATAATGCGGCTGACAATGTCCCCCGTAGCGTCCCTGGAGCCGTCATCCACCACGATGATTTCCATCTGGCTGCTGTTTTGCTTGAGCAGCGACTGGAGGGTGCCTTCGATGAAAGCTTCTGCGTTGTAGGCGGGGATGACCACGCTCAGCGCTTTGTCCACAGGCACTCCCTCCTTTGCATATCATCAGTCTTTTTCTGGTTAATTTATAGTATCATCCGTGCAAATGCTTGTCAATCTTCAAAAGGATTGGCGGCGACGGGGTTTCCATTTGCCATGCGCTGGGTTTGCCCCTATAATTGAAGGGTGGGGAATGGGGTACATTCCCCTTGGGATTGAACGTAAGGAGTAGCTATGACGCATGTAGATTTGGCCGTTGTGGGCAGCGGCGCGGGGCTGATTGTGCTGGAGGCGGCGCTGAACAAGGGGCTTAAATGTGCCTTGATTGAAAGGGACAAGTTTGGCGGCACGTGCCTGAACAAAGGCTGCATCCCCACCAAGATGCTGGTGTACCCGGCAGACCTGATCCGTGAAGCCCAGCGGGGGGAAAAGATTGGCGTCACATACCCTAAGCCCCACATCGACTGGGAGAAGATTTCCCGCAGGGTGTGGCAGCAGATCGATGTCAACAAGGAGCTGCGCCAGGGGTACCTGGACACCGAGAACCTGCTGGTGCTGGAGGGCACCGGCGCCTTTGTGGATGCCCATACCATGGAAGTGCAGTTAAAGGATGGCGGCAGCCAGCGCATCACGGCGGACACCTTCCTGGTGGCCGCCGGCGGCCGCAGCGTGCTGCCCCCCATTGAAGGCCTTGAAGAGGCCGACTGCCTGACCTACGAAAACTTCTTCGGCGACCGCTACCCCAAGGCCCCCTACAAAAGCCTGGTGGTAATTGGCGGCGGCGTTATCGGGGTGGAGTTTGCCCACATTTTTTCCGCCTTTGGCACCGAGGTTTCCATGATAGGCCGCGCCCCCCAGCTGCTGCGCGGCGAGGAGGAGGAGTCTGCCCGCCTGGTGGAAAACCAGCTGAAGGAATACGGCGTCCACCTGCTGCTGGATCATGAGGCGGTGCGCATTGAAAGAAAAGGCGGCATGAAGCGCGTCATCAGCCGCTGCATGGAAACAGGGGTGGAAACCACCGTGGAGGCCGAGGAAGTGCTGATTGCCTCCGGCTCCCGCCCCAACAGCGACCTGGTCCAGGCAGACAAGGCAGGCATTGTGATGGACAAATGGGGGGGCATAAAGGTAAATGAATATTTGCAGACCAGCCAGCCCCATATCTATGCCCTGGGGGATATTACCGGCAAGCTGCTCTACCGCCACAAGGCCAACTATGAAGCCCAGCTGCTGGCGGACAACCTGTATACTGATAAACCAAAGCGGAAGGCAAACTATGCCACCGTGCCCATGGCTGCCTTTACTGCCCCCCAGCTGAGCAGCGTGGGGCTGACAGAGAAACAGGTAAAGGAGCAGGGCATCCCCTACCAGGTGCTGCGCAACGAGTACGGCAGCATCGCCGCAGGTTTTTCCATGGGCTACAGCGCCAAGCGCCATGACGGCGGCTTTATCAAGGTAATCGTGGGGGAGGATGCCAGGCTGCTGGGGGTGCACATCGCGGGCTATCAGGCCGCTGCCCTGCTGCAACCCTATGTATACCTGATGAATGCCTACAGCGACACTCCCTACCCCAACGCCATTCAGCTGATTCAGCAGTCCATGACCATCCACCCCTCCCTGTCGGAGCTGACGGCCTGGGCTTTTGAAAACTACTGATTTTAAGCCATAATACGCTGGAGAAATGCATGGAATAAAAGGCTGTGACGATTTTTCTCGTCACAGCCTTTTGCTTGCCCAGATAGAAGCAGGGCAGAACGATTGTTTATTTGAAGATGGCGTTCATCAGGGAACCGTCCACGGCGTTGTACTCTGCCCAGCAGGTGAAGCCGTTGCGGGCCGCATCCTCATCCTGGTAGAGCACCAGCCACAAGGGGGTGAACACCACGTTCCCCTTGTCCTGCATGGGGCCATAGGTGAGGCGCACGCTTTGTATGGCCTGCACCTTGCCAGGGAAGCGGGAGGCAGCGATGTCGCCGGGCAGTTTGTCCACCACGCTCTCAGGGGATACCAGGGTGTCCGGGGTGCGCAGAACGTCCCCCTGGATGAACATGTCCCGCATCGTCAGGCTGGCGATGCCCCGGGGGCCAACAAAGGCAGATATGCTGTGGGTGGCACTGCTGTCGCTTCCCTGGGCTGCGCCGGGCTTGTGGTAGGTTAGGTAGTAGCCCTCGTCATCGGCGGTTAGCTGGCTTACATCCCGGGCGGGGATATTGGTTTTCAGCTTGCCGGAGGCTATTTTATCCTGCCTTTCCTTCGCCAGGGTCTGGATGCGCTCTGCCGTCATATCCAGCGCTGCGTCGCACAGGTAGCCCTGCATGTCCAGCTTTTGCATCAGGCTTTCCACCTGCTGCTGGGCTTGTTTCAGCGACACCTTTTCCAGCTGGGTGTTCTGGGTGATCAGGGGCAGCCCTTCCTGTGTCATATCATACAGGTGGGAGGAAGCCAGGCTGGCAGCTTCCTTGGACAATGCCCCCCAGGGGGCATATTGGGGCGGGGCGTCAGGATTGTCCACGGCCAGGGTGTTGAAGGTGCCGTCGTACTCGCCATAGAACAGGGCTTCAGGGGCCCAGTCCAGGATGGCGCCGTCGTTAAATACCACCTTGTAGGTGTCCCGTGTGGCAATGCCAGATGCATTGAACCAGGCAGGGTCTATCTGCTTGCCAAAGTCGCGCTCGGTGGCGGCGTACAGGGGCAGGGTGCCTGTTTTCTGGTATTCCTCCGGGGTGATGATGTCGTACCCACCCTTGGCCGCCTGGTCTTGGGCTGCCTGCTGTACAGCAGGCTCTACCGGCTGTGCAGCGGTGGTTTCCATGGGGACAGGTTGCAGGGCGGCCTGCCAGTGCTGCTGGCTGCGGGCCTCTTCCTTCAGGTTGCCCTGTTCGTCCATCTCCCATACGGACACCCACATGGACAGGGTGTAGGTGCTGCCCTTGGGGATGGAGAGGGCATCGGTCATTTCAAAGGAATAGCGGATGCTGCCGTCGGAAAGGGGCACAGCGCTGCTGCCGATGACGCTGGGGCTGAGGGCAGGGCCGCCATCCACCGACACGGTATCGGGCGACGTGCGAACATAGAGCAGCTTGCCGCCCTTTTCCCGGGCTTTCTCCGCCAGGGTGGGGGTGCCTGCCGGCGCTTGCTGGGGGTTCCCCCCTTCGCCGAACACGTCGTAGCCAAAGGGCAGGTCGGGGGTGTATTCATCAGGCAGCAGCACGTCGTTGCTGCCTTCCTTCGGGCGTATGGTGCCCACGCCGTACAGGCCGTTGTCGCGGTACACCACTTCGTCCAGGGTAAAGAGAACATTGTCCAGGGTGTAGCTTTGGGGCGTGCTGGCCACTTCCCCCTGTTCCAGCCAGGTTTTCATGTCCTGGCCGTAGAGGTGGCCAAAGAATTCCGCCACCTGGGAGGAGAAGGCGGCATAGGCCGCCGCCATCAGCATCAGCACAAGCGCCGCCGCCAGAACCAGGGTGCGGGTCGCGTATTTTTTCATGGGTTGTACCTCCGTTTGTTTCAGGGCAGAGGCCACGCTTTGCTTGAAGCTGTCGGGGGTAGCGCCGTACATGCGCTGCAGATCTTGTTTCATATGCGTGCCTCCTCTAAGGATAGGTTGTTGCGCAGCATCATGCGGCCCCGGTGCAATTGGGATTTGATGGTGCCCTGGGGACGAAGCAGGATGCGGGAGATTTCCTCAATGGTATAGCCTTCCACATAGTAGAGCACCATGGGCAGGCGGTGTTTTTTGTCCAGGGAAGTGAACAGCTGGTATACGTCCACCTTTGCATCGGGGGCGGCTTCCCGCTCGGGCAGCGTTTCGCTGGGGATTTCCCGCTTGCTCCGCCTGAGCAGGGCATAGCACTCGTTAATCAGGATGCGCACCACCCAGCTTTTCATGGCGCTGTCCTCCCGCAGGGCGCGCTGGTTGCGCCAGGCCTTTTCGATGGCCTGTTGCACAGCGTCCTCCCGGTCGTGCAGCCGGGGCAGTATGGTGGTGGCCACCCGGTACAGGGTGTCCTGCATATCCACAATGCGCCGGGCAAACTCCTCTTGGGTCATGGTATTCCTCCAATGGTTTGTACAATCGATTCTACACCATATAGATAATGGGGCGAAGGCAAAGGTTGCGTTTTGATGGAATTGTTTACATTTGATGGGGGCGAGGGGGTGGAGGGAGATCAAAGCGCGATACGTTTGAGGGGGTGACAAACCTGCTTGTCATCGCTCTCTTTCGTTTTTTCACAGGGCAAGCCCCTGTACCCCTTCCTGCCATATATGGTAGAATATGGTAAATCAATACGCGGGCAAACCTGCGGCGATAGAAGGCGGGTTTACCCGTTCAGGCAAGGAGGGGCCGCTTCACAGGCGGCGACATGGTATGAAAGACATAGCATATTACAATGGGCACATCACCCCCATGGCGGAGATGACCATTCCCCTGATGGATCGCGCTGTCTACTTTGGCGATGGCGTGTACGATGTAATCTACGTGCACAACGGCAGGATGTTTTCCCCCGACGACCACCTGGACCGCATCCTGACCAACTGCCGCCTGATGCGCTTTGATGTGGACTTTGACAAGGAAAGCCTGCGCACCCTGCTGCAAAGCCTGGTGGACAGGCTGGACAGGGATATCAAGCATGTGAACCTCTATATGCAGGTGTCCCGGGGCACCGCCATGCGCAGCCACTCCTTCCCCAAGCCCCCCTGCAAGGCCAACCTGCTGGTGTTTGCCCATGGCTTTACCCCCAGGGGGCAGGCGCCTTTCTATGCCATTACCGCGCCGGATAAGCGCTTTGCTTTTTGCAACATCAAGACCATCAACCTGATCCCCAACATATTGGCCAACCAAAATTCCAAAGAAGCAGGGGCGGAGGAGTGCATCTTCATCCGGGATGGGGTGATTACCGAGGGCAGCCACAGCAATGTGTCCATTTTGAAGGACGGCACCCTCATCACCCCGCCGCTGAATGAGTGGATACTGCCCAGCATTACCCGCAAGCATTTGCTGCAAATCTGCCAGAAGGCAGGCATCCCCGTGGTGGAAAGGCCCTTTACCCTTGAGGAAATGATGGACGCCGACGAAATCATGGTGGGGGCGTCCCTGTTCCTGTTGCAAAGGGTGCTGAAGATAGACGGCCAGGCCGCCGGGGGCAAGGACGATGCCCTGTGGAACCGCATCAACGGCGACTACATCAAACGCTTTGAGGAAGAAACGGCGCAAGCCTGAATACATGGCAGGCCTTGCCTGCCCACAGAAAGGGAACCCTATGCTGCTGATTAAAAACGCAACCATATTTGACGCCATCCACGAGGAGCCCTTTGAGGCCGACATTTTGGTGGAGGATGGCAAGATTGCCCGCATCGGCCAGGACATTGCCGCCAAGGGCGCCGAAGTATACGATGCCGCCGGGCTGTACGCCTTCCCCGGCTTTGTGGAGGCCCACAGCCACCTGGGCATCGACGGCTACGGCATCGGCTACGAAGGCACCGACTACAACGAGATGAACGATGCCATCACCCCCCACCTGCGGGCGCTGGACGGCTTCAAGCCCATGCAGCCCCATATTTTGCAGGCGGCCCGGGCGGGGGTTACCACGGTGTGCACCGGCCCCGGCAGCGCCAATGTGATTGGCGGCACCTTCATCGCGGTGAAAACCGTAGGCAAACGGGTGGAGGACATGGTTATAAAGGCTGACGCCGCCATGAAGTGTGCCTTTGGCGAAAACCCCAAGCGGGTCTACCGGGAGAAGGGCCTGTCCACCCGCATGACCACCGCCGCCAAGCTGCGGGAAGCGCTGTTTAAGGCCAAGGAATACATGCAGAAAAAGGAAGCGGCGGGGGATGATGCCAGCAAGCTGCCCGCCTACGACATGAAAAACGAAGCGCTGATCCCCGTTTTGCAGGGGGACATGCCGCTGAAAGCCCACGCCCACGCGGCGGAGGATATCTTCACCGCCCTGCGCATCGCCAAGGAGTTTGGCGTTAAACTGACGCTGGAGCATGTAACCGAAGGCCACCTGATTGCCGGCGAGCTGGCACAGGAAAACGTGCCCCTGGCGGTGGGCCCCTCCCTGACCCATGCCACCAAGTTTGAGCTGCGCAACAAAACCTGGACCACCCCCGGCATACTGGCCAAGGCGGGCTGCGATGTCAGCATCATCACCGATGCCCCCGTCATCCCCCAGCAGTACCTGGCGCTGTGCGCCGGCCTTGCCCACAAAGCGGGGATGGACAAGTTCAAGGCCCTGCAGGCCATCACCATCAACCCCGCCCGCCACATCGGCATTGCCGACAGGGTGGGCAGCCTGGAAGCAGGCAAGGATGCCGACATCGTCCTCACCAACGGCTGCCCCTTTGACGTGCAGACAATCGTGAAACAGGTGTTCATCAACGGACATCCTGTGGATATGGGGCAGGGGGAAGAAGGGGCGGCGGGGGAATAACCACGACCACTTTGGAGGCTTGCCATGCAACTAACCTTCGTAGACCCCGGCGCGGACTATATGGTGGACAGCGTGATGCTCTTCCAGGAGGAGGGGGAAACCCCCTACTGGTCGGAGGCGCTGTACTACTATTACCCCGAAATCGACA
>CAYFSQ010000082.1:0-6641 GCA_964345895.1 uncultured Oscillospiraceae bacterium
GGCTCCGAGCCGTCCAGGGTGTAGTGAATCTGTGCGCTTGAAGGGCCGGATAAAGCCAATGAAAAGGCTTTCGTTGCGTAGCCCCCGGGCCTGGAAAAGTCCACGGCAGGCAGCCGCCGGGTATAGCCCTCCAAGGGGTTGGGCTTTTGCGGGGTGCTTTCCTGTAAGTACCGGAAGCTGCCCTGACCTTCGGGGCGGCCGTAGGCTACACTGCCAAACTGGCTGTCCCAGGACAGGCTGTCGATGATGTCCACCCCGTCAGACAACACAAGGGCACCGCCGGACTTTTCCAGTTTAAAGAGGCTGTTGACATACACATTGCCCCCGGTAACCGTTTCGGGGCTGCCTGTACAGTAAATCAGCGCTCGAGCGCCGGGGCGCAGGCGCGCTCCCATGGGGAAGCCCCAGCGTTTCATGTTGCCCCCGTCCTGGGCCAGGTATAGCCCATCCAAATTTACCTGGACGGTGCCGGGGTTGTAGATCTCTACCCAGTCCCAGGGAGGTTTGCCGCGGCCTGTATCGCCGTTGGCTGCCATGATTTCGGTGATGACCAGGCCCTTTTGCACGGCGCTTTCATAGCGCGCCTGCTCTGCCTGGTCTTTTTGCGTAAGCTCATTCTTGTCCCCCGGGGTGGGGGTGTAGGTGGTCACATAGCCCTTGCCGCTCCACATCAAGGCAGCGTCCTGGCTTAGCTCTTCATAGGCCACTTCCTGGGTTTTGCCTTCCGGGGAGGTTAAGAACACCCTTTCCCCCTGACGGCTTAAGGCAAAGCCCAGCTGTGCCTGGGTCAACACCAGGTAGCCCCCAGGCGGTATGGTGCCCTTTAAGGGTGCAAGAAAGGGCAGGGCCTGCCGGTCAGACAGCCCCCACCCTTGAAGGTTTACTTTTTCCTTGCCTGGGTTATGCAGCTCTATCCAATCCTGAACCTGGCCGTCTACGGGGGTCAGCAGGTTGGCGGCCATCATCTCGCTGATGAGGACATGCTCCTGCCCCCCTGCCAAGGCGGCAAGGGGGAGGAGGATCAGGGCGAAAAGCAGCAGCAGGCGTTTTGTCATCAGCGCTGGGCGCGGGGGTCAAAACCCAGACGCTTGAGGGTTTCCACCACGTAGCTTTCCCGGTATTCCTGGCCCTTTTCCCGGCCCAGGTAGGACTTGAAAAACTCCTCACAGGCCTGCTCGTAGGGGATGTCAGCAAGGTTTGCAATAATGCGCACGCTGCGATCGATAAGCTTTTTGTTGGTGGGCAGCACCTGAATCATCCAGTTGCCCCAAACGCGGCCCATCTTGGCCATGGTAGCGGTGCTGAGTACATTGAAGGCCAGCTTAATCAGCATATGGGTCATCAGCTCCATGCTGGTGCGCTGAACGGTGACAGGTACGCGCACCTCATCCCCCGCCAGAGGAGCGGCAGGGATGTCCCCCAGGCGCAGCACGGTGCCTGCGTCAAAATTGTCAATCTGGTTGTCGTACCAGGCCTTCACCTGGCCCTGGGCAGAGCCGTTGATATCAACCAGCACCAGGCGGGCGGGGCGGCGCTCCCAGCGGCTTTCATCCACAGAGTTACCAATGTCGTACTTGAGCACCTCCTGCCCTCCCACCTTGGGCGGGTTGTCGATGATGGACTGGGCGGCCCCCATCTGGATGTAGTCGTCCTTTGTCCACTCCAGCCCCTTGATGGGGCGCAGGAACACATGCTGCCAGGCAACATCGCTGGGGTACAGGGGGTCCTTTACATAGGCCCAGGAAACGGGGCCTTCCATGCCCTTGCGCTTGAAGGGGGGCAGGGTAAAGGTGGGCTGCCGCTCGGTGGTATCCGTCATGATATCCAGCAGATAATCATGGGTGACATAAGTGACCAGGCCCTGGTCCTCATAGGTGGCGGCTTCAATGTCCACAGCCTGGGCTAAGCCCTCAAGGGCATCCCCCTGGCGCAGGGCTGCGCTTAAGGCATCAAATCCCTGGGCATAGTCCTGGCCGGAAAGGGCCACGGTGCCCAGCACGGCGTATTCTTCCTCACTCAAGTGCTGTTTAAGATACAAATCTGCCGCCATTTCCAGGGCAGCGCCGGCCACCAGCAGTTCCACCGTGGTTACCTGCATGCGGGTGGAGCCGGATACAGCCATGTTGCCCACAAACAGAGGCATGTAGATGATGCCTTCCCGGGCAAACACCTTGCGGCTGCGCTCCAGGTGCTGGGTTAAGATGTCCTTGGGGTTGCAGTAGAGATAGTAGGTGCGGCAGCCCCGCTCATCAGCCTCGATGGCGGAACCGTTGATGGAGGCAGAAAGCCCGCACTCCGCCAGGGCGATGACCACATCCCCCTCCCCCACCCCTGCTTCCTGTATCTGCCGGGCACCGAAGGTCATATAGTCTTCAAAGTTTTCCACCGACTGCACCAGGGCACGGTCGCCCCCGGTGGTGAGGCTGTTGGTTACCTCCATCAGGCGCAGCATCTTCTGCCGGTGGGCAGGCAGCAGGCCGGCCAAGTGCAGGAAGTAACGCCGCCAGGCGGCATCCAGCTGCAAAGCCATGCGGCCCGATGCGCCTACACTGGAAAAGAGCACCGTTTTGCCCTCCTGCATGCAGCGGAGGATATCCTGCACCAGGCTTTTATAGGCAGGGGTTTCAAAGGCCTCGCCTGCCACCTTGCCGATGTTGATATCGGCATCCAGAATGGTCTTGACACCGGCGGCGGTGTCCTGAGAGATGGCAGCGCTTAGGTTGCGGGTGATGGGATTGGACTGCTCAGTGGGGATAACGCCTAAGTGAAACTGCTTCTCATTGTCGATAAAATCGCGGGCTGCCTGACGATAATCCATATCTGCCTCCAAATATTATGCTGTATATATTGTAGCGTCTAAGCAGGTGTAAAGCAACAGCCAGAGCCGCCTTTCTTGCAGTTTTCAGGTAAAGCTGCTGCCTTGAGCGAGGCGTGCAGTACCGGGACAAAGAAACAGGGGCCATGGCTTTCTTTCGCCACAGCCCCCATACTTTTCCCTTAGGAACAACTGCTCCGTCCGCAACCTTTTGCATGGGGACACCCGGCACAGCCCCCCTGCTTCCGGTTTTTTATCATGCGCCTGACAAGCAGGGCACATACTGCAAGCAATGCCAGGGATACAAGCAATGTTGATGTATTCATCCGTCCCTCCTTACGCCGCGCCGCCCGCGGGGATCGATCTCAGTTTGCGCCCTTCAGGCCGCAGCAGCAGGTACAGGAACAGCGCCACCAGGGCAGCTGCCACTAAAGTCCACAGGGTCAACCCACCGCCCGTTAACAACATGGCAGCCTGGTAGAAAACCAGGGACACGCCATAGGCAAAGGCTGTCTGGTAGCCAATGGCAAAGGCCGTCCAGGAGAAGCTGCTCATCTCCCTGCGGATGGCACCGATGGCCGCAAAGCAGGGGGCGCACAGCAGGTTAAACAGCAGCAGGGACATGGCGCTGGCCGTGGTGTAGTGCCCCGCCAGCTGGGACCAGATTTCCACGCCCTTTTCCGACACTTCGCCAAAGCCAAAGAGGATGCCAAAGGTGGACACGACGTTTTCCTTCGCCACCAGCCCCATCACCGTGGCCACAGAGGACTGCCAGTCCCCAAAGCCCAGGGGTTTAAATGCCCAGGCAAACAGGTTGCCGATGCTGGCAGCAAAGCTCTTATCCATGTCCATGCTGTCCAGCATGCGCAGGGACCCATCCACCACGCCAAAGCGGGAAATCACCCAGATGAAGATGGAGGACAGCAGGATGATGGAGCCCGCTTTCTTGATGAAGCTCCAGCCCCTTTCCCACATGGAACGCAGCACAATTTGGGCGCCAGGCACACGGTAGACAGGCAGCTCCATCACAAAGGGGGTGGCGTCGCCGCGGAAGCGGCTGGTCTTTTTTAGCAGTATGCCCGAAACAATTACGGCAATCACGCCGATAAAGTAGGCCGCAGGGGTAAACCACCAGGGGCCGCCAAGCAGCGCGCCGCCAATCATGGCGATGACGGGCAGCTTGGCACCGCAGGGAATGAAGGAGGTGGTGGTGATGGTCATCCGGCGGTCCCGGTCGTTTTCAATGGTTCGGGAGGCCATGATGCCCGGTACCGAGCAGCCTGAGCCAATCAGCATGGGGATGAAGCTCTTGCCCGACAGGCCGAAGCGGCGGAACACCCGATCCAGGATAAAGGCGATGCGCGCCATGTAGCCGCAGGCTTCCAGGACAGCAAGGAACAGGAACAGCACAAACATCTGGGGCACAAAACCCAGCACCGCGCCTACACCGGCGATGATGCCGTCCAATACCAGGCTTTGCAGCCAGGGGGCAATGTCCGCCCCTTCCATCCAGCCTTCCACCACCACGGGGACACCCCGTACCCAGGGGCCAAAGTCTTCTACTTGAGGCTCCTGCACCTGGAGGGATTGCTGGTAGACAGCTACATCTACCTGCTCGGTGCGCTCCGGCTCAGGACTATCTTCGCCGTAGAAGAGGGCTGTGGCAGTGAGCGCAGCAGCCTGCTGGGCAAAGGTTTCAGCTTCCGTGTCCAGTCCGGCAGCGCTGGCAGCCGCCTGAAACGCCTCCACCCGGGTCTGGGCAGCGTTGTAGCCCTCCAGCTGCTCTTCATATGCATCCCGGCCCCGGCCCAGCAGGAAATACCCATCCCCGAACAGGCCGTCATTGGTCCAATCCGTTACCCAGGCGCCCACGGTAGAAATAGAGATATAGTACACCAGCGTCATGATGACGGCGAAGATAGGCAGCGCCAGCCACCGGTTGGTCACCACCCGGTCTATCTTGTCGGAGGTGGTCAGGGCATGCTTGTCCTTTTTTGCATGGCTGCCCTGCAACATGGCCGACACCGCCTCGTAGCGGCTGGTGGTGATGATGCTTTCCGCTTCATCATCCTGGGACGATTCCAATGTTTCCACAATGCTCGCCACCTGGCCGCGGGCTTTTACAGCCAGGTTTAGCTCTGCGGTGGCTTGCTCATCCTTTTCCAGCAGCTTCATGGCATACCAGCGACGGTTGGTTGCCGGTACCCCCGTAAGCACCGCCTGCTCCACCTGAATCAAGGCCTGTTCAATATCCTGCGCCAATTGAACAGGCTGGCTGCCCCGCCCCTGCTTTGCCGCATGCAACGCGGCCTCTACCAGGGCGTCGATGCCTGTGTTTTTCAGGGCAGAGATTTCTACAACAGGGCACTGCAAGCGCTGGGACAGCTTGGCGGCATCCAGCTTGTCGCCGCTTTTTTGCACCGCGTCCATCATGTTGACGGCTACAACCACCGGCACACCCACATCCAGCAGCTGGGTGGTTAAATACAGGTTGCGCTCCAGGTTCGTGCCGTCCACGATGTTGATGATTGCCTGGGGCTTTTCCTTCAGCAGGTAGGTGCGGGCGATGACTTCCTCCGGCGAATAGGGCGAGAGGGAATAGATGCCCGGAAGGTCTGTGAGGGTCACATCCTTGTTTTTCTTCAGCCGGCCTTCCTTCTTTTCTACCGTAACCCCCGGCCAGTTGCCAACATACTGGTTGGCGCCTGTCAGCAGGTTAAACAGCGTGGTTTTACCGCTGTTGGGGTTTCCCACAAGGGCAATGGTCATTGACATCTTCTTCCTCCTCAAGTTAGTTTTGCCTAACTCTTCCTCATTTTTTACGGCGCTTTTCGCGCCGTTGCCTGCCGTTCCGCCTTCTTTCAGGCGGGGTTCACCTCAATCATCTCCGCATCCTGTTTGCGCAGGGACAACTCGTACCCCCGCACCTTAACCTCAATGGGGTCACCCAGGGGCGCTACTTTGCGCACAAACACCTCTGCCCCCTTGGTCAGCCCCATATCCATCAAACGGCGCTTCAGGGGCCCTTCCCCCATAAGTTTGGTTACAACAACGGTTTCTCCCACCGCCACTTCCCGTAATGAACGCATGTCGTCCTCCTTACACCACAATTTTCAGCGCCATGTCGCGGCTGATGGCTACACGGCTGTCCTTGATGTTAACAATTAGGTTGCCGCAGTTTTCGGCCACCACCGTGACCATCTCCCCCGGCACAAAACCCAGTTTTTCCAGGAACAGCTTGGTTTCCGTTTTCCCGGTAATCTTCCGAATGCAGTTTTGACTGCCCGGCCTTAACAATGTCAGCGGCATGCTCCATCCTCCTTAACGTTAGCTTCACCTAACCTCCTCCATGTTAGCCAAGGCTAACTATTTTGTCAATACCTTTTTACAAAAAATTGTCCCCCGCGCAATTTTCGTGTACAATAAGAAAAACACCGCCAAGGAGGGAGACCCTTGCAGATCCGAGAATCCGCCGAAATGTATCTGGAAACCATATTAATATTACAAAAGCGCGGCCCGGTGCGCTCCGTCGACATCGCCAATTTTACTGGGTTTTCCAAGCCCACCATCAGCGAGCAGATGAAAAAATTCCGGGAGCATGGCTACATCCAGATGGATGAAAAGAACATCATTACCCTGACGCCCTCCGGCCAGGAGATAGCCGAAGGCGTCTACCAAAAGCACCAGTTGCTCACCAGCATGCTGATCCATATCGGCGTTAACAAAGACATCGCCGAAGAAGACGCCTGCCGGATGGAACACTACATCAGCGAAGAAACCTTCAGCAAGATGCTCAGCTATTACGAAGAGCATATGAAGAAATAAG
>CAYFSQ010000083.1:0-6483 GCA_964345895.1 uncultured Oscillospiraceae bacterium
GAATCCCTCCTCTCAAACGCAAGCAGGGGCTTGCGTTTGTTTTGGGGTTGCGGGGCGCGTTTGTTTTGGGACGGGTTAGTGGTGGTCGAAGTGGACGTCTCCGGCGAAGAGGAGGCGGCCGTCTTTGGTGACGCCGGTGCAGAAGTCGTAGCCGCAGGCAATGTCTACAATGTCGGTCCACTGGGCGGCGTCGGCTACCTTCTGGCGGTTGCCGGCCAGCAGGACGCGGCCATCGGTGGTCAGGCCGGCGAGGAAGCCGTCGCCGCCGGTTAGCTTGGCAACGTTCAGCCAGCCCCGGGTTTCTTTTTCAAGGGTGGGGTCGAGGGTTAGCACGGTGCCATCCATGGTCAGGGCGGAAATAATGGGGGGTGAATGCTTGCGCCAATCCTTGCCGATGGCCACGCTGCGGAAAATGGTGTTTACCTGCTTGATGTTCTGCCAGGCGTCCAGGGTTTGCTGCAGGGATAAAAGGCTGTCATCGTCCCCAGTGTAGGAGATGGCCCGGACGGTGCCTTCCTTGGTGACCACCAGGGCATGGAAGGGCTCGCCCCAGGAGACGTCGATGTGGCGGGGGTAGGTGCCAGTCGGCAGGGCGGGGATGATTTGCGCGCCAGAGAAAAAATAGAGGGAGCCATCGGCCATCACCCCCAGGAAATGGTCGGCGTGGGCATCCATGGCTGTAAAGGGAATGATGCCTGTATCAGAAGGGATGCCCTTCACGCCGCTGATGGGGCCGCGGATGCCCCAGCGGTAGATGCTGCCGTCTTTTTTCAGGCCAAATACCGATAGCAGGGTGCTGGCAACCTGGGTGACATCCTGCCAGGTGGCGGGGTTGTCCCCCCGCATGGAGGACAGGTACTTGTGGCTTTCTCCGCCGTATTGTGCAGTGCCATCCTTGCGCAGGGCGATGAGGTGGCTTTCGTAGGCGGATACCTGGGCAATGTTCTGGAACAGCTCCTCCGGCGGGATGACCATGTCAGCCCGCACCCACACGGTGCGGGGCTTGACGCGCTGGGCGTCATAGGTGCTGACCTGGTACCAGGTATGGCCGCCCTGCTCCTTGTGGCTTAAGAGGTAAACCTCTTCGCCCCTTTGCTTTTTAAACAGGATGCGGCCGCCGGGCTTTTCCCGCACGTTGACATGGTCCATGGCAAATTCGCCAAAGCCCTTCTGGAAGGCCAGGCCGGAAAGGGGCATAAGCGCCAGCAGCAACAGTAAGGCTATCAAACGTTTCATGGCAACCTCCTTCTACCTAATATAACAGGATATACAAAGGTTTTGTTGCGGGGCGCAAAATTTTGCTGGTTGCGGCAGCGGGTGGGATGGGGTACACTGGCAAAAACGGCAGCATGGGGAGGATGGCATGGAAAAGATAGACCAATGGACGGCCTGGGCGGTGGAACTGCAAAGTTTAGCCCAGGCAGGGCTGACCTATGGCAAGGATGTCTACGACCTGGAGCGCTACCAGCGCATCCGGGATATTGCTGCGGAAATGATGGCCATCAAGGCCGGCCTCCCCCTGGATACGGTGAAGGACCTGTTCTGCAATGAGCAGGGCTACCAGACCCCCAAGATGGATACCCGGGCTGCCATCTTCAGCGGGGATAAAATCCTGCTGGTGAAGGAGAAGGACGGGCTGTGGGCGCTGCCCGGCGGCTGGGTGGATGTGGATGTTTCCGTGGCGGAAAACGCCGTGAAGGAAGTAAAGGAAGAAGCAGGGCTGGATGTGGCGGCCCAGCGCATCATCGCGGTGCAGGACCGGGCGAAGCACAACGCCCCGCCCAGCGCCTACGGCATTTGCAAGGTGTTTGTCCAGTGCCGCCTGCTGGGCGGCCAGTTTGAACCCAATTTAGAGACGGTGGCCAGCGGCTACTTCAGCCTGGACGAGCTGCCCCCTCTGGCAGAATCAAAAACCACGGCAGCCCAGATCCGCCTGTGCTTTGAGGCGTATCACACCCCTTGCTGGGAAGCCATGTTTGATTGAGGGGAAGGCGCTGATAAGGGTTTGTGTGGGGTCGGAAAATTGGAAATTCTAAGGGACACAACATCAGATGAAGGAGAACATACGGATGAAATGGGATGCGAAGGGATAGACAAATAACTTCGGGTTTGTCCATCAATATGGCGAGAATGTTCTGGAACTATTGGAAATCAAGCAGGGCATGCGTATCCTTGATTTGGGGTGTGGCAATGGCGAGTTGACAAAGAAAATATCTGACCTTGGTGCGTATGCCCTCGGGGTGGATTCGTCAGAAGAGCTGTTGTCTGTTGCGAAGGAAAAGTATCCATCGATTGAATTTATACATCAGGATGCGACGGAGCTTACATTAGATGCGCCTGTTGATGCGGTTTTTTCGAACGCAGTTTTCCACTGGATACCAAGGCCAGGCAGGCACCCATGCTTGAACGTGTTTTTGCAACCATCAAGGCAGGGGGACAGTTTGTGTTTGAGTTTGGCGGATACAAGAATAATCAGCTGATACATCTTGCCCTGGAGAAAGCTTTCAATGATAGGAAACTTCAATATGTTATGCCCTTTTATTTCCCGACCATCGCACAGTACGCGACCTTGCTGGAGGAAGCGGGGTTTGACGTGAGAGACATGAAACTCTTTCCCCGGTTTACGAAGCTAAAGGGTGAAGATGGTTTAGCTGATTGGATAAGGATGTTTGTCAAAACACCCTTTCAGGGGATTTCTGCTGAAATGACAGAGGAGATTATTTGCGAAGCCGTGGAGCATCTTAAGCCCCAGTTGCATCAACAAGGCAAATGGTATGCCGACTACGTTAGGATTCGCGGCAAAGCAATTCGATAAACTTCTCTTGCCCAGTGCAGTCAGAAGAAGCCCATGCCTGGCATTTTCCATTGAACATCCCGATACAGTAAAAAAGCAGCGGCCGTATGCTGCTGCTTTTTATATGGGCGGTTTACGCCCTCTGTTCTTTTTCAATCAATTTCAGGGCAATCTCCAGGGCGCGGATGCGGCGTTTCAGCAGGGTTTGCTGGGCCTTGGGCAGCTTGTCCATGGTGATGGCCTGGCGCTTGTGCAATGTGGAGCGCAGGGCTTTGTCGGCCTCCATCAATTCTTCCTTTGAAAAGTCCATATGTCCTCCGTGGTTCAAATCAGCGGCTGTTTATTCGGGGCGCTGCGGGGCGGCCGCAATGGTCATCAGTAGGGCTTGCTCCATCAGGGCGCACTGCTGGGCTGCAAAGGCATCATAGGTATCGGCGCTTTGCCCTGTGCCCAAGTGGTGGTACGCCAGCGCCGCCGTGCCGTAGAACACCAGCCCCAGGGCATGGCGAGCGCTGTGGCAGGTGGAAGCCACCTGACCGATGCAGCGCGCTGCCGCCTGGGCGGCGGGGTCGTGGTCCAGTTCCCGGGCGGCCTGGTGGCATTGCTGCAGGATGATGGCCTTTACGTGGGGCAGCTTCACTTCCCCCCGGAACCAGCTGCGGGCGGCATCCAGGGTGATCTGGGGGCGGTCGTCCCCCGGGCAGCGGGCCTTAAAGATGGGCAGGATGTGCTCTTCAGCGTAGTCCATGCTCCATTTTGCCAGCACCTCCTTGGGCTGAGCCTTTGCCAAATCCGTCAGGGATTGTACCCACAGGGCATCCCGGCTGCCTAGGCTTTTGCGCGGCGCCATCAGTCAAACAACAGCTTGCGGCTGTAGCGGCAGGCGTACAAAGCCCCTGCCGGGTTGTGGGCCATCACCCTGTCCTTGGCAATCAAGGTGGTGCAAAAGCCCTTGGCATACTTGGTAAACAGGGCGTCATGCCCGGCGCACAGCCCCAGGATGATGTTAAAGGGTGTGGCCTGCTTGTTCAGGTACAGGGCCTGCATGATGGGGTTGCAGATGACCTCAAAGGTGCCGGGGCGCACCTTGTCGCTGTCGGTCAAGCCGAATTCCTCCTTGGGCAGCGCCCCTGTCTTGCACATGGCAGCCACGGTGTCTATGCCATACTCCTGCATGATGTTGCTGAATGTTTCCGCTTCACTCTTCATGCCGGTGCAAAAGGCCAGGCCGATGCGGGTCCAGCCCATGCGCTTGCATATTTCGGCAATCTCCCGCACCCTTGGCCACCGGCCGTAGCCCTCGGCTTCCACCTTGGCCACAGCCTGGAAGAAGGCCAGGTTCTCCTCTTTACGAAGGAGGTTTTGCGCTTCCTTCAGCAGTTCGTCTTCCCCCATGGGGCAGCCCTTGGGCAGGGCGCCCTCGGGTTTTTTGCAGCGTTCCGCCTTGCATGTGGTGCAATCCATCAGATATTTACCTTCTTCCTTTCCCCCGGCATAAGCTTTACCTTCTTGCCGTGGACGCTCAGCTTGATGCCCTCGCCCGACGCAATTTCCAGCACACAATGGTTTTTGCGCACCTCGCATGTAATCAGGCTGTCCCTAAACTGGAAGCGGAAGGTATACCCTGCCCAGCTCTCCGGCAGCCGGGGGCGCAGGTGCAGCCCGTCCTCCTTGATGCGCAGGCCGCCAAAGCCTGCCACCATGCTCAGGAAGCCGCCGCCCATGTTGGCGGTGTGGATGCCATCCCGGGTGTTGCCGTGGGTGTCGTCCAAATCCAGCGTGGCGGACTGGTAGAAGTAGTCCATGGCCTTGTCCATGTTGTTAAGGCGCGCCGCCTGGATGCTGAACACGCAGGTAGACAGCGACGAGTCGTGGGTGGTGCAGCCCTCATAGTAGTCGTAGGTTTTGGCCATGGTTTTGCTGTCGGCCACATCCTCAAACAGGTAGTGGGCCAGCACGGTATCCGCCTGCTTGCATACCTGGTGGCGGTACAGCCACAGGGGGTGGTAGTGCAGCAGCAGGGGAAAGTTTTCTTTAGGGATTGCGCTGATGTCCAGCTTTTGCTTGCGCAGGAAGCTGTCGTCCTGGGCGTGGATGCCCAGCTGCTCGTCATAGGGCAGGTACATGGCCTTGGCAGCCTTGTCAAAGGCCCGCAGCTCCTTCTTGGTGAGGTTCAGCCTGGCAAGTACGTCCTCTGCCCTGCCCTTTTTATCCAGCAGCTTGATGATTTTGCTTGCCCAGCGCAGGTTTTCCTTGGCCACACAGTTGGTGTAGAAGTTGTTGTTCACCACGCAGGTGTATTCGTCCGGGCCGGTGACGGCGTCGATGCGGAAGCTGCCCTCAACATAGTGGCCGGCATCCAGCCACAGCCGCGCCGTTTCCACCAGCACCTCAGCGCCTTTGTCCGCCATAAAATCCAGATCCCCCGTGGCCAAATAGTACTGGATAAAGGCGTGGGCCACATCCCCCGTTAAATGGTACTGGGCAGAACCCGAGGGGTAGTAGCCGCTGCACTCGCTGCCTGAAATGGTGCGCCAGGCGTACAGCGCCCCCACGGGGTGGCCCATCAGGCGGGCATGCTCCCGGGCTTTATCCAGGATGTTGTAACGGTAGGTTAAAAGGCCCTTGGCGATGTCCCGGTTGGTGAGCAAAAAGAAGGGGAAAATGTAGATTTCAGTGTCCCAGAAGTAGTGGCCTTCGTAGCCTTCGCCGCTTAAGCCCTTGGCAGCCACCGAGCTGATGCCGTCCCACCCGGCGGAGCACAGCAGGGTGTACAGGCTATAGTCCAGGCTGTTTTGCAGCTCCTTGGCGCCTTCCACCTCCACCCGGCTTGTGCGCCAGAAATGGGCAAGGGCTTCTGTTTGCCGCTGCACCCAGTCCATAACGGGCAAGGCGCAGGCCTGTTGTAGGAGGCCTAAGGCATAGGCTTCAGCATCCGGGCTGCGGCGGCTGTCGGTGTACACGCACCGCTTGGTCAGCGACAGGGTTTCTTCCTGGGGTACATGGGCGGTGTACCTGGTAAACAAACGCTCCCCCGCCTGCCAGGTGTGCTTTTCAGCAGCCCGGTTCAGGCTGTGGCTCACAGCGCATACCACCTCAAAATTGGAGCGGTCGGTGCGGCCCGACAGCAGGGTGCCGTTGTCCATATGCTGGGCCTTGGTGATGTGCAGGTGCTTCAGCGCTTCCGCCGCCACCCGGGGGTCGTCGGGGTTAAAAAAGTTGGAAACCTCGCCGCTCTCTTCGCTTTCCAGGATAATCTCGCCAGAAAAGTTCATGGGCATGACGGAGTAGGACAACAGGAACAGTTCCTTTTGCACAAGGCTGGCCATGCGCCGTACCTTGATGTACACTTCCTGCCCCTTGGGAGAGCGCCACAGCACCCGCCGCTCAGTAAAGCCCTTGTCCAGGGACAGTTCCCGCTGGTACTTGATGATTTCGCCTTCCGAAAGGGTGAAACGCTCCCCTTCCACCCACAGGCGCACCGTTTGCACGTCCATCAGGTTGATGATGGTCTGCTGGGTTTCAGGAAAGCCGTACAGCTTTTCGCCGTACTGGATATCCTTAATGTCGTACAGGCCGTTGATGTACGCCCCCCGCACGGAAAAAACCCCCTCGGGAGCGCCCTCCTCCGGGCTGCCCCGCACCCCCAGGTAGCCATTGGCGGTATGGAAAATGCTCTCCTCCCAGCC
>CAYFSQ010000084.1:0-1487 GCA_964345895.1 uncultured Oscillospiraceae bacterium
CCGGATATCAACGCGTCACTCAGTGCGTCCTCCAATTTTCGCTGGATTGCGCGGCGCAGGGGTCTTGCACCGTACTTGGGATCGTACCCTTCCCTGGCGATGTAATGGAGTACTTCATCGGTATAGGTAAGGCGTACTCCCTGCTCCTGCAGCCTGTCCACCACCTTGTCCAGCATCAGCCTGGCAATGGCATTGATTTCTCTATCGGTTAGTGAATGGAATACAATGATTTCATCCAAGCGATTGATGAACTCAGGCTTAAAGGCACGCTTTGTTTCTTCCAGCACCCTGTCCTTCATTACTTCGTACTCAAGAGCGCTTGTTTTATCCGTTCCAAAGCCCATGGAACGCCCTTCTGTGATAGCCTGGGCGCCGGCGTTGCTGGTCATGACAATGATGCTGTTTCGGAAACTCGTGACTTTACCAACATTGTCTGTCAATCTTCCATCCTCCAGTATCTGAAGCAACATGTTGAAAACGTCAGGATGGGCTTTTTCGATTTCATCAAACAATACAACACTATATGGCTTGCGCCGTACCGCTTCTGTCAGCTGACCGCCTTCTTCGTATCCCACGTAACCAGGGGGTGAGCCAACCATCCGAGACACGGTGTGTTTCTCCATGTATTCGCTCATATCCAGGCGGATAACGGCATCTTCATCGCCAAACATCGCTTGTCCCAGTGCACGGCATAGTTCCGTTTTTCCTACACCAGTCGGCCCAAGGAAGATAAAGGAGCCCATTGGCCTCTTTGGATCCTGCAAACCGGCTCGGGCGCGGCGGATGGCACGGCTGACGGCTGAGACCGCCTTCTCCTGTCCAATAACACGCCGATGCAGCTCTTTCTCCAGATTCATTAATCTTTCGCCTTCGGCAGCAGTCATTTGATGGACGGGTACCCCAGTCCAGTTAGACACCACCAAGGCAACATCCTCTTGGGTGATGACTGTCTTGTTTTCTTCCCTGTCCTTACGCCAGGCTGACTTTGCATCATAAACCTGTTGCCGGTACTCCCGTTCTTTATCCCGTAAAGAAGCAGCTTTTTCGTAATCCTGCTCCTCAATAGCGCGGCGTTTTTCAGATAAAAGCTTTTCTAGCCTGCTCTCCGTCTCCAGGATTTTATCAGGCACATTCAGGGCATTGATTCGTTTGCCGGAAGCCGCTTCATCAATTAAATCTACTGCCTTGTCCGGCAGGAAGCGGTCATTGATATAACGGGCAGATAACTGAACCGCTGCTTCGATGGCCGCATCGGATATCACCACATGATGATGCTCCTCGTACCGGGGACGCAAACCTTTGAGGATATTAATGCTATCTTCCTGGGTAGGCTCTTCTACCATCACAGGCTGGAAACGCCGGGATAGAGCGCTGTCCTTCTCAATGCTTTTGCGGTAGTCATTCAAAGTTGTCGCGCCGATGCACTGCAATTCTCCCCTTGCCAGCGCTGGTTTTAATATGCCTGCAGCATCGATGCTGCCTTCTGC
>CAYFSQ010000084.1:1587-4842 GCA_964345895.1 uncultured Oscillospiraceae bacterium
CCCACAAGCACAGGGTTGTTCTTTGTCCTGCGGGATAAAATCTGTACGATACGAGATGCTTCCTTTTGGCGG
This sequence comes from uncultured Oscillospiraceae bacterium, assembly GCA_964345895.1. Lineage (GTDB taxonomy): Bacteria > Bacillota > Clostridia > Christensenellales > Aristaeellaceae > DTU024. The sequence goes on from CAYFSQ010000084.1 coordinate 1,660, forward strand.
CCTATGACGGGATCAAGGACATTTTCTTCCGCCATTTTGGTCAAGTCCCTTCCGTACTTAACCAGCAGGGATTGGTCTTCTTCGTTTTCTGAAGGATTGCTCTTTTCCCGTTGCATGGCGGCAACAGCGCTGTCCCTCAGCAGATCCACATCACAGCCGTAAACAGAAAGGATGCGTACTGCCACACTGGTCTGCTCCTGGAGGAGCATATACCAAAGCAAGGGCGTTGTAACGGCGGCCATTTTATGTTTGTTCATATAAACAACCGCATTTTCCATCAGGTTTTTCATTTTCGGTGTCAGATCCAGGGAGGTGGGTTGCTCCTGCTCGGCGACATAAAGCTGCATTACAGCTTCCCGTACATTGTTAGCTGTAATGTGATCTGGGAGGTTGGAGACATCCCCTCTTGCTTCCTTTAGCAGCCCTAGCAGTAAATGCTCTGTACCAAAATATTTGTGTTTCATTCCCATTGCGGTGCGCTGGGCATTCTCAAGCACCCGCTGTGCCTTTTCGTTAAACTTTCCATATAGTGACATATTACTTCTCCTCCATGCGCCTTCTGATTCGTTCTGCGCGTTGGTAATTGCTGATTTTTTTCTGACCGGATTCTGCAGCTTCCGGTATAGCGTCTTGCAGTAAGCGATCAATCAATGGCAGAGGAACACTAATCACTTGATTCTCTGCGCCCATCCTCAAGCTGGACCATAGGGTTAAAAACTCTCGCTCATTCATTCGGCGGGCGTTCTTGAGAATACCATAAGCCCTGAACACCTGATCGATTAATATAGATTCAGGGTTGTTGAACATTTTTTCTGCAAGCAGCTTTTCCTTAGCCGCCAACATTTCTGCCGCTTCGCGGACCTGATTTTGCATTTCGCCGATTGACAGGCTCGTTCTCTTATTGCTGACAATATAAAGGCAAGCGTGGTTTTTTTCGTCAGCTTGACGAATGGGGGCAACGAGGCATGCATGGTTTTGCTCGATTTCTATTGCTGTACGCTCGATTTGCTTGAGGGTTGTCATAATGGGGAGGTGAATAACATAGTGGATTTGAGCGCCTGTGCCTGCTAACAGGGGTCTGGATGTCAGATAACCAATCTGTTCGTCCTGGGCGGCAGGATTTGCGCGAAACACTATACTTTCCACCTGATACAACGCTTCAATCGTCTGTGCATCAATTTCTCCACCGGAGGTAATACTAAGTATTACCCCATCTTGATGATTGATGAAAACAGAGATGTTCTCTGGATCACCCTTCACTTGCAACACGGAACCATTTCCAGGGTTTTCTTGAAACGCGCGAAGTAGAGAGGGCATACTTCGTCCTGCTGCTTCCCTACTAGCATTTACATCACCATATTCGTCCACAGCCTGGGATACCCGGGCGAAACTTGCTTCTTTTTGCAGAGGGGACATTTTATTAGGGAAAGGCAAGTCGGCAAAGTTTCGCCGCAGGGAAATTGAAGTGGATAGAAACAGGTTACTCATGGGGAGCGTCTCCGCTGTTTGCCAAGTGTTTGATTTTGTCACGTAAGGCAGCGGCCTGTTCGTAATCCTCTGAGATAATTGCTTCCCTCAGCTGATGAGCCATCAATTCAATATCAGTTTCAACATGAATTGGTGCAGGTGTTTCTTCGGTTTCATTGGTTGCGTCAACTTTTAATGCCTCAATAACTTCGTCCTTGATGGCTTGATAACACTGCGGGCATCCCAATACTTCGTTTTCTACCGGCGCTGTCAGGGGGTGGCCGCAGGCAGCGCAGTAGCGCTCCGCAACATTGACGGTGTCTAGGCCATCCGATTCCTGCTTTTTGGACGGTTCCTGCATACCCAGGGTATGCAATACTTTGAAAAAATCTTTCTGAGCCTTCATCGCACATTCGGCACAAATTGTCCGGGTGGATAGCCGGCCGTTGTTAAAAACCTGGAATACGATGTTCGCTTCGTTTTTATGACACAATTCACAAATCATAGATGGTCCTCCTCTCCGTTGCGCATGGCAATGCTTAAAAGCATGTGCCGCAGCACGCTGGCGCGCAAGGCGTCTTTCAATTGGATAGGTATCGGGACGGAAAATGCCTGAGGGCTCAGCGCGGCGTTTATCAGTCTGGCATCATTTGGGGAAATAACCCTGCTCTCAGATAACTGATGGGACAGGATTTGAGCGGATTTTACATCAATGGCATTGCCGATGCGTTCCTTTAATAGATACTCCAGATAATCTCCGTTCTTCCTTTGCAGGCGCGTGATGCGGATAAATCCTCCTCCACCCCGCCTGCTCTCTATAACATACCCATGATCTGGGGTAAAACGCGTGGATAGGACATAGTTTATCTGCGAGGGTGAACAGCTGAAATATTCTGCCAGTTCATTGCGCTGCAGTTCGACCTCGAGCTGGTCTTGCGCCATCATCTCTTTAATAAAGCGCTCAATTGTATCGCTTAGACGCATGCGCTCACCTTCTTTCTTCATCTTTCAAGAAGACTAACCTTCTTTGACCTATATAACATATCACAGAGAGTGAAACTTTGCAATATGGTGGACAGCATATTGTAAACCATGCCTGAATGAATTTACTTTCAGTCATATTTCATGTATGATAAGCAGGAAGAAATACCGACGATACAAGGAGACAGCCCACGGAAAGGAGAAATGCATGGCGACGCTGACATATAAGTGTCCATCCTGCGGTAGTCCTCTGATATATGACGGACAAGCCCAGGAAATGGCCTGCCACAGCTGCGGAAACACCTTTGAGGTGGAAACTGTTCAGCAGGTAAACACGATTGAAAAACAGACAGAACAAAGGCCTGAAACTACCAATTGGCAGGTAGACGATAAGCCCTATTCGCCCCAGGAAGCATCCCGTACACGTTCTTTTTCCTGCTCGTCCTGCGGCGCAGAATTGATAACCGATGAAACCACCGTTGCGACGAACTGCGCTTTTTGTGGCAGTCCTTCCATTATGCCAACGCAATTCAGCGAAGTGACAAGGCCTTCCCGGATTATCCCCTTTACCATAACCAAAGAACAGGCAACAAACATGTTCCATGGGTATTTTAAAGGGAAAAAGCTCATTCCAAATTTATTTAAAAAGAATAATACAATCGATGAGATTCGCCAACTGTATGTGCCGTACTGGCTCTTTACATGCCAGGCTGACGCGCAGATTACCTATAATGC
>CAYFSQ010000084.1:4942-6413 GCA_964345895.1 uncultured Oscillospiraceae bacterium
ATGTGCCGTACTGGCTCTTTACATGCCAGGCTGACGCGCAGATTACCTATAATGCCACCAATGTCCGCACTTTCAGGCAGGGACAGTACCGCGTAACCCAGACCAGGCACTTTGTTGTTCACCGGGCAGGTACCCTAGATTTCAGCGACCTTCCGGTGGACGCAAGCAGCATGATGGACAATGCCATTACCGAGTCCATTGAACCTTATCATATGGATGGCGCAATCAACTTTGTTCCCGAAACTTTATCGGGCGCTTTGGCGAACAGAGCTGATGTTTCCATAGAAGAATCCAAGCGCAGAGCAGACCAGCGCATACAATCCACCACGGAAAGTGCTTTTCGCTCCACCGTAGTTGGATATAGCTCGGTCATTCCACGGTCCACCAACATCCGTATTCCCGATGGTAAAAGCGTATCTGCACTCTATCCGCTATGGCATATCACAACCAAGAAGGAAAATAAAGTCTATACCTTTGCCATCAACGGCCAGACAGGAGAGCTGACCTGTGATATCCCCTTTTCCAAGGCAAAGCTGTTCAGTTGGTTCTTTGGAATTGCTGGCGCGATTACAGCGGGGGGATTTGCAGTGTTGCTTCTATTGGCGTACTTGGGGGTGTTAAAATGAAAAAAATAACTACCCTTATAGCTGCTATGCTTGTCATTATCTCCCTTGTGATGCCAATACAGGCACAAGCCCTTCAGCATGTGTATGATAACGCAGGCACGTTTACAGCCGATGAAATCCGCACGCTTGAACAGGATATGGCATCTATTTACGAAGAGTTTGGTGTGGATACAATGATTGTTACCACCAACAACTCCAAGGGAATGGCTGCTGATTACTACGCTGCTGATTTCTACGAATCGGTGCGCCCTTATCAGAACTATAAAGACTATGTAAGTTTCGCGTTTTGCTTTGACATTGGCCCCAGGGGAAGCTATGGAGAAGCTGCCTATGGCAAAATGCAGCAACTGCTGACCGCTCGCGGAGATGATCAGCTATACGATATTTTAGCCCCTTATTTGCCGAGCAGGAATTATGCTCCAGCGATGCAGGACTATCTTCGTTATATCAGGAAGGCCTTAACGCCCCGTACCCCCTTGGAGATTGCCAGCAGCAACAGCATTTTTGTGTTGATTGGTGCTGTCGTTGTGGCAGGCATTGTCGTGGCGTCCTTTCTAACCAACATGAAGCGTGCGAAAAGCAAGCCCAATGCATCGATGTACGCCATTAGAAACAGCCTAAGCCTGCGGCAAAGCAATGATATTTTCCTTTATCAGACAGAGAGTCGGACAAAGATAGAACCCCCTAAGTCTTCTGGTGGCGGGGGAGGCGGACGCAGCTTCACCAGTGGTGGAAGCGGCCGATCCTACGGCGGAAGAAGCGGGAGCTTATAATTAAGAAACCCATAACCGGGCAGCCGAAAGGCTGCTCATTTTATTTGTCAGATGTACGGGGTGCGCCAGTAA
>CAYFSQ010000085.1:0-6362 GCA_964345895.1 uncultured Oscillospiraceae bacterium
CGGAAAATTCGCTTCGCTGTTTTCCTGGCTTTTATCTTTGGGCTTTGCCCAAACCCACCAAGGGGGATGATCCCCCTTGGAACCTACAATTTAATGTTGTACTTCCTCTATCAGCTCCAGCACCTTAAGCGTACCGTCTGCTGCCGGGGCTTTTTCCAGGGCGTCCAACAGGCTGTGCCTCTGGCGATAGGTTTCCTTTAGCGCCTGTGTCAGGGTTTCTGCTGTCATATCCTCCTGGTAGAGAATGCGGGCAATGCACCGCTTTTCATAGCTCTGGGCGTTGAGAATCTGGTCGCCCCGGCTGGCGCTCAGGGGAAGGGGAACCAGCAGCATGGGCTTTTTCAGGGCTTGAAACTCGTTGATGGCATTGGCACCGGCCCGGGACAGCACCAGGTCGCAGGCGGCCAGGGCATTGGGCAGTTCTTCCCTCAGGAAGGGGGCCTGCCAGTAGCCCTTGGTGCCTTGTAGCTCCGGCGCTTCATTGCCCTTGCCGCACAGGTGGATGATGTCAAAATCCTTCGTCAATTCGGGCAGGGCTTGGCGCAGCGCTTTGTTGATTGCCTGGGCGCCTTGGCTGCCCCCCATCATCAACAGCACCGGGCGGGAGCCATCAAACCCAGCCATGCGGAGCCCCTTTTCCTTTTCACCTGAAAACAGCTCTCTTCTAAGCGGGGTGCCTGTCAGCACACCTTTTGCCCCCAGTTTCTGGGCGCACTCTGGAAAGGTGGTGCACACCTTTTTCGCATACCGGGTGCTTAAACGGTTGGCCAACCCCGGGGTGATATCGCTCTCATGGCACAGGATGGGCACCTGATGCTTGCTGGCGGCCCATACCACGGGCACCGCCACAAAGCCGCCTTTGCTAAAGAGCACATCGGGCTTTAGTTTCTTAATCAGCTTCAGGCTCTGCCCGCAGCCCGCCAGCACCCGGAAGGGATCGGAAAAGTTTTTCACATCAAAATACCGGCGCAGCTTGCCGCTTTGGATGGCATGGTAGGTGATGCCCGGCAGGTTGGTCATTTCCCTTTCGATGCCATGGTAGCTGCCGATATAGTGGACATCGTAGCCCTTTTCCAGCAGATGGGGCAGCAGCGCCAGGTTGGGGCTGACATGCCCTGCGGTACCGCCACCGGTTAGTACAATGCGTTTCATCTACGCGTCCCTCACTTGCTTCTGGCGGTTTTCACCGGCGGCGGAAATCAGCTGGCCCAGCCCCACCAACAGGAAGGCGGCGCCCAGCATCACGGTGCACAGCGCGTTCACCTGGGGGGTTACCCCAACCTTTACAGAGGAATACACCTTTAGGGGCAGCGTGGTGGTCTCAGCGCCGGTGACAAAGAAGCTGATAACAAAATCATCCATGGACATGGCAAAGGCCAGCAGCGAACCCGACAGGATGGCGGGGGCAGCCAGGGGCAGGGTAATGGTAAAAAATGCCTTTAGTGGAGAAGCGCCTAAATCCCGCGCTGCTTCATTCAAGGCCGGGTCCAGGGTGCTGAGGCGGCCTTTGACGGTAATGAGGATATAGGGCACACAAAAGGTGATATGGGCCAAAATCAGCGTCATCTTGCCAAAGGGCATCTTTACAAAGGTAAACAGCGACATAAAGGCGATACCCAGTATCAATTCAGGGATCATCATGGGCAGCATGGCCAGCTGCTCGCCAAAGGACAGGGCAGCGCCGGCAGCGCGTCCAGCAAGGGAGGTTCTCAGCGGCCTGCGCAGCATGCCCACCGCCCCCAGGGTGCCCAGGACGCTGGCGCAAAGCACGCTCCACAGCGCTACCTCCAGGGAGGCCAGCAACTGGGTGCCGTAGCCGCTGGTGGCATCAAACAGCCCTTTGTACCAGTGCAGGGAAAAGCCGGTAAAGCTCATCACCGCGGTGCGGGTGGTGTTGGCGTTAAAGGAAAACAGCACCACCACCAAAATGGGCAGGTACAACAGCAGCATAATCAGCGTGATGTAGAGAATGGCAAAAGGGGAGTTTTTCTTCATACCGTCCCCTCCTAAAAGAACATCTGCTCAGCTTTGCCGCCCATCCTTCTGTATCCGAGGATGATGATGCCCGTCAGCAGCAGCAGCACAACGCTGAGGGTGGCGGCAAAGGGCATGTCATGGCTTTTGAGCAGTTCGTTATGGATCAGGTTGCCCCAGAGCATTGTGTTGGAACCACCCAGCAGGTCGCTGATGAAAAACAGCCCGATGGAGGGGATGAAGGTCAGCACCAGCCCGGCCACCATACCGGGGGCTGTCATGGGGATGGTGACGGTTACAAAGGCTTTCAGCGGCGAAGCCCCCAGATCCCGGGAGGCTTCCACCATGCTCCAGTCGATGCGCTCCACGCTGGAGTAAACGGGCAGCACAAAGAAAGGCATCATGGCGTACACCATGCCCACCAGCACTGACATTTCGGTGTACAGCAGCTTCAGCGGGCGCTGGATAATGCCGATGTCCATCAGCAAGGTGTTTAAAGGCCCATTGGCATAGAACAGAATTTTCCACCCGTAGATGCGGATGAGGGCATTGGTCCAGAAGGGGGCAATCAGTAATATCAGTAGCCAGGTGCGTACCTTGGGGCGCGTCTTGGCGATGAAGTAGGCAAAGGGGTAGCCCAGCACCAGGCAAATCAGCGTGGTCAGCCCTGCCAGGCGCAGGCTTAACAGCAGACTTTTAATATAGACCTGATCGCCCAAGCGTGCGTAATTATCAACGCTCAGGGGGCCTTGGGTGGTGAATCCCTCCCCGCGGCTTAACAGGCTCAGGCCGATTATATAAAACAGGGACATGCCGACAAACAGCAGGGCCCACAAAGACATGGGCAGGGCAGCCAGCTGCGTGCGGTTCTTATCGCTTTGCATCAGGCGTCCTCCCGGTCGTCACGCACCAGGCTGGCGGTTTCCATATCCCACCAGACGCACACGGTTTCACCGGGCTGTACGCTTTCCTCCTGCTCGGTGGTGTGACGGGCCAAAAGGGTTTGCCCGGAACGAAGCTGGATGGTGGCGGTGCGGTCGCTCCCGGCGTAGTGGCTTTCGACAAAGGTGCCCTGCAGGCAGGTGCTGTCGGGGGTTTTACGGGTATAGTGCAGCCTTTCTGCGCGCACGCACAGGCATAGCTTCTGTCCGGGCACCACCCAATCTTCCGTCTTGGCAGGGACGGAAAACCCGCCGATATCCAGCATGACCTCGTTCCCCTTGATGCCTGTAACGGTGCCTTCCAGCAGGTTGGTTTCACCAATAAAGGTGGCGGCAAAGGCGGTGGCGGGGTGTTCATACAGGTTGTGGGGCGTATCCAGCTGCACAAAGCGGCCGGCCCGCATCAGGGCGATGCGGTCGGACATGTTCAGGGCTTCTTCCTGATCGTGGGTGATGTAGATAAAGGTAATGCCCAGCTGCTGCTGCATTTTTTTAAGCTCTGCCTGCATCTGGCGGCGCAGCTGCAGATCCAGGGCGCCTAAAGGCTCGTCTAAAAGAAGCAGGCTAGGCTCCAGCACGGCGCTGCGGGCGATGGCCACCCGTTGCCGCTGCCCGCCAGATAATTGGGAGGGCATGCGCTTGCCGTAGTCTTCCAGCTGCACCAGGCGCAGCATGGCATCCACCCGCTGTTTGACTTCCTCTTTGGGCACCTTGCGCATGCGCAGGCCATAGCCGATGTTGGAAGCAACTGTCATATGCGGAAACAGCGCATAGTTCTGGAATACCGTGTTAACAGCGCGCTTTTCCGGCGGCAGGTGGGTGATGTTCTGCCCTTCTAAATATACTTCCCCTGCAGTGGGGCTCTCAAGCCCTGCAATGATGCGCAGGGTGGTGGTTTTGCCGCAGCCCGAGGGGCCTAGCAAGGTTAAAAACTCGCCCTTGTACACATCCAGATCCAGCCCAAGCAGGGCGTCCTGGGTGGCAAAGGACTTGCGCAGCCCCCGCAAGGACAAAAGCGGCGTATCATTCATGGTGTTCATTTTTCTCCAGCATGGTGTTCAGGTGGCGCAGGTGCTGCTGCTCCTCGCGGGCGATGGCCAGAAAGGTTTCTGCCGCTTCGCCCTGGGTCCTTTTGGCAAAGCCTTGGTAGGTGTGAATGGCAATCTCTTCCTGGCTGGCGGCGTAGGTCAGCATCTTTTCGGGGGTATCCACACCCCCGTGGCGCAGGGCTTCTGTCAGCCCGCCGGCAAACAAAATGCCGCTGCCGTGGGCGCTTAGCAGCAGCGCTTCCTCCCCTGAAAGGGTATTCTCTCCCAGCATCTGCTGAAAGTGCTTCAAATGTCCCTGCTCATCCTTAAGCAGCTGGTCGAGGGTGCTTTTGTTGTCAGGGTTTGCAAAAAGCATCAGCATCCGCTCATACATGCGCACGGCGCGCTTTTCCATTTCGCAGGCGATAAACAGCGCTTCCTCGGGCGTTCTGATATTGATTGGCATAGACTCTCCTCAGCGTTTAGATTTCGTTGTCAAACCCCTTGGTGTCACCCACCACATACAGGGGCCTGCCCTTGACTTCCTCGTAGACCCTGGCCAGGTACCGGCCCTGGATGCCAAGGCATGTCAGGATGGTGCCGCCCATCAGCAGGATAAGGCATGCCATCCACCACAGCCCGCCCTGGGTGCCGAATAAAAGCATAATCAGCAGGATAAGCAGCATCAGGCCGCCTGCGGCTAAAAAGGCAGCGCCTAAAAGAAGGGGCAGCATCAGGGGTTTGTCGGAAAAGGACAGGATGCCGTCCATGGCCAGTTTGATCATCTTCTTCAGCGGATAATGGGTTTCCCCAGCGAAGCGCTTGTCCCGGTCAAACAGGATGGGGGTTTGCTTGAAGCCTGCCCAGGCAAACATGCCCCGCAGGTAGCGGGAATGTTCCGGCATGCCGCGGATGACATCGGCCACCTTCTTGTCCACCAGGCGGAAATCTCCCGTATCCCGGGGAAAGATGTCTCCCGCGAGCTTTTGCAATATCTTGTAGTAAGCCTTGGCGGTTATTTCTTTAAAGCGGCTTTCCCCTTGGCGGCTGCGGCGCTGGCCGTACACTACCTCGAACCCTTCCCGCCATTTGGCAGCCATCTCTGGGATGACTTCCGGGGGATCCTGCAAGTCTGCGTCGATAATCACCAGGGCATCGCCGGAGGCATAGTCAAGGCCTGCTGTGACGGCAATCTGGTGGCCGCCGTTGCGGGCAAAGTGCACCACCCGGACGTTGCTGTCCTGCTTGGCCAGGTCGTTGAGCATCTCAGGGGTTTTATCCCGGGAACCATCGTTGACATAGACCAACTCGTAGCTGTCGCCCATCCTTTTCATGACATCCGTTAAACGGCGATGGGTTTCTGTCAGAACCTCCTGCTCGTTGTAGCAGGGGATGATGATGGAAAATACCGGCCTTGACATAGCAACCTCCTTACAGCATCTTGACCAGCATGTTCTTCTGGTCGTCCATTTCTAATTTCAGCACGTCTCGCTTCTCCAGGTCTTTCAGGATGTCGCTGAAGCGCTTAAATCCAATGCCCTTTTCGCTGAAGTCGGGGTACTGGCTGATGATGTCTGCCTTTAAAATGCTGGGGTTGATACGCTCAAACCCATCGTCCTTGTAGCGCTTGAGCTGATCTTCAAAAGCGGTAGCCCAGTTGACGCTGTCCAGCAGGCTACCGGTTTTGGAGGTATCCCCCAGCAGGGACACCATGACATTGTTGTTGTCATTGCGCACCTTGATGACACCATACTTAGTGGATAGCTTGGTGAGCAGCTTGGAAAAGGTGTTGCAGCCGTAGCTCTTTTCGTTAAAATCGGGGCGCAGCCGCAGCAGGACACCCTTGAGCTCGCTGGCGAACATTTCGTCCTCGTCCGCCTGCTCGTCCAGGATGCTTTCCAGCACCTTCAGCAGGGAGGCCTCGTCGCCATTTTCCTCCACATTGATCTTTTTGCTCTTCACAGCGGGGGCCCGGCGGGTGGCGACCGATTCTAAAAATTGAAACTCATTGCAGGCGTTGATAAAAATTTTGCTGGCCACTTCACTGCGGGAGATGCCCAGCACATACTTGCCCATGCTTTTCAGTTTGCCCACCAGGGGGGTGTAGTCGCTGTCGCCGGATACGATGCAGAAGCTGTCAATCAGGTTGTTGGTGTAGGCCACTTCCATGGCGTCCAGCACCAATAGGATGTCGGCGTTGTTCTTCTGGCTGATGCCATAGCGCAGGGAAGGAACCACGTTAAAGGTGTTGGATAAAAGCACTTCCTTCAGGGCGCTGAAATTATCGGTGTAGCCATACACCTTGCCTAAAAGAATATCGCCGCGTATCTTTACCTTTTCTAAAATATTGTTGAGGGTCTCTACCTTTGCTCCGCAGTTCTCCAAATCGATGAACAGCGCGAATTTTGATGTTGCCAAA
>CAYFSQ010000086.1:0-6078 GCA_964345895.1 uncultured Oscillospiraceae bacterium
CTCCTAAGCGAGGGGTCGCGCGTTCGAATCGCGCCGGGAGTGCCACAACTGCCGCAGAACCTAAGGGTTTGCGGCGGTTTTTTTATTTATAATCCTTCTCATAACTTTGCATGCCATACTCCATGTCTGCATTTTTGCTAAGAAGGATGGAATACCTTTTTGGCGTATCGAGCGTGCTGCATATGGCTTCTAATCTGAATCCATCCTGCAGGATGTTCATGCGCTTTTCTGTTTCAATTTATATTACAGCTCAGACTGGATTAATTTTATCTTTAGGCTTGCAATTTTCTGGAAGTTGTGTATAATGGTGATACGAAAACGATTTAGTTACCTGTTTTATAGGCGTTCCTTGGAAAGGAGGTCCCATGGCCGTCACCATTAAACAGCTGTCCGCCTATCTTGGTCTTTCGCCTTCCGCGGTGAGTAAGGCACTCAATGGCTATGGAGACATCAGCCTGGAAACCCGGAACCGGGTGCTGGCCGCCGCCGCCAAGCTTGGCTATCGGCCCAGTGCCATTGCCCGAGGGCTGAAAACAGGCCGAACCTTCAACCTGGGGGTGGTTTTTTCGGAATATTCCGGCAGCGGTTTCACCCACAGCTATTTTTCTCCCATACTGGAGAACTTTAAAGCGGAAGCGGAGCGCCGGGGTTACGATATCACCTTCATTTCCCGCACTGTGCATGCCGGTGGCAGGGGCCCCCTCACCTATCTGCAGCACGCCCATTACCGGAATGTTGACGGCCTATGCCTTGTGTGCTGTGAGTTTAACGAGGCCCAGGTGCAGGAGCTGGCCCTCAGCTCCATGCCGCTGGTTACCGTGGATCACCCTTTTCCTGGGCGGCCCTGCGTGGCGTCTGAGAACACCCAGGGGATGGAAAGCCTGGTGCGGCATGTTGTTTCCATGGGCCATCAAAAAATCGCCATGGTATACGGCTCTCCCTCGGCGGCCACCACCCTGCGCGTAAACAGTTTCCTGAAAGTGATGGCCGCCAGCGGCCTTCAGGTGCCTCAGGCCTACTTAGTTGAAAGCTTGTACCACAACCCGGGGGCAGTACGCCGGGGGGTAGAACAGCTTCTGAGGCTTGAGGACCGGCCCAGCTGCATTCTGCTGCCCGATGACTTTGCCTCCCTTGGGGGCATGGAGGCCATCCAGGCCATGGGGCTGAGCATCCCCCAGGACATTTCCATCGCCGGTTTTGACGGGGTGCCCGTCCTGCAGATGCTGCAACCCCGGCTCACCACCGTGGCTCAGGACACCGCCCGCATCGGCCAGGAGGCTGCCCGGCTGCTGATTGCCCAGATAGAAGACCCGGACACCCGCCAGGTGGACATCACCCCCGTCCCCACCACCTTGCTGCCCGGAGACACTGTGGCCCGTTACCCTAGTTGATAACCCCCTTGAGGGTGTCAATAATATCTAAGGAGGAAGCCCCATGAAAAAACTTCTTTCCCTGTTGCTGGCACTGACCCTGCTGGCATCCCTGACAGCCGTGATGGCTGAACCCTACACCACCGACTTCGACGTGCCCGCCACGGGCAAACCCCTCATCATCTACTCCTGGAATGACGAGTTCCAGGGTATGCTGAGGAACTACTACATCCCCGCTGTAGGCGGCACCGTGGGCGATGACGGCTCGATGACACTGCCCAACGGCGACACCATCGAGTTTGTTATCAATCCCAACGACGGCGGCGTCTACCAGCAAAAGCTGGACGCAGCCCTGGCAGCAGGCGAACCCATGGACATGTTCCTCATCGAGGCGGACTACGCCTTGAAGTATGTGAACACCGATTATACCTTGCCCCTTGAAAAAGTGGGCATCACCGAAGACCAGCTGGCCCAGCAGTACCCCTACACCATCGACGTAGCCCGGGACGAAGCAGGCGTGGTGAAGGGCACCTCCTGGCAGGCGGCACCCGGTCTGTTCCTGTACCGTCGCAGCCTGGCCGAAAAACTCCTGGGCGTCACCACCCCTGAAGAAATGCAGGAAAAGGTGAAGGATTGGGACGCCTTTTTGGAAACTGCCCGGGAAGTGAGCAAGGCTTCCGACGGCGCCACCAAGCTGATACCCGCCAACGGAGACGTATGGCAGGTGGTGCGCACCAAGCGCAACGCCCCCTGGGTAGACGAAAGCCTTAACCTGGTGGTAGACGACCAGGTGAAATGGTACTTTGACTTTGCCAAGACCCTGCGGGAAGAAAACCTTACCGCCAACGCCAACCCCTGGAGTGAAGCCTGGAACGCTGGGGTGGGCAACGACAGCATCATGGGCTACTTCTTCTCCACCTGGGGCATCCAGTGGGTGATGACCGGCAATGCCGGCGGCAGCCAGCCCGGTGAAGGCACCTATGGCGACTGGGCAGCCGTCAACGGCCCTCAGCCCTACTACTGGGGCGGCACCTGGCTGACAGCCGCCGCCACCAGCCAGAACCTGCCCCTGGTGAAGGACATCATGGAGTATTTCACCGTGGAAACCGCCAGCATGCAGGACTACTGCCTGAAGTCCAAGGACTATGTCAACAACCAGGAAGCGGTGCAGAACATCATCGACGCCGGCTTCAGCTTTGACTTCCTGGGCGGCCAGGATCACTATAGCCTGTTCCAGGCAGTGACCCCCCTGATTGATACCTCCACCATGAGCCCTTACGACCAGAATATCCACATCGCCATGGACACCGAAGTAAACGCCTACATGATTGGTGAAAAGGACTATGAAACCGCCATACAAGACTTCAAGGATGCTGTGGTAGACCTCTTCCCGGAAATCACTGCGGACTGACCCCCATACAAGGGGGAGGGGTTCTGCCCCTCCCCCTGTCAATTACATGAAAAGGAGGAGAGAAGGTGCACACCGCCCCATCCTTCACCCCGCCCAACATGCCCCGGAAAAAAGGTAAACAGGTCAGCTATGCCCGCTATGGGTATCTGTTCATCCTGCCGTTTTTTCTGGTGTATCTGGTTTTTCAAGCCTATCCACTCTTCAACACCCTCTACTTGGCCTTTCAAAAGTATATGCTCACCGGCGCCGGCAAGTGGATAGGCCCTGATTTCGTGGGGCTGAGCAACTTTAAGAACATACTCACCAAAGGCTACGCCCTGCGAGCTTTCACCAACACCTCCATCATGTGGGTTATCAACTTCATCCCTCAGATGCTGCTGGCCCTCGCCCTGGCCAAGTGGTTCACCGATACCCGGCTGCGCATTCGGGGCCAGGGGGCCATCAAGGTGCTGATTTATATGCCAAATATCATCACCGCGGCCTCCATCGCTGTGTTGTTTTATTCCCTGATGGCCTATCCCCAGGGGCCCTTCAACTCCCTGCTGGCCAATCTGGGCATCATCAACCAACAGGTCTACCTGAACCCCGGCAGCGCCGCTACGGTGGCCATCCCCTTCCTGGAGAAGGGCTGGTATACCCGGCTGATTATCGCCTTCATCAACTTCTGGATGTGGTACGGCAATACCATGATTGTGCTGATTTCCGGCATCCTGGGCATTTCCACGACGCTGTACGAGGCTGCCCAGATGGACGGCGCCTCCCCTGGGCAAAGTTTCCGGCTGATTACCCTGCCGCTGCTCAAGCCCATTTTGCTCTTCACCCTGGTTACCAGCCTCATCGGTGGCATGCAGATGTACGACATCCCCGCCCTGATGCTGCAGCAGGGGTCGCCGGCGAAATCCATGATCCAGACCTCCACCATGTACATCATGGAGATGGTGTTTGACGGCACCAAGGACTACGGCCGGGGGGCAGCCATGAGCGTGCTGCTGTTCATCGTCACTGCCATCCTTAGCCTCACCCTCTTCTTCCTGATGCGGGACAAGGACCAGGACCCCAAACCAAGGAGGGCAGGCAAATGAACGTCAACAAAAGTTACTCAGCCAGGCTTCGGGGAAAAAAGGTGTGGATTTATCTGGTGTCCCTGTTTCTGTCCGCCTTGAGCCTGATGCCCTTCCTCATCATGTTTGTCAACGCCACCCGGGAAAACTATGCCATCCAACAGGGCATCAGCCTGATACCCGGGAACATGCTGAAAGCCAACATGGAGACCCTGCAGAACCGGCAAAACTTTGATGTGGTGCGGGGCATGTGGAACAGCTTCCAGATTTCATCCCTGTCCACCGTACTTGCGCTGTATTTCAGCAGCCTCACCGCCTACGGCCTGGTGGTGTACCGCTTCAAAGGCCGCTCTGCCGCCTTTGCCTTCATCATGGCGGTGATGATGATTCCCACCCAGGTAAGCATTGTGGGCTTTTACACCTTCATGTTCCGCCTGGGGCTCACCAACACCTTCTGGCCGCTGATTTTACCGGCCATCGCCTCGCCTGCTGTGGTGTTCTTCATGCGCCAGTACATGCTGTCGGCATTGCCCCTGGACATCGTGGAGGCTGCCCGCATCGATGGCAGCGGGGAGTGGGGCACCTTCAACACCATCGCCTTGCCTTTGCTGAAGCCAGCCCTGGCCACCCAGGCCATCTTTATCTTTATCGGCAGTTGGAACCGACTGTTTGAACCCACAATGATTATTTCCTCCCAGAGCAAGTACACCATGCCCATGCTGGTAGCGTTGCTGCGCAGTGACCGGTTCCGCACAGACTACGGCACGGTGTACCTTGCCTTGTCGCTGACGGTGCTGCCCTTGTTCGTGGTGTACTTCCTGCTAAGCAAGCACATCATCCGGGGCGTAGCCTTGGGGGGCGTAAAGGAGTAAACATGGCATTTGCGAAAGATTTCTTATGGGGTACCGCCACCGCTGCCTATCAAATAGAAGGAGCAGCCCGGGAGGACGGCCGCGGCCTGTCCGTATGGGACCGTTTTAGCCATACCCCGGGCAAGGTGTTTGGCAATCACACCGGGGACGTAGCTTGTGACCACTACCACCATCTGGAAGAAGACCTGGACCTGATGGTAGATCTGGGCATCAAGAACTACCGGTTTTCCTTGTCCTGGCCCCGGTTGCTGCCTGAAGGCACCGGTCAGGTAAACCAAGCTGGGGTAGACTTTTACAACCGCCTCATCGATGGTCAGTTAAAGCGTGGCATCCGCCCCTTCATGACCCTGTTTCACTGGGACTATCCCCTGGAACTGTTCAAGCGGGGCGGATGGGAGAACCCGGACAGTCCCCGCTGGTTTGAGGACTATGCAACGCTGTGCGCCCGCCTTTTCGGCGATCGGGTAAAGGACTTTATTCCCCTGAACGAGCCTCCCTGCTTTATCGGCATGGGCCACGTCACGGGAGAACATGCCCCGGGGCTGAAAGTTCCGCTGGATGCTGCCATCCCCATGGGGCACCATGCCCTGAAAGCCAATGGGCTGGCCATCCAAGCCCTAAAGGGATTGGTGCCAGATGCCCGCTTTAGCTATGCCCCCAACTTTAACCCGGTGATGCCTGCCAGCGAAAGCGAAGCGGACATCCAAGCCGCCCGGCGGGCATATTTCCATGTGCCGGAAGATCCTGACGCCTGGTTCTGGAACGTCTCCTGGTGGGGAGACCCGGTGGTGCTGGGCAGTTACCCCGCCCAAGGGTTAGAGTTATACGGGCGTTACCTGCCAAAGGGGTGGGAGAAGGACATGGCCGTCATTCGTCAGCAGCTTGACTGGTACGGCCAGAACATCTACCAGGGCCAATACGTTCAGGCATCGGACAACCCCCGGGGCTTTGAACCGGTGCCCCTGCCTGAAGGCTTCGCCAAAGCCGCCAACGACTGGCCGGTGACCCCGGACTGCCTGTACTGGGCTGCCCGCTTCCTGTATGAGCGCTATCAATTGCCGCTCATCATCTGGGAAAACGGCATGGCGGACACCGATCTCCTTACGCTGGACGGGAAGGTCCATGATTCCTCCCGGCAGCACTACCTGCACCGCTACCTGTTGGGGCTGAAACGGGCAGCCCAGGAGGGCATCCCCGTGGCTGGATACTTTCAATGGTCCTTCCTGGACAATTTCGAATGGGCCAGGGGATATCAGGATCGCTTCGGCCTGGTCCACGTGGACTATCAAACCCTGGAAAGAACCCCCAAGGAATCTGCCTGGTGGTACAAGCAGGTGATGGAAACAAACGGGGAGAATCTTTAA
>CAYFSQ010000087.1:0-4193 GCA_964345895.1 uncultured Oscillospiraceae bacterium
CCCAGGCCAAGGGCATAATATTCGTAGATGTTTTCTTCCAGCCCTTGATGGTCCAGTTTGTTGACAACCAAAAGAACAGGCTTTTGCGCAGCCCGCAGATAGTTGGCAATTTCTTCATCCTGGTGCATCAGCCCTGCTCTGGCATCCGTAAAAAAGCAGATCACATCCGCCGTATCAATGGCAATCTGGGCTTGATAGCGCATCTGAGATAAAAGCACGTCTTCGCTTAACATGTCGATGCCGCCGGTGTCCACCAAGGTAAAGCGTCTGCCGCACCACTCCACATCTGCATACACGCGGTCTCTTGTTACACCGGGAGTATCCTCCACAATGGATATCCTTTTTCCGGATATCACATTAAAAAAGGTTGATTTCCCAACATTAGGCCGCCCAACGATGGCCACGATGGGGGTACTTTGTTTCATTCTAAACTCCTTCTTGGTTACCGCATAAAGCGTGGTAAAAATCCTCACCATTATTTTTAACAATACGGCATGGAATATTTAAACGATGGCAAAAGTCCTCAAAGCTGATGTCGTCAAGGAAAAGAGTTCCTTCATCGTTCAGCATTGTTTCTGAAATCAATACTTCGTCTGCCTGGATGTCTTTCAGCTGCGCTAGTAAATCCTGTGCGGTAATCAGGCCGGTAACGGTAACTGTCTCACCAAAGAAATGGTTAACAATTGGTGTTATCAGCGCTGTTACCCCTGCAGGGCTATACTGGTCCACCCACTGCTGCATATAAGGCGCAAGAGAGGTGCCGCAGGGAACACAAACCGTCCTGGGGCGGATGGATGTCCCTGCTTCCTCAGCAGCAAGTTTTAGCCCATCCTCAAATAGCCGAAGCATGCCCACACCATTTTCTATCTGCGGAAAACCATCATAGTCATCTGTTGGCGGGATAGGGGAAGAGGTAATGCTGAGGAACTCATCCGACAAATAGACGAACAAGTCCCCATATTCCTTCATAGAGCGTTGCTGGTATATCCTGCAAATTTTCTGGACTTCGTTTGCCTGTTCTCTTGTATACACAGCTAACTCTGGCAAGCCTTTACGAAAACGTGTCAAACCAACGGGTACCAGGGCAACGCTCAGGGTATGCGGCCTTAAATTGTACAAATCATCAAGGGTTTTAATGAGCTGATCTCCATCGTTTACACCAGGGCACAGCACAACCTGACCATGAAAAGAAATGCCATTCTCAGCAAGGGTGCGCAATCTGTCCAAAAGCTTTCCTGCCCAGGGGTTGTTCATCATTGCACACCGGGCATCTTCGTCTGTAGCCTGCACAGAAATATACAACGGGCTGGCTTTCCTTTTTATAATGCGCTTAAACTCATTGTCGCCCACATTGGTCAGAGTAATAAAACTGCCCATCATCAGGGAGTAGCGCCAGTCATCATCCTTTATATATAAGGAAGGGCGCATGCCCTCAGGCATCTGATCCACAAAACAAAAAATACAGTTGTTTGCACATTCCCGGGGCGGGGGAAAAGCCTCTGGTGTAAGGGTTATCCCCAGGGATACAGAGGAAGAGGGTTTAATGATATCCACTTCCCGCTCTGTCATATCCGGTTTTTTAATCAGCAAGCAGACATGCCTGGCGGCGGACAGTGCTTGAAAATCGATGCTGTCCAGCACCTTCTCATGATTGATTGTTTCGATGATATCCCCAGCTGCAATGCCATGACGGCTGGCCAGGCTTCCCGGCTCAACAGCATAAACAGTAACCATTTCATCCCTCCCTACAAATTGCATTATGGTTGAATTATGATTTCTTGTCAAGAATTCCTGTTTCAGCATTGACTTGATTAAGTAAACATGATATATTATCACTTGCGTCAGCGATTGGAGAGTTGGCTGAGTGGTCGAAGGCGCACGACTGGAAATCGTGTAGGCGTTAATAGCGTCTCTAGGGTTCAAATCCCTAACTCTCCGCCAGATAGGATCCGAAAGGGTCCTATTTTCATGTATAAAACGGAAACAGATATTGACATTGTACAAAATGGTAATTATAATGGATATGCAAACAGGAGGTTTGAAATGTCGGAATCAATTATGTTTACCCTGGAATATGATCATGCTCAAAGCACCCCTTTTAATGTAGAAGGTGGTCATCAACCGGACGGCCTGGCAGAAGAAAGCGGCGTATGGATTGCCGCTGCCGGATCTTCCATGCTGCCGATAGGAACCCACGCCTTAAAGGAACAAAAAGCCTGGGTATGGCTTGTTACCCAGAGCGGTGATTGTCAGTTTCATGCCAATGACATCCGTTTTCAGATGAAAACGAGGGACTGCTGCATGATTCCTCCCCATACTATGGATGCTGTTTTGGTTGCCTCCCAGGAAACCCGAGTTATCTGGATGACGATCGACGGCCGCTTAGCTGCGCAATTTATGCGGCAGATGGGAGCCATTTCACATCGCCCCATGAAACAGGGCGCCCTTCCTTCCCAGATGAAGCTGGCGCGGCACATCGTTCAAGCAACCGTGCGTATTCAAGCTTCCCAGGAAGGGGCATCGGCGCAGCTGCAACAGCTGCTTTGGGCGATGCTGGCTTCCCACAGCGGACAACCTGTAGCGATGGATGCGGTTTTATCCCACGAGATTGCCAAAGTTGTGGACGCCATGCGGAAGAATCAGTACCAAGATAGCTTTTCCCTCAGCGATATGGCCAGCATCAGCCGTATGCCTGTAGAGACTTTCAGAAAGCGCTTTGTTTCTGAGGTTGGTATGCCGCCGCAAAGCTATCAACTGTTTTGCAAAATGGAGCGGGCGAAGACGCTGCTGAAAGAAGGATATACCGTCAAGCAAACGGGATCTGAAGTGGGGATGAACGATCCTTACCACTTCTCAAAAACCTTTAAAAACATTGTTGGCATGAGCCCATCCATGTACTGCAAAACCACCCAGGAGTAACATGCTGTCAGAACAGGAAGTCAATGCCTTGCATCCCCTGCAGCTTGCCTACATTGGTGATTCGGTTTACACGTTGCTGGTCAGGGTGCATCTGTTAGGGGAAGCTGAGAAGCTAAAAATCATCCATGCGAAAGCTACGTCCATGGTTTGTGCCGCCTCTCAGGCAAAATCTTTAACCGTTCTCATTCCTTATTTATCGGAAGAAGAGTTGGATGTTGTGCGCAAAGGCAGAAACGCCCATTCAAAGCACGCGGTACCAAAGTCTGCCTCTGTACAGGAGTATATGTACTCCACCGCTCTGGAAGCCCTGTTCGGTTATTTGTATCTATTGAACAGGGAAGATAGAATACAGGAATTATTTCAAATAATCCTACACCAAGATATGGAGGACGCCCATGCCTGAAGTGACGCTGAATGTAAAACTGCTTTCCTGCTCTGCAAGGAAGGAAGAAATCGCTGCCATGGCGGCGAAGCTTTGCTACTCCAAATCTGGCATTGATGAGCTGGAGGAGAGAATCTCCGCCCATGACCAGCAAGCGTTCTTGCAGGGCATCTTGTCATCCGGTCACCTTTCGGTAGTCGAGCACATTTCCTTTACCTTTGGTGTTGAAGGCGTCAGCCGCGTGTTGCTTGCCCAGTTGACCCGCCATCGTATGGCTTCTTACAGCGTACAAAGCCAGCGTTATGTTTCTTACCAGCAGGGCTTTAACTACATTGTCCCCCCAAAGATTGCCGCGCTGGGGGAAGAGGCTGTCCAGGAATATCATGCACAAATGAAGCAGATGCACACTTGGTACACAAAGTGGCAGCAGCAGTTGGAAAAGGGAGAGCAGGGCAATGAGGATGCCCGCTTTGTACTCCCGGGTGCATGTGAAACAAAATTGGTGTTTACCATGAATGCAAGGGAACTGTTACATTTCTTCAGCTTGCGGTGCTGCAACCGCGCACAGTGGGAAATCCAGCAGCTTGCAGATCGCATGCTGGAAATTTGCAAGGAGCAATCTCCCGTTCTCTTTGCAAACGCAGGACCCGGCTGCCTGCGGGGGGCCTGTCCTGAGGGAAGCAAAACCTGCGGAAAGCAGATAGAAGTACGAAAAAAATATAGAACAAAGGAATAAATAGATGGCTTACTACAATAAATTCGATACAAAAAACAAACGCAAAGGCAACGCCCGTTTTACTGAAAAGGGTGCAGAACATCGCTACGCAAAAACCAATCGGTATTCCGAAGAACAAAGCAGCAATGCAAGCAAGCCGAGCCGGCCTGCCCAAGG
>CAYFSQ010000087.1:4293-5993 GCA_964345895.1 uncultured Oscillospiraceae bacterium
GAAAACCTGCTCTTTGGCAGGAATCCAATCCGGGAAGCGCTGAAGTCTGGAAGAGACATTGAAAAACTGATGGTGACCGATACCGATATGTCCGGTTCTGCCAGGGAAATTCTTTCCATGGCAAGAAAAGCCGGGATACGGGTTCAAGTCGTGGAAAAGAGCCATTTAGACAACCTGGCCAGGAATCATCAGGGGATGGTGGCTTTTGCTTCGGCTTATCAGTATGCGTCACTGGATGACATCCTGCAAACCGCCCAAGACAAAGACGAAAAGCCCTTTATTGTAATCCTGGATCAAATTACTGATCCCCATAACTTAGGTGCTATTATCAGATCCGCTGCCTGCACAGGTGTCCATGGCGTTGTTATCCCAAGGCATAGGGCTGTAGGGCTGACTTCCACCGCCGTTAAAACCTCTTCAGGTGCCGTTGAGTATGTCAAGGTCGCTCGGGTTACCAACCTGGCGCAAACCATCAAGGTTTTAAAGCAAAAGGGAATTTGGGTTTATTCAGCCGATATGGAAGGCAAGGATTACCATCAAGTAGACCTTACGCCCGGCGTTGCCTTGGTGATTGGTAGCGAAGGGGAAGGGGTCAGCAAGCTTGTGCAGAACCAAAGTGATGGAACAGTCTCCATTCCGATGACGGGTGAAATAGGCTCCATGAACGCTTCCGTCGCCGCCGGAATACTGATGCACGCCGTATTTTGCGCTCGCAAAGCATAAGCCATCAATGACCTTATTTCCGCAAAAAGAAGATGATCGCAGCATAGAAGAACAATTTTCCTCCCTCACGGACGAGGAAATTGTTCTTCTTGCCCAAAACGGCAACCCTGATGCACAGAGCTTTGTTTTAACCAAGTATAAGCGCATTGTCCGCCTGAAAGCACGCAGCTACTTCCTCATCGGCGCAGATCATGAGGATTTGGTGCAGGAGGGGATGATTGGCTTGTATAAAGCGATACGAGACTATAAGCCTGAAAGACAGGCCTCGTTTTATGTTTTCTCTGAATTGTGCATTAAGCGCCAGATTATTTCTGCCATCAAAGCGGCCACTCGCCAGAAGCATATTCCTCTCAACAGTTATGTGTCCCTGAATAAGCCGATCTATGATGATGAGAGCGACAGGACGCTGCTGGATGTAATACAGCTTCATGTCAGCGACCCAGAGGAGCTGTTTATCAACCAGGAAGAATTGCGCAGCATTGAAAACCATATTAAAGAAGTGTTATCCCCCCTGGAAAGGGATGTGTTGCGCTGCTTCTTACAAGGAAAAAGCTATGTTGAAATCTCGGCCACGCTGAATAAACAGGTAAAGGCTATTGATAACGCATTGCAACGCATCAAGAAAAAAATGACAAAGTACCTGAACGAGATAAAAAAGTGAATCGTTTATCGGAGAATAGCCCAAGAAGAGCTGTTAAACAGTTGACATTTTTTACCGTTTTGGATAGAATACTTAAGGTATTCATGCGGGTGTAACTCAATGGTAGAGTTCCAGCTTCCCAAGCTGGCTACGTGGGTTCGATTCCCATCACCCGCTCCACTCGTCCATTGCGGCATCACCGCATTGGCAGCATCCGGCGAAAGCCGGTTCATCCGCCGGATTACTGCCCGGCATATCACCGTATTATTGGAGGAGAACACTAATGGCAAAAGCAAAATTTGAGCGTAACAAGCCGCACGTAAACATCGGAACCATC
>CAYFSQ010000088.1:0-5731 GCA_964345895.1 uncultured Oscillospiraceae bacterium
TATACATATTTATACCCTTCGTGCTGTTGAGTAAGCACACTATGGGGACAGAATTGCCGCAAATTGTACAATATAACGTTAGTTTATCGGAATTATTTTATAAATGTTCATGAAATCCTGTATGCAATTGATAAAATGTATGATATAATCCAATACATTGCGGGACTGTATATAGCAGGAATGCAAAAGAAGAAGGAGGGTTTTTTTGTGATCCACATCAAGTCACACCGAAAAGGTTTGGCGGTATTTAAAGCGCTCAGTTCTGAGACGCGCATCGACATCGTCGAATTGCTTGCGGCGAAAGGACCCATGCGCATGACGGCTATTGCCGAAGCGCTCAACATCACCGGCGGCGCCATCACCACCCACATGAAGCTTTTACAGGAAGCGAACATCGTGCAGATTAAGCAGATGAAGGGGAAACATGGCGTGCAAAAAATCTGTCAGGCCAACGACACAGAGATTTTGGTCGACTCCCCGGTGAAAAAATAAGCACAGTGGCCTTTTATAAGGCTGTGCGAACGGGTCACCCCGAAAACGGCAGCGTGGCTGCCGTTTTTCTTATGGATTACGAAGGAAATTGTCAATGCTTCAATACAATAGATTTTTACTGTCCATTTTGTCTTTTATCTTAGCATAGAGGCTGTTACGCCTTGCGCTATCAGCTTTGCGCAGCAGACCTAAGCTCTTAGCTATTCGCATTGTTTCTCTTTTATTCAGTCTAACGGAGGTTTTATGAAACTATTCGCCATTCTCCGGAAGGAGTGGAAAATCAGCCTGCTGGTTTTTCTGCTGCTCTTTGGCCAGGCTATGTGCGAGCTGGCTTTGCCGGGCTATACATCCAGCCTGGTGGACGTGGGCATCCAGCAGGGGGGAATCGAGGGGCCTACTGCCCAGCACCTGAGTGTGGAAGGGTTTGACAGCTTGCTCGGCCTGCTGCCGGCAGCCCAGCAGCCCCTGCTGCAGGAGGCCTACTCCCTCAAGGACGGTGTATACACCCTTGCACCGCTGCCCAAAAAACAGCGGGAAGCCTTGGACGAACAGCTGCTATTGCCTGCTGCCTTGCTGGGCATGGCCTCCAGCGAGGAAGGCGCTTCTATGAACGCCATGCTGGGCCTTGTTAAGGCAGGGGTTATGGGGGCAGAAACCCTCCATGAAAAAGCCGGGGAAATGCTGGGCTCCATGGGGGGCGAAAGGGTCCTCACCCAGGGGGCGGCACAGTTTGTACAAAATGAATATCAGAAGCTGTCCATCAATACCGATGATATTCGCAACAGCTACCTGCTGCGCACCGGGGGCATCATGCTGCTGATCACGCTGCTGATGGGCGCCTTGGCAGTAGCCGTCAGCTTTTTCTCCTCCCGCACTGCTTCCCGCACCAGCCGGGGGCTAAGGCGGGATGTTTTTGGGCGGGTGCTGTCCTTTTCTTCTGCTGAGGTGGAAAAGTTCTCTGCCGCCTCCCTCATTACCCGTACCACCAACGATATCCAACAGGTGGAGCAGGGAACCATGATGCTGATGCGCATCGTATTCTACGCTCCCATCCTGGGCCTTGGCGGCGTGCTGAAGGTTAGCCGCACCGATACGGGCCTTGGCTGGATTGTGTTGGTGGCGGTAGGGGTGATCATGGCCCTGATGATGGTGTTGGTGCTGGTGGTGGTGCCCCGTTTTCGCCTGATGCAGAAGCTGACGGATAGAATCAACCAAGTGGGCAGGGAGATATTGACGGGCTTAAATGTCATCCGCGCCTTTACCAGGGAAGATTTTGAACAGAAGCGTTACGATCAAGCCAACAGCGACTTGAAGGGCAACATGCTCTTTGTGCAGCGTTCCTTCAGCACCTTGATGCCTGCCATGATGCTGGTGATGAATGTCATCTCCATCCTGATTGTGTACTTTGGCGCAGGCAGCATCGACAAGGGCACGTTGCAGGTGGGGGAAATGATGGCCTTTATCTCCTACACCATGCAGATTGTATCCTCCTTTATGATGCTGTCCATGACGGCAGTTTTCCTGCCCCGGGCCAATGTGGCCATCGAGCGCTTGCAGGAGGTGCTGGATACCCACCCCACCATCCGCTCCCCCCAGCACCCTGCCAACCTGCCCTCGCCCCTGAAGGGCGAAATTGCCTTCCACGATGTGTCCTTCCGCTACCCCGATGCGGAAGCGGACAGCATCAAGGGCATCAGCTTTGTTGCCCGCCCGGGCGAAACGGTGGCTTTCATTGGCGGCACGGGCAGCGGTAAAAGCACCATACTGAACCTGATTCCCAGGTTTTTTGATGTCACCCAGGGTAGCATTACCCTGGATGGCACCGATATACGACAATACGATATCCACGCTTTGCGGGCAGCTCTTGGCTATGTGCCCCAGAAAAGCCTGCTGTTTACCGGCACCGTGGCAGAGAACATCAAGTTTTCCAATCCCCTGATGGCGGATGGCGACATGGTGTCCGCTGCCCGCATCGCCCAGGCGGAAGAATTTATTGAGGGCATGGAGCAGCGCTACCAAAGCCCCATCGCCAGGGGAGGCAGCAATGTGTCAGGGGGACAAAAGCAGCGCCTGTCCATTGCCCGTGCATTGGCAGGGCAGCCCCCCATCCTCCTGTTTGACGACAGCTTCTCTGCCCTGGACTTTGTTACCGACTTAAAGCTGCGCAAAGCCCTGGAGGAACACAGGCGGGACGCCACCATTTTGGTGGTGGCCCAGCGTATTTCCACCGTGCTGGCGGCAGACAACATCGTCGTGCTGGATGCCGGACGGGTGGTAGCCCAGGGCAAGCACGAGCAGCTGATGCAAAGCAGCGATATCTACCGCCAGATTGCCTCCAGCCAGCTAAAGACAGAGGAACTCAGCCGCGGGTCGCGGCGAATGAAGGAGGTGGATCCCCATGATGCATAGGGGAGGAGGCCCCGGCAGAGGGCCTGGTTTTGAGGAGAAACCTACCAACTACGGCCATGCTTTCAAACGGCTGCTGGGCAGCATGAAGAAGTACCGTTCCCGTTTTCTGGTGGCTGCTGTGCTGGCGCTGGGGGCTTCGGTGATCCAGATATTTGGCCCCCGCCTGATGGGCAATGCCACCACCGCCATCTTTGAAGGCTTGGTCAGCAAATTCAGGGGCGGCGCAGGCATCGACTTTAGCCGCATCAGCCAAAGCCTGTTGATGATGCTGGGGCTGTACCTGCTGTCCACCCTCTTTCAGTGGGTGCAGGGCTGGTTGATGGCCCAGGTATCCACCGACTTTGGCTACAGCCTGCGCAAGAAAATGAGCGATAAGCTGCACCGCATGCCCATGCGCTACTTTGAAAGCCACCCGGTGGGGGATATCCTCTCCCGCCTGACCAACGATGTGGATGCAGTGGCTTCCAACCTGTCCGAAAGCATCACCCAAAGCCTGTCGGCTCTGGCCACCATCATCGGTGTATTGGTGATGATGCTGTCCATCAACTGGGTGATGACGCTGCTGGCTTTATTGGTTGTACCCCTGTCCGGCGTGGTGATCGCCGTGGTGTTTAAGGTGAGCCGCAAATACTTCAAGCAGCAGCAGGAAAGCCTGGGCAAGATAACCACCCAGGTGGAGGAGGACTTTTCCGGCCATCAGCTGATTAAAGCCTACAACAGGGAGGATGAGTCCGAAGCCCTCTTTAACGAAACCAATGAAAAACTCTACGAGTCCGGCTGGAAAAGCGTGTTCCTCTCTGGCCTCATGCACCCCATCATGACCTTTGTCAACAACCTGGGCTACGTGGTTACCGTGCTCTCGGGCGCTATCCTTGCTTCCCAGGGGGCCATTCAGGTGGGGGACATCCTGGCGTTTACCCAGTATATCCATATGTTTACCCAGCCCATCTCCCGCTTTGCCCAGATGAGCAGCGTAATCCAGCGCATGCTGGCTGCCTCGGAGCGGGTGTTCCAATTCTTGGACGAGGAGGAAGAAAGGGAGGAAACGCCCCTCACCGGCGCTGCCTGCACCCAGGGCAATGTGGTGTTTGACCATATCACCTTTGGCTACGACAAGGAAAAGTCCGTTATCCACGACTTCAGCAGCGCGGTAAAGACGGGGGAAATGGTGGCCATTGTCGGCCCCACTGGCGCTGGCAAAACCACCCTGGTCAAGCTGCTTATGCGCTTTTACGATGTGGATCAGGGCCGCATTCTGCTGGATGGCCGGGATATTTCCACCATCCCCCGGCAGGACTTGCGCACCTGCTTTGGTATGGTGCTGCAGGATACCTGGCTGTTTTCCGGCACCATCATGGAAAATATCCGCTACGGCCGCCCCGACGCCACCGATGAAGAGGTTATCGCCGCAGCCCGGGCTGCCCATGCCGACCACTTTATCAGAACATTGCCTGAAGGCTATCAGCTGGTGATTGATGAAGAGGCCGACAACATTTCCCAGGGACAAAAGCAGCTTCTTACCATCGCCCGGGCTATTCTGGCAGATAAACCCATCATGATACTGGACGAGGCCACCAGCAATGTGGACACCCTGACGGAGCAGCGCATCCAGCAGGCCATGGGCAACCTGACCCGAGGCCGCACCAGCTTTGTCATCGCCCACCGCTTAAGCACCATCAGGGATGCTGACATCATCCTGGTGATGCGGGATGGCGACATTGTGGAGCAGGGCCGCCACGAGGAACTCCTGGCCGCCAAGGGCTTCTATGCGGAACTATATAACAGCCAGTTTGAGCAAATAGCAGGATAAAACCCTGCCGATGGGTATCAGCAGGGCTTTGTAAAAGTTTACCTCGTTACTTAGGGCAGCTTGTTGCCTGCCGCCCGGTACAGGGCGTACCAGTCTTCCCGGGATAGGGTGATGTCCGCCGCCTTGGCGGCCTCCCTGACCCGGGTTTCCTTTGTGGTGCCCACCACCACCTGCATGCTCTGGGGCAGGCGCAGGATCCACGCGGCGGCCAGGGCGGTGGGGGTGGTGCTGTACTTTTCTGCCATCTCTTCCAAGGCTTTGTTGATGTCGGGGTAGTCCGGGTTGCCCAAGAACACGCCCTTGATAAAGCCGTACTGGAAGGGGGACCAGGCCTGCACCGTGATGCCGTGCTGCCGGCAGTAGGCCAGCACGCTGTTGTCCCGGTCCACGGCGCCGTCAAACTGGGTGTTCACATTGATGCCCTGGTCAATCATGGGGGTGTGCATCAAGCCCAGCTGCAGCTGGTTAAAAAGCAGCTTATCAGCCAGCGCCTGCTGCAACAGATTGATCTGGGCAGGGTTATGGTTGCTGACGCCAAAGTACCGTACCTTGCCCTGGTTTTTAAGAAGGGCAAAGGCTTCTGCCATTTCCTGGGGCTCAGCCAGGGCATCGGGGCGGTGGATCAGCAGAATGTCCAGCTGGTCGGTATCCAGGCGCTTCAGGCTCTGCTCCACGCTTACGAGGATATGCTCCTTGGACGAATCGTAAAAGCCGGGACGGATGCCGCATTTGGATTGAATCACCACCCTCTCCCGCAGGGAGGTGCCCTTTAAAGCCTTGCCGAAAACCTCTTCGCTCTCGCCCTTGCCGTAAATATCGGCATGGTCAAACAGGTTGATGCCCGCCTCCAGGGCAGTTTCTGTCAGGGCGCGCACCGCCCCAACCTCCATCTTGGCTATGCGCATGCAGCCCAGCACCATGCTGGACACCTTCAAATCAGGGGTTGCTTGAATATATCGCATGGATATCCTCCTTTCAGTTATCTTGATTTTACCATGCTTCTGCCAAATTAGGTAGAAC
>CAYFSQ010000089.1:0-5694 GCA_964345895.1 uncultured Oscillospiraceae bacterium
ACTATTCGTTAAAGAACATACTTTCATCACAGATAAGCGTTGTAAAGGCTTGTCCTTGTGCATGCATTCTCTTTTGCGTGGCTGGTAAGTTTGTCAATGGCTTTGTGCCACCGTATTCCCCTGATATTGATTACTGATGGCGCCACCGTTGCCTCTGGTACAAATAACAAACAGACGGTGCGTTTCTTTCGCCCCTGGAACCATGTATAATGCAAGGCGCACGCGTTTGTACCAGTACGCAGTTTCTGGCATGCCGTACGGATTTTTGAAACTCCGTCAAGCTGCCCACAACCGGAGGTACCCATGATACGACTTGCTACTTTATCCGACATCCCTGCTGTTGCGGGTATTTATGATGCCATCCATACCCTGGAAGAAAAAGGGCAGGCGGCCACTGGCTGGAAGAGGGGCATCTACCCCACCCGGGCAACGGCGGAGGCTGCCCTTGGGGCGGGCAGTTTGTTTGTGTATGAAAAAGAGGGGCAGATATTGGCCTCCGCCAAGATTGACCGGGAGCAGGTAGCAGAATACAGCAATGCCGCCTGGCAATGGGATGCACCCGAGGACCAGGTGATGGTACTGCACACCCTGGTGGTACTGCCTGAGGCCGCCGGCCAGGGCATCGCCCGGGCCTTTGTTGCCTTTTACGAGGACTACGCCCTGCAAAACAACTGCCCCTACCTGCGCATGGACACCAACGCCCGCAACACCCGCGCCCGGGGGCTGTACCAGCGCCTGGGCTACCAGGAGGCAGGCATTGTTGCCTGTGATTTTCAGGGCATCGGCAGAATTGAGCTGGTGTGCCTGGAAAAATTGCTGACATCATAAACCGCCGCAAAGCGGAATCCCTCCTCTCAAACGCAAGCAGGGGCTTGCGTTTGTTTTGGCGGAAGGCGTGTGGATGGCTGGAAGTGGTTTTGTTATAAACATGAGCGGCCGCTGCCAGGGGCTGATACAGAACATCATCGACATGGGCAGATAATACGGAACAAAAGAAAACCTACAGATGGCGCGAGGCTTTGCCTCCGCAAAGCGGAAAGAACGATGCAAAGCAGTGCTTGCGCTGCAGGACAGTGGCAAAGCAAATGCTTTTCTATCACCGGTTGATGGCCTGCTTTCCACCGAAAGGATGGATTCTCAGTGAAGTTCGCTGGCGTGCTTGCAGGTTGCAAACGAGAGCAATAAAGCCTGACGCAGACCGGCTTATCGGAGCATCTACACTTTTGTTCAGCATAAGAAAGGATCATATGAAACTGCTGCTGACCGCCTTTGACCCCTTCGGGGGCGAAACCATCAACCCGGCCCAGGAAATATTGGCGCGCATCGGGGACACCGTCGGCGATACGGCCATCATCAAGCTGGTGCTGCCCACCGTATACGGGGTATCCGGCTCAAAGCTGCTGGAAGCGGTGGCAGCATACCAGCCCGATGCCGTGCTGTGCCTGGGCCAGGCAGGCGGCCGGGCTGCCCTGACCCCGGAGCGGGTGGCCATCAACATAGACGATGCCGACATGCCCGATAATGCAGGCCAACAACCGGAGGACCGCCCCATAGTGCCCGGCGGACCCGCCGCCTACTTTGCCACATTGCCCATCAAAGACATGGTGGAAGCCATGCTGGACGCGGGCATTCCCGCCCAGGTCAGCAACACGGCGGGCACCTTTGTGTGCAACCATGTGTTGTACCGCCTGCTCCACGCCCTGGCCCAGGGATTCCCCCACGTCAGGGGCGGCTTTCTGCATGTGCCCTACACCCCCCAGCAGGCCGCCGTCCATGGGGAGGGGGTGCCTTGCATCCCCCTTGAGGACATGGTGCGGGGCATCAAGGCCGCCATCGGGGCAATCTGAAGCAAGGTTGCCTCTTTTCAGCGTTATTTCATAGTTTATCCCTTGTTTTTCATGGAAAAACTGGTTGATAAACCGCATCTTTGGGCGTATACTGTGCAAGGTAATATGTTCAAATAAGGAGGCAACCTCATGGAGCACCTGACGATTGTCTATGTACTCTCTGCCCTGGTCATCGTGCTGGCCTTTGCTTTTGCCGCATACCTGATCAAGTGGGTGAAAGAGCAAAAAAACGACAACAAGGAAATTGAGCGCGTCGCCGGCCTCATCCGCAGCGGCGCCAACGCCTTTATGCGCAAGGAATACCTGCTGCTTGCGGTGTTTGCCGGCATCATGGCGGTGCTGATGTTCCTTTTCCTGCCCCATCCGGTATGGCTGGAAGCCGCCAACCCCAAGGATAATATCCTGATGGCGGTGTGCTACATTGCAGGTACCGTGTTCAGCGCCATTGCCGGCAAAATCGGCATATTCGTTGCCTCTTTAGCCAATGCCCGCTGCGCCGAGGCCGCCCAGGAAGACATCAAACCCGCCTTCCTGATTGGTTTCCGCGGCGGCGCTGTCATGGGCCTGGTGGTGGTAGCCATCTGCCTGCTGGGCGTCATGGGCGTGATGATTCTGGTGGGCGACGCCTCCAAGCTGCTGGCCTTTTCCTTTGGTGCCAGCTCCCTGGCGCTGTTTGCCAAGGCAGGCGGCGGCATCTTCACCAAGACGGCAGACGTCAGCGCTGACCTGGCCGGCAAGGTGGAGCTGGGCATCCCCGAGGATGACCCCCGCAACCCCGCCGTTATCGCCGACAACGTGGGCGACAACGTGGGCGACGTGGCCGGCATGGGCGCCGACCTCTTCGACAGCAATGTGGCCACCATGGCGGCGGCGCTGGTGATGGCGACAGCCCTGGGCGGCAAGAACCCGGCCATGGTGTTCTGCTACGCGGCGCTGGGCCTGCTGGCCTCTGCCATCGGCATCTATCTGTGCAAAATCGGCCCCGGTGGCACCCCCACCAAGGCGCTGAACCTGTCCACCTACACCTCCACCGGCATATTCATGGTGCTGACCGCCTTGGCCACCTTGATTTTCGGCTTTGAGTGGAAGTACTGGGCCGCCTCTGCGGTGGGCCTGCTGGTGGGCGTCATCATCGGCCTTGCCACCAACTACTTTACCGACGATAACATGCCCATTGTGAAAAAGGTGGCCAAGGCCTCGGCCACGGGCCCTGCCTTCACCATCCTTTCCGGTATTTCCTACGGCTTCCTCAGCGCCCTGCCCTCCATGGTGGGCATTGCCCTCTCTGCCCTGATTGCCCACCGCCTGGGCGGCATGTTCGGCATCGGCATGGCAGCCGTCGGCATGCTGAGCATTGTAGGCACCATCATCTCCAACGACGCCTATGGCCCCATCGTGGACAATGCCCGCGGCCTGGCTGAAATGGGCGGCCTGGGCGAAGAAACCATCCGCGTTGCAGACGAGCTGGACTCTGCCGGCAACACCGTCAAGGCCGTTACCAAGGGCTTTGCCGTGGGCGCTGCGGGTCTAACCGTTATCTCCCTGCTGGGGGCCTTCATGGAAGAAGTCAACGCCGCCATCACCGCCATGGGGGATGCCACCATCCAGCTGATTACCGGCTTTGACATCATGAACCCCACGGTGTTCTTTGGCATCCTGGTGGGTGCCGCCATTCCCGCGGTGTTCAGCGCCATGCTGATCCTGGGCGTAGACAAAAACGCCCAGCGCATGATTGCCGAAATCCACCGCCAGTTCAGGGAAATCAAGGGCCTGGCCGAAGGCGTGCCCGGGGTAGAGCCTGAATACAACAAGTGCATCGACATTGCCACCACCGGCGCCCTGAAAGAGCTGATCCCTGCAGGCATGGTGGCCATTGTGGCCACGCTGCTGGTGGGCTTTGTGGGCGGGGTGGAGGCCGTGGGCGGCTTCCTCCTGGGCAATATTGCTTCCGGCCTGCTGCTGGCGCTGTTTATGTCCAATGCCGGCGGCATCTGGGATAACAGCAAAAAGTACATTGAAGCGGGCAACGAGGGCGGCAAGGGCTCGGAAGCCCACAAGGCAGCCGTCATCGGCGACACCGTCGGCGACCCCTTCAAGGACACCGCCGGCCCCTCCATCAACACCCAGATTACAGTGGTTTCCTTGGTGGCCAGCCTGCTGGCCCAGGTGTTTGTACACTTCCATCTGTTCTGATTAGCAAAGATACATAGTAAAGTTACAGCATCCCCGGTGCGCCTGCGCATCGGGGTTTTTTGCGGCTACGGAGCAGGGAACCAAGGCCGCCTGAGGCTCTGTTCCTGGCCTTGCCCCTACTTTACAGGAATTTTTCTTGACACTTTTTCGCCTAATGGTGGACAAAGGGTTTTGAATATTCAAAATGGGTATAATCCCTTGGACCCATCAACAGAAAGAGAGTAAAAGTATGACAAACATCGTTAGCATCCTGATTCAACTGGTTTCCGGCGCCGTGGGTGGTGCAGGCGCAGGCAAGGCCATGCCCAAACTGTCCCTGGGCAAAATCGGCGACATCGTGGCCGGCATTGTAGGCGGCGGCCTGGGCGGCCAAATTTTAGGCGCTCTGGGCGTAGGTGCTACCACCGCGGCAAGTGGCAACCTGGATATCGGCTCCATCCTGGGCAGCATCCTGGGCGGCGGCGTGGGCGGCGGCGCTTTGATGGCCATCGTTTCCACCGTGAAAAATATGCTGGGCGCCAAGAAGTAAAAGCCCCTGCAACCTGAAACCCCCGGCGCATGCCGGGGGTTTGTTATTTTTTAGATAAAGGTGAAATCCCTTCGAATTCATACTTGTTTGAAACGGTTTCAGCATATTTCCACACTTTTCCATAGTTTTTTATGGAAACGGGCAGGGGGATATGCCACCATTTAAACCAGTAAGGACATCTGTCCGAAAAATATGGAGGGTATTTATGAAGAAGACTATCGCCATGCTGTTGGCCCTGGTGATGATGCTGTCCCTGGCATCCATCGCCTCCGCCGAAGGCAAAACCATCGTGTACTGGTCCATGTGGGAAAGCACCTAGCCCCAGGGCATCGTCATCCAGAAGGCTGTTGATGCCTATGTCGCCGAAACCGGCAACAAGGTTGACCTGCAGTTCAAGGGCCGCACGGGCATCCGCGAAGGCCTGCAGCCCGCGCTGGACGCCGGCACCACCATTGACCTGTTCGATGAGGACATCGACCGCGTCAACACCCTGCGGGTAGACTACATCCTGGATCTGGAAGAGCTGGTCAAGGCTTCTGACTACGAAGCCACCGCCATTGCCAGCCTCATGAGCGCCTGCCGCGAAGTGGGCGGCGGCGTGCTGAAGTCCATCCCCTACCAGCCCAACGTATTCAACTACTTCTCTCATCTGTACCAAAACAAGGCTGCGGCCTGCGCTGAAAGGATGGCACTGCCGGTAACAAGCAAGGCAGCAGCCTCCGCCAAGAGGAGTTGAACCTTATGCACACCCGCAACAGAGGCATGATCATCGCGTTCCTGACGCCCGCCCTGCTGTTTTTTTCGCTGATATTCCTGTACCCCATCTTCCGTACCGGGCTGATGAGCTTCTTTAATGTAGAGAACGTCACCTCCGGCATGGATACGTGGACTTTTGTCAGTTTGGGCAACTATCTCAAACTGGCAGATACCAGCCTCTTCCGCATGTCCATGTGGAACCTGGTGCGCATTTGGGGCGTGGGCGGCCTGGTGGTAATGACGCTGGCGCTGCTGTTCTCCGTCATCCTCAATTCCGGCATTCGGGGCAAAAAGTTTTACCGCGCCGTTATCTACCTGCCCACCTTCCTGCTGTACCTGTTCCTGAGCGAGAAGATCATTGCCGGCGTC
>CAYFSQ010000090.1:0-3197 GCA_964345895.1 uncultured Oscillospiraceae bacterium
CAGCGGATGCCCCCGATGGGCTTGCCCATCGGGAAAGAAGCGAAATGCGCCCCGATGGCACACGCCTTTCAAAGCCGGAGCTGAAGCAGCCCAAAACCCGCCCCGACCGTTCCAAACCAAACGCAAGCCCCCGCTTGCGTTTGAGAGGAGGGGCCATGCAGCGGATGCCCCCGATGGGCTTGCCCATCGGGAAAGAAGCGAAATGCGCCCCGACGACTAGGGCATCACCGTTATACTGGGCGGCGGCGCTTCCTGCACCACCTTCAGGTCGTCAATGCGGATGACACAAAACTTTTCACCGCCATCATTGCAGATGTCAAACAGGCCGGTCATTTCCACAATGCTCATGAGTGCCGGGTAATCGCTGGCAGGATGATTGCCCGTCCACAAAAACTCAATGCCCAGTTCACAGCAGGCGGCGGCATCAAACACAATCACAAAGTGATACTGGGGCACGCCGTCCTCAGCGGGCGACGAATAATACTGGCCTTGCACCTTCACCGTCTGGCCGACAAACTTTTCAGGCTCCGTCAGCATGGTATACAGCTGGGCATACGCCATGGTGGAGCTTAAGCGGCTCAAGTCCCAGTGGATCACCTTGCCCATCTCCAGCGGGCCAATGTCCCGGAAGTGGGCGGCCTCCGGCCGCATGGCAGAGGGCGGGCCGTCGTACACCGGCTTTTCAAAGGGGTTTACAGTGGGCGCAGCGCCGGTCTGAACAATCTGCTGCAGCACCTCCGCCGCCGGTGCCTGGCTTGCTTCCCCAGGGACCACCCCTTCGGGGGCTGTTGCCGCCGGCACCGCCTGGGTATTCTCGGGCTGTGCCGCAACGTCCCCCGGGCTGCTCTGGGCCTCCTTGGGTGCGCCGCAGGCGGTTAAAACCAAAGCTGCCGCCAGCAGCAGGGCCATCCATACTCCTCGTTTCATCCTGATTATCTTCCTTTCAGTAATCCCAACAGGGTAAACAGCAAAAAGCCAACAATGTCCGCCGCCACAATGGTGGCGCCCACCGGCGTGCCCGCCAGGATGGACACCAGGATGCCCACCAGCGCTGCCACCACGCCAAACACCGCAGAGCATATAACCACGGCACGGAAACTTTTGTACACCCGCATGGCGCTCAGCGCCGGAAACACCAGCAGCGCCGAAATCAGCAGGGAGCCCACCAGGTTCATGGCCAGGGAAATGACGGTGGCAATCACCACCGCAATGCCCATGTTGTACAGCCCCGTCCGCATGCCGGTGGCGGAGGCAAACTCCGGGTCAAATGTCAGGGCGAACACCCGGTGATAAAACAGCACAAACAGCATCACCACGGTGAAGCTAAGGCCAATGCTCAGCCAGACTTCCTGCTGGCTTAAGGTGAGGATGGAGGTAGACCCAAACAGCGTGGTGCACACGTCCCCCGATACATTGCCCCCCTTGGGCGGGAAGAGGTTAAACAGAATATAGCCGATGGCCAGCGCCCCCACGCTCATCATGGCGATGGCCGCATCCCCCTGAATCTTTACCCGCCTGCCGCCGCAGAGCAAAAGAATAGAGAACAGGATGGTAATGGGCAGCACCAGCAGCATGTTGTTGCTGACGTTCAGCACCGTGGCAACGGCCATAGCGCCAAAGGCCACATGGGCCAGCCCATCGCCGATGTAGGACAGGCGGCGCAGCACCAGCACCACCCCCAGCAGCGACGCGCTCAGCGCCACCAACACCCCCACAATCAGGGCATAGCGCACAAAGGGGTAGGACAGATAAAAACCAAGGGTTTCAAGGATGCCGCCTGTGTTCATGGCTGTACCTCCTGCCGGGCATATATCTGCCCCATGGGGCTTTGCAGGTACCCTGCCGCCTCCCCAAAGTACAGGGGCGTGCGGGATACATGCAGGATGTGGGAAGCATGGGCCAGAGAGGCAGCGATATCATGGGTAATCATGATAATGGTGAGGCCGCTGGCATTCAAATCTCGTATCAGTTGATACATCTCCTGGGTAATCTGGGGGTCCAGGCCGGCGGCAGGCTCGTCCAGCAGCAGCATACCATCCCCTGCGCACAAGGCCCGGGCCAGCAGCACCCGCTGCTGCTGCCCGCCGGACAGCTCCCGGTAGCAGTGGTTCTTCATCCTGACGATGTCCAGCCTTGCCATGTTGTTTTCTGCCAGGGTACGCTGGGCTCCAGAGAAAAACAGCCCGCGCTTTTGCTTCAGGCAGCCGGACAGCACCACTTCCCCCACAGCTGCGGGAAAATCCCGCTGGACAACGCTTTGCTGGGGCAGGTAGCCGATATGATGCTTCAGCCCCTCTGCCAACACCAGGTTGCCAGACAGGGGCGGCAGCAGCCCCAGGATGGTTTTCATCAGCGTCGTCTTGCCCGAACCGTTTTCCCCCACGATGCACAAGTAATCGCCGGGGTTGACGCTGAAGCTAAGGGCTTCCGCAACGGGCTTGCCTTCGTAGCCGACGGCCAGGTTATCACAGGTCAGTAATGCCATGGGTATCCTTTCTTCCCTGGTGGGAACGCAAATAGATGGTTCTGCCCGGGCAGCAAAGCTGCCCGGGCGCTATGTTTTATTATAAAATGTCTTTCAGTACGTCCAGGTTTTTTTCCATGATGCCAAGGTAGGTGGTGCCTTCCTCCACCATCTGCTTGTTCACCGTTTGCATGGCATCAAGCACCTGCACAGGGCGGGCAGCATCCTTGGAGGCGTTCAGTACGGCCTTGGCAATCTTGCCGTCAGAGCCGTCCAGAATCAGCACGGCAGGCAGCTTCAGGGCATCAATTTTATTGGCAAGGAAGGCCACCGTTTCAAAGCTGGCTTCCGTTTCGGCAGAGCAGCCGGAGAAGGCGGCATAGTAGGTCAAATCGTAATCCTCCGCCAGGTAGCGGAAGGGGAAGCGGTCGCCAAAGAGGATGGTTTTTTGCCCGGCGCCTTCCACCACCTTCTGGTACTGCTTGTCCAGCGCGTCCAGTTTTTCAGCATAGGCTTTCTGGTTGTTCAGGTACAGGGCGGCATGCTCCGCATCCAGGAAGGCCAACTCCATGGCCATCACCCGGCTGAGCTTCTGGGCATTGCGCAGGGACAGCCAGATGTGCTCGTCCTCGTGGTTGTGGACATGGCCGGCATGGTTGTCGTGGTCGTGGTCATGATCATCATGCTCGTCATGGTCGTGGGCTTCCTCACCATCGTGATCATGATCGTCATG
>CAYFSQ010000090.1:3297-5609 GCA_964345895.1 uncultured Oscillospiraceae bacterium
TCGTCATGGTCGTGGGCTTCCTCACCATCGTGATCATGATCGTCATGCTCATCATGGTCGTGGGCTTCTTCGCCATCATGGTCATGATCGTCGTGATCGTCGTGGTCATGATGGTGGGCGCCTTTCTGCATCCCCTCCACGCTGACATCCATCACGGCGTCATCGCCCAGGGCTTTCAGCAGGTTGATGGCCACCAGGTCTTTGTTTTTCGCTTCCTTCACCGCATCCTCTACCCAGGTATCCGAGGGGCCGCCAATGTACACCAGCAGGTCGGCAGAGGACACCTTAATAAAGTCCTGGGCGGTGGGTTGGAAGTTGTGCAAATCCACCCCGCTGTCCTGCAGGAGGGTCAGGTCCACCTGCTCCAGCCTGTCCCCCAGGATGTTGCGCATCCAGTCGTAGGAGGGGAAGGTGGTGCATACAATATTCAGTTTCTTTTCTTCCGCAGCAACGCTGCCCATGGACAGCACAAGCATCAGCGCCAGCAAGGCGGCAAACAATTTTTTCATTCTATTTTCCTCCGTTTTGTAAAGAATCAGGGAAAAAAGTCCCTCAATTCGTCATCTTCACACGGAGGGTAACGGGGGTTTCCAGTTGATACAGGCCGCTTCGCTGTTGCCCGGCACAGGAAACCAGGCCCCTTTGCCGGCGCAGCAGAAGCAGCATCAATAAGAGTGCCAGCCCCTTGGACAGGCTTTCATATACGCGGTGAAAAAAGGTGCACACCAGGCAGCCATCATGGGTGGCCAGGCAGGGTGCCCCTTGGTGGTTGTGGTGCAGGTGCTGGGCAGCGTGGACAAAGCCCGCCCCTAAAAGCAGCACAAACAGGATGCAGATAGATAAAGCAATCCAGCGCTTTATCATAGCTCCCCCTCGCGGCAGGCGGCGCATTGCCCTAACAACAGCGTCTGCTCCCTGTCCAGGGCAAAGCCTTCCTTCTCAGCCTCCCGCATGACGGAGGTGGTTTCTTCCTCGCCTAAGTGAATCAATTTATGGCACAAGGTGCACTTGATATGCAGATGGCCGCCGCAGTGGTCCCCTTGCAGGGGCATTTCGTATACATAGCAGCGGCTGCCCTCCAGCAGGTAGCGCTTGATTACGCCCTCCGCCGCCAGCTTTTGCAGCAGACGGTATACCGTGCTGTCCCCAATGGGGTGGGCAGTGCGGTCTTCCTTCAGCGCCTGGCACAGGGCCTGGGCTGTCAGCGCCTGGCCAGGATGGCGGGACAAAAAATCCACCAGCGCTTTGCGCTGCTGCGTCTGATACCCTGCCATGGCCACCCCTCCCTTCAAACTGAGAACCATTCTCATTTCAGCAGGATACCACCCACTCTCCAAAAAAGCAACGGAGAATTGTAAATTATTTGTAATAAACTGCCCTGAAGAAAAGAAGATCAGGGAAAACAGGCCTTTGTCAAAGGATTTTTGCACGATATTTGCCACATTTTCTGGCATTGTCAAAGCATTTTGGTCGACACCCATGGCAGGGTATGCCACAATCAGGGCACCAAGCAAGGAGGCCACCATGCAGATTGGAAAGAAATTAAAGGAGGCGCGCAACGCTTCCAACTTCACACAGGAACAGGTCGCCGAAAGCATCCATGTAAGCCGCCAGACGGTGTCCAACTGGGAAAATGAAAAGAGCTACCCCGACATCGTCAGCGTCATCGCCCTGAGCGACCTGTACAACATCAGCCTGGACGTGCTGCTGAAAGGAGATCAGGTAATGATACAACATTTAGAGGAGAGCACCAGCGTTGTAAAAAGCAATGGCAAGCTGCTGGCCGCCCTGGGCGTCACCATGCTGCTGATGGTGCTGGTTATCCTGCTGATGACCCCCCTGTCCCAAAACGAGCATCTGTTCGTCGCCATATTTTCGCTGATATTCATCGGCGTAGGCACGGTGATGTACCAGATTATTAAGAACATTTAGGAAAGAAGGATATAACGATGACATGGTATGTAGGGTTAACTGGTGTGCTTGCCCTGGCAACGGGCGCTTTGTTCTGCTACTTTCTCTACCGCATGGTGGTGCTGGATGCCCAGGGCAGGGGGTTGAAACACCCCAGATTCTGGGGCCTGTTCGCCGCCGGCAACGACAGCGGCCTGCTGCTGTACCTGCTGGGCAGAAGAAACTATGTATCCACCATCAGCGAGGCCGACAAAGCCCGCATGGAACAGATGAAAAGAAAGGCACTGGCCCTGCTGCCCCTGTTTATTGGCCTTTGCATCCTGTGGATGGCGCTGTTCATCCTGGTAAAATAAACCCCCAAAGCCAACGCCGCCCAGACAGAAACCTGTCCTGGGCGGCGT
>CAYFSQ010000091.1:0-5598 GCA_964345895.1 uncultured Oscillospiraceae bacterium
TTTTCATGATAGCCACGTTAAACAGGCACAGCACCGCCACCACCAGGAAGGTGACTACCGGCACATTGACCATGGAGAAGGCCTTTTGCACCGCAGGGATTTGGTACAGCGCCACCGAGCCCACCGCCACCCCTGCCAGGGTCAGGAAGCGGCCTTTGCTCATTTTCTTGGTAAAGTACAGGGCCACCGCGCCTGCCAGCACAATGGCGCTGACGCTGTAGAGGGCCGTGCCAAAGGGGATGCGCCACATGCTGTCCAAAGCGCTGTGCAAGCCCACCTGGCCTGTCAGGTTCAGGGTATTGGCAACGCCCGTTGCGCCGACAATGGTGACCTTGTCGCTCAAGGGGATAACCTTGCCGAAGATAAACAGGAACAGCAGCTGGTACGCGCCGTTGGCGAAGTACCCCAATATTAAGGAGCCGATGGTTTCCTGGCCCTTCATTTTGTTGAGGAGAGAGCCAATCAGGAAGCCGAACACCGCCCCCAGGGGCAGGGTAACGCCTGCCGCCACCAACAGGCCCAGGATGCCCTTGATTTCCCAGTTGATGGCCAGCAGCAGGCCAATCTGCGCCGCCATGGCGCCGATGGTGATGGCAAAGTTGATGCCCATGCCGGCAATGATGGGGATAATCAGCGCCAGCACCACGAAGAGGTTGCGGGACAGCCTGCCCATTAATTGCTGCAGGATATCCGTCATGGGACGGCCTGAGTACACCACAAAGATGACACTCAGTATTAAAAATACATAAGTAACGATATATTCCTGCACATTGCGCTTAACGGCGTCCACGCCCTTTAAGCGGCGGTTGGTGATATCAGTCACGGCCGTCACCCCCCGTCTGGGTCAGGGCATAGAGGATGATGCCGTTAGAAATCAGGATACGCATAACTTCGGAGAGTCCTCCTTCTGAAATCAGGGCATTGGCCACCTGAATGCCCAGCGCCAGCACCCCCTGGAACAGGAAGGTACCAATAATAACGTGGGACACCTTTGCCCTTGTGGTAGACGCACCGCCAATGAGGATGGCACTGGCCGCCACAAAGCCCATCTGTTTGGGACCATTATACAGCTGCATAAAGCCAAAGGATTGAGAGTAGACGATGATGCCCACCGCCGCAATGATGGTGGAAATCGTAGTGCCGGTGATGCGCATCTTGTTGACGTTGATACCGGCAGCTTCCGCAAAGCGGGGGTTGGCGCCGGCAGCAATCATGGCTGTGCCTGTTTTGGAGCGGCTGAACAGCCACATAATCAAGCAGCATAACAAGAAGAACAACAGCAGGCCTGTGGGCACATGGACACCGAAGAGGTCGAAAGCCAAGGTGTTATCCAGAATCTGCCCGAAGGAATACTTCATGTTGTGCATGGAGCGCAAGCCGCTGCCCAGCGCCCAGGTGAGCCGCGAGTTGTTAAAGGGCAACAGCATCCAGGCAATGCAGAACAGCGACACATAGCTGAAACCCACATAGGTGGAGATGGTCATTTCGCTGCCCTTTAAGCGGTTTAACAGCTTGCCGTACAGATACCCCACCGGCAGCGCCAGCAAGATACCTACCACCACGGCGAAGGCAAAGGCCAGCCAGCCCGTCATATTCATCTGCATGGCCAGCAGGGTGGACAACAGACCGGAGATAATACCCACCGTCATGCCCATGTTCAGGCTGATGCCCGATTGGATGCCCGGCAGCATGGCCA
This sequence comes from uncultured Oscillospiraceae bacterium, assembly GCA_964345895.1. Taxonomy (GTDB): domain Bacteria; phylum Bacillota; class Clostridia; order Christensenellales; family Aristaeellaceae; genus DTU024. Next base: position 1,697 of record CAYFSQ010000091.1, read on the forward strand.
GGGCCAGCACGCCGTACATGCCAGTGCGCCACAGAACGGTAGAAACCATACCAGAAATAGAGATATTGTACAGCCCGCACATCAAGAGCAGCATGATGAAGAATAGAGAGATAATCAGCCGGGGGAGGCCCAGCTTCTTTTTTAACAGGCCATAGAAGAATGCTGTCAACGCCAGCACCAGGGCACCAATGGACAGCAACACCAGGTTGTCGGCATTGCGCGCCATCAGCATGCGAGTCTGCTGCCCCTTGTCCAGGATATCCAGCGCATGGGCAGACTGGTAACGGTCGAAGGAGGCAGTAAAGCTACGGTCGGCACCTGTGGTGACTTCCATCACCTTGGGTTGAAGCTTCTCTTTCATATCATCCCGCAACCCGGGTACTGCTTTTTGCATCACCAGGAACAGGCTGTCGTAGACGGGCTCCGTCTGCTCCTTCAATGCTGCAAGCTGCGCACTGGGCACGAAGCCGGAGTAGTCTACTTCCACTTCCTGGGTCAGCAGGGCTTCTTCGCTGATGCCTTCGCTTTCGGCGGACAGGGCTGCGCCTTCATCCGCCCCCGAATCTTCCTCTTGCTGTTTCAGCTTGCGGTCAGCTTGCCAGGTGACAGCATATTGCGCTTTTTCCTGGGTTTCCAGGTCGTAATATGCCGCCAATGCCGTTTCCATGTTCAAAATAGCACTGTCTAACTCGTTCAGGTTAAGGTCCTCAAAATCCTTATACCGGGCATCCGCCTCGGCGCGGGCAATCGCCTCTTGCTCGCCCACATAAACGTTTGTCTGGCTACGGCTATATTTGTTTGCTTTCGCAAAGGCTCGGGCATCCTTTTTCGCTTGGGCGACCAATTCATCCACCAAGGCAGTGGACGATGTGCGCAGCACGGTATAGTTGCGCATACGCAACATCTGGCCGTTTGTTTCTTCTGTGCCCCGGCTATTAAAGCCCATCGCACCGGCAACAGCCAGTCCAACGGCGCATACCAACAGCAGCACAGCCAGCGCCCATTGTATTTTGCTTCGTTTCATTGCTTTTGCCCTCCGTCTTCAGAAAGGCTGTCTTCCTGAATATCTTCCCCCGGCTTGATGCCGCTCATGGCCAGGCCAAAGGCGGCGTCGGAGGCATCAGGGGGCAGGATGTCCACCACCTTGCCCTCGGCCACGATGGCAATGCGGTCGCACACCGAGCGCAGCTCCATCAATTCGGAGGACACCATCACCACCGTCAGCCCCTGCTTGCGGTTCAGGTCTACCAATGTGTCCAGCACCAGCTTTTTTGCGCCGATGTAGATGCCGCGGGTGGGCTCGGACACAAAAAGGAAGCGGGGGTTAAGGGCCAGCGCCTTGGCAACGCACACCTTCTGCTGGTTGCCCCCTGACAGGGTGCCCGCCGCCTGGGTGGCGGACTGGCAGCGGATGTCCAGTTCCTTGATCATTTTGTTGGCATAGTCGCGTATCTGCCTGCCGGACTTGATTTTGAAAGGCCCGGGGCCCGTCAGGTATTCACCCTTAATCTGCATGGCGTTGAAGGTGATGTTGTCCTCGATGGATTCTTCCAGCAATAGGCCCACGCCGCGCCGGTCTTCCGACACCATGCTCATGCCCTGCTTGAGGGAGGCGGCCGAGTCGTTCAGCGGCAGGGGCTCGTCGAACAATGTTACTTCCCCTTGTGCCGGATACAGGCCCATGACGCCGTTGGGCAGGCCTACCTTGCCCTGACCGGCCAGGCCGCCAATGCCGATGATTTCGCCTTCCATCACGTCCAGGTCGATGCCCCGGACATTTTCGCCGGGCATAGCAACGTGGAGGTTGCGCACCTTCAGCGCTGTTTTTCCGTTTAAGGGCTGGCTGCGGCCCACATTGTCTTCCATCCCTTCGTTGCCACGGCCAATCATCATGGTGGCCATTTCCACCAGGGAAGTTTCGCTAATGGGCTTGGTGCCCACCAGCTTGCCATCCCGCAGCACCGTGACGGTGTCGCAGGCCTGCATCACCTCGTTTAAGCGGTGGGTGATAAAAATAATGGCAATGCCCCGGGCAGCGATGTTCTTCATTACGCCAATCAGCTGATCGGCTTCGCTCTCTGTCAACACAGCGGTGGGCTCGTCAAATACCAACAGCTTCACGCCCTGCTTGTCGATTTCCCGGGCGATTTCCACAAACTGCATGTAGCCCACCGGCAGGGTACTGACCGGCGTGCTTTCCGGCAGAGAAACGCCCACACTATCCAGCGCCGCGCGGGCATCCCGTGCCATGGCGGCATGGTCCAGGGATTCCAGCTCGTGCCCTAAAATGCGGCTGACCAGGTTGGGCTTGGAAATTTCACGGTTTAACTTGATGTTCTCTGTGATGGTAAAGCCAGGGATCAGCATAAACTCCTGGTGCACCATGCCGACGCCCTGCTTCATGGCGTCCATGGGGGATAAAATACCGGCGGGCTGGCCATCCACCAGAACCTCTCCCTTGAAGCCGCCGGTGGAATGAATCACCGGCATGCCAAAGAGAATGTTCATCAGGGTGGACTTGCCTGCGCCATTCTCTCCCAACAGCGCGTGGATTTCGCCGGGACGCACCTTGAGGCTAACGTCCTTGAGCACGGCATTGCCGCCGTACTCCTTGGAAATGTCATTCATTTCGAGGATGTACTCGTGTGGCAAAAGGAACTCTCCCTTCGTGTCAAATTCTGCCCCGCTTGGGGCAGAACGGATGAATACAAGGGGCCCGCCGGCGGGACAGCTGGCAGGCCCCTTGTACAATTATTGTTGGTATATTTTACTTGACGTAATCGTTGAAGTCCACATTATCAAAGTAAATCATGAAGTAGTTTTCGACCACGTTGCCGTTGTCATCTTCGTAGGGGGTCAGCTGGGCAGAGCCGTTGGCTGCTGTGCTGATGTACTGCTCCAGTTTGGCCATGTCGGCACGCTCGCCGCCATTTTCGATGTAGTCCTTGGCATACTCGAAGCTGCCAACCACCATCGCCATGTTAACGGGAGCGGGCCAGGTGGACATACGATCCAGGGCGTTGTTCTCTTTCAGCACGCCAGCAAGCTTTTCCAGAACGAGGGGCAAATCGCCCTTCTCTTCTTCGGTGAACTCCAGGCCCAAGGAGGCCGGGAAGCCATGGAAGGGGCTGGGGCAGCAGGGCAGGGGATACAGGGCGTTTTCTTCCTTCAGCACGGCCTGCTGCAGGGCTTCCTGCATGCCGCAGTTGGTGGTGAAGAACGCAACCTTTTTGCCTTCAAACATAGCCATCTGCTTCGGAACGTCTTCCAGAATAAAGGCCTGGGATACAGTGGCACCGCCTTCGGCCATGGGGTCGGGCGCGTCCACCGCGTAGAATTCGACGCCGGCATCCTCGGCAGCAGCCTTCAGGATGTTGTAGCGAGCAACGATGGTTTCATATCCCATGTGACGGGCGAAGGAGTAGTGGATGAACACGTCGGCGCCCCAGCCAACAGCTGTTTCCATAATCTGCTCGCCGCCGTTGATTTCGTCAATAGCCATGACATAGTCAGCAGCTGCGCCGATGTCGGAGGGGTCTTCCGCGGGCACACCAGCAATCAGCAGGATGTCAGGGCGATCCTGGCGAATCTGGGTAAAAGCAGCGGTGGCGCCCATGACGGCCTGCACCATGATGATGGCTTTGACATCGGGGTCTGCGGCGAACTGCTGCAGCTTGCCGATGGTGGTTTCCACTTCAGAGGAAGCGTTGTCCGGATAGGTGTCGGTGACAACCATGTCCGGATACTGGGTCTTCAGGCTTTCCGCCGCACGGTATTCTTCTTCACCCTGCGAGGTGGTGCCAGTGAGGATGGCGATTTTGTACTTGGGGGCTTCCGCCATAGCGGGGGCTGCCAGCGAAAGAACCAGCATGCCGACCAGGATGAGGGATAAAAGCTTCTTC
>CAYFSQ010000092.1:0-5529 GCA_964345895.1 uncultured Oscillospiraceae bacterium
GAAATGAACGAAAAAATCTACGAATTTGATGCCGTTATCCACAAGGTGCCCGACCTGGACGGTGCTTATGTGGAGTTTCCCTACGATGTACGGGCGGAGTTTGGCAAGGGCCGGGTAAAGGTGCACGCCACCTTTGACGGCTATCCCTACGATGGCTCCCTGGTGCGTATGGGCACAGCGTGCCACATCATCGGTATCCGCAAGGACATCCGCGCTGCCATCAACAAGCAGCCGGGGGATACCATCGCTGTTACCATCAGGGAACGGGCTTAGGTGTGAACAAATAAAGAAATTAGCACTCAAGCAAGAAGAGTGCTAAAAATGCTTGTCTTTCTCTGACCAACCTGATATAATCGGGGTGATGCAACAATTTCGGGGCATCGCCCCGTTTTTATGGAGGTATGTATGAGCAAGCAAAACAAACCCGTTACGGGCCAGATTTCCATCGACGCCCAGAACATTATGCCAGTCATCAAGCGCTGGCTGTATTCCGATAAGGATATTTTTATCCGGGAACTGGTTTCCAATGGCGTGGACGCCATCACCAAGCTGAAGATGCTGGGCAAGGGAGAGGGGGAGGACCTTAGGGTTACCGTCACTTTGGATCAAAAGACCAAAACCCTTACTTTTTCCGACAATGGCATCGGCATGACCCAGGAGGAAATGGATAAGTACATCAACCAGGTGGCCTTTTCCAGCGCCGAGGAATTTTTAAAGAACTACGCCGGCGATGCCGAGGCGGGCATCATCGGCCACTTTGGCCTGGGCTTCTACAGCGCCTTCATGGCGGCGGAGAAGGTGGTCATCGACACCCTGTCCCACCAGGAAGGGGCCGAGGCTGTCCGCTGGGAAAGCGCCGACGGCATCAGCTATGAAATGTCCCAGGGCGAAAGGCAAAGCCGGGGCACCACCATCACCCTGCACATCATGAAGGACGAAGAAGAGTTCCTCGAAGGCCACCGGGTCCATGAAGTGCTGGACAAATACTGCGGCTACATGGCCACCCCCGTCTACTTTGTGGATATTCAAGGCGATAAGGAAGCCGAAAAGGCCCGGAAAAAGCGCAACGAGGAGGGTCTGAAGGAAGCGAAGAAGGAGGGCAAGGAGGAGGAATTCACCCCCGAGAGGGCCCCCGAAGAGCAGCCCATCAACGACATCAGCCCCATCTGGTTCAAGAATGCCAAGGATGTCACCGATGAAGAATACAAGGCCACCTACCACAAGCTGTTCCACACCTGGGAGGATCCCCTGTTCTGGATTCACCTCAACGTGGATTATCCCTTCAACCTCAAAGGCATTTTGTACTTCCCCCGCCTCAAGCGGGACTTTGCCGGCCAGGAAGGGGAAATCAAGCTGTTCAACCGCCAGGTCTTTGTGGCGGACAATATTAAAGAAATCATCCCCGAGTTTTTGATGGTGCTAAAGGGCGTCATCGACTGCCCCGACCTGCCGCTGAACGTCAGCCGTTCCTTCCTGCAAAACGACGGGCAGGTGCGCAAAATCAGCGGTCATATCGCTAAAAAGGTGGCGGACAAGCTGACGGGCCTGTTCAAGACCGAGCGGGAAACCTACCAGGGCTACTGGGATGATATCCACCCCTTCATCAAGTACGGCTGTGTGCGGGATCGTAAGTTCTTTGACGCCGTCAAGGAAGCCCTGCTGCTCAAAACCACCGCTGGGGAATACTACACCTTCGACGAGTACCGCGCCCGCAATGAGGGCAAGGCAGAGAAAAAGGTGTACTACACCACCGATCCCGCCCGCCAGGCGGCAGGGGTGGTACTGTTTACCAGCCAGGGCATCGATGTGGTGGTGATGGACACGCTGATTGATATCAACTTCATGTCCTTCATGGAATACTCCGGCGACAGCGGCGATGCGGCCGTGCAGTTCATGCGGGTGGACGCCGATGTCCAGGGGCTGAAGGAAGAAAGCGAAGAAGGCAAGGACTTAAAGCAGGAAGACCTGCAAAAGCTGTTCCGGGATGCCCTGGGCAACGAGCAGCTGGAGGTTAAGCTGGAAGCCCTGGCCGATAAGGAGCTGACGGCCATGCTGACGGAGGACGAGCAAATGCGCCGCTTTAAGGACATGAGCGCCCTCTACGGCCAATCCATGCCCATGCCCGACAAGCACACCCTGGTGCTGAACCGGCAAAGCGCCGTCATCCGTGCCCTGGCCAGCATGGAGGAAGGGGAAAAGAGCGCCCTGCTGGCCAAGCAGGTGTACGACCTGGCCCGCATGTCCGCCCAGCCCCTGGAGGCGGATGCCCTGCGGGAATTCCTCCAGCGCAGCAACCACATCGTATCCCTGCTGGCGGAAAAGGAATAAAAACGCAATCTTCATATAATACAACGGGCTCCCGAAAAGTATCGGGAGCCCATTGTATTTGTCCACAAGGTTTGCTGGGGCTACATCCCCCTATAGAACCTTAAGTTGGTGTTTTCGATCTCGTGCAGGGAGGGCATGGGGAAGAACTTTTCCTTCTCCTGATCGATGAACATGAAACCGTGGCGGATGCGGCGGTAGGATTCCTTGGTGAAGGAGGTGTCCAGCGTCAGCCCCTTGAACAGCTTATGCTCCCGCCGTTGCAGGTCCAGGATTGCATCCCGCAGCTTGCTGGGGTGCACCCCCTCCAGGGGTGGGGGGATGAAGGGGTTGGCTTCAAAATCCCTCAGGAAGGCGGGGATGTCCAGCGTTACCTGCAGGTAGGCCAGCCGGGGCACGGCGATGATGTTCTTGGGGTCGGTAAACCAGCGGCCAAAGTCGCGCATGTTAAGCCGGGACAGCGTCAGCATGCGCACGGGGTCGATTTCGGCGTACACCCGCAGCAGGCTGTCCGCCTGGCTGGGGGCGGGCACAAAGGGCTGGGGGTGCAGAGGATAGCTGAGGCCATCGGCGTTGGCCAGGTACAGCACCTGGATGGCGTCGATGTCGATATGCTCCAGCACCCGGTAGCTGGACACATACTTGGTGGCCTTGGGCTTGCCATCCTCATGGGCGTGGAAGCTTGACAGGGCTTCATCAATGCGCAGGTAGTCGTTGCGGTAGTTGATGTCCACCTCGGCGAACACCAGCTTGCCCGCATGGAAGGAGGCCGAGCCGTAGTTGTAGCGGGCGCCAAAGTCCTGGGGCGAAAGCTGGCTGAGCACCAGGGCAGAGTTGGGGTAAAGGATTAAATACAGATGCGGTTCATAATGCGTGTTCATGTTTCACCCCCAGAAAATTTTCAGCATGGGCGCAATCACCAGGGACACCATGCTCATCAGTTTAATCAGGATGTTCAGCGCCGGGCCGGCGGTGTCCTTGAAGGGGTCGCCCACGGTGTCCCCCACCACGGCGGCCTTATAAGCGTCGGAGCTTTTGCCCAGGGCATCGTCCTCCTCTGCCATTTTCTTGGCATTGTCCCATGCACCGCCGGCATTGGACAGGAAGATGGCCAGGGTAACCCCGGTGATGGTAACGCCAGTTAACAGGCCAATCAGCATGGCCATGCCCCCCAGAAAGCCCACCAATATGGGGGACAGCAGGGCAATCAGTCCCGGTGCCAGCATTTCCCGCAGGGCAGACTTGGTGGAGATGTCAATGCAGCGCACATAGTCCGGCTTTTCTGTGCCCGTCAGGATGCCCGGCTTGGTGGCAAACTGGCGGCGCACCTCGGCAATCATTTCATGGGCGGCCTTGCCCACCGCCCCCATGGACAGGGCGGTGAACAGGAAGGGGATGACGGCGCCCAGCAGCACCCCCACCAGTACATAGGGGTCGGTTATTTCCACATGGGCAAGCCCCGCCTGGTCCCGGAAGGAGGACAGCAGGATGATGGCCGTCAGCGCGGCGGAGCCAATGGAAAACCCCTTGCCGATGGCGGCGGTGGTGTTGCCCACGGCATCCAGGCTGTCGGTAATTTTGCGCACGCTGCGGGGCAGCTCTGCCATTTCGGCCAGGCCCCCGGCGTTGTCGGCAATGGGGCCGTAGGCGTCCACTGCCAGTTGGATGCCCAGGGTCATCAGCATGCCCACGGCAGCCAGGCCCACGCCGTACAGCCCGCCCAGCAGGTAGCTGCCCAGGATGCCTGCGGCGATAATAATCACCGTGGGGAAGGCGCTGCGCATGCCCACACCGATGCCGCTGATGATGGTGGTGGCCGAGCCCGTCTCGCTGGCCTTGAGGATAGACAGCACCGGGCCCTTGTGGGTGCCGGTGTAGTACTCAGTAATCTGGCCGATGATGACGCCGGCTGCCAGGCCGGTAACGGCTGCCCCAAAGAGCTGCCATAGGCCAACGCCCTGGGCGGTGGTTTCTGTGCCCAGCAGCAGCGCCATCAGCCCCAGCACCATTAGTGTAGCGAGGCCCGCTGCCCCAAGGCTCCCTGCGTTCAGCGCCTTCTGGGGGTCGCCCCCCTTGCCGGTGCGCACAAACAGGGTGCCTATCAGGCTGGCGGCAATGCCTACGGCGGCAATCAGCAAGGGCAGCAGCATCAGCTTGACGCGCAGGGTGTCAGAGGCTGTCACCGTCATGCCCAATATCATGGCCCCTACGATGGAGCCCACATAGCTTTCAAACAGGTCGGCCCCCATGCCGGCTACATCCCCCACGTTGTCGCCTACATTGTCGGCGATGGTGGCAGGGTTGCGGGGGTCATCCTCGGGGATGCCGGCCTCCACCTTGCCCACCAGGTCGGCGCCCACGTCTGCCGCCTTGGTGAAGATGCCGCCCCCCACCCTGGAAAACAGGGCGATGGAGGATGCACCCAGGGAAAAAGCGGTGCCCAGGGGCAGCATGATGGTAACCAGGGTGCCTTCCTCCTGCCCAAAGGCAGAGAGGCTGAAAAAGAACACCAGAAACAGCCCCACCAGGGCCAGGCCTACGACGCTCATGCCCATGACGGTGCCGCCGGAAAAGGCCACCGACAGGGCGGCAGGCAGCCCTTCATCCCTGGCGGCCTGGGCGGTGCGGGCGTTGGCGGCGGTGGCGACGCGCATGCCCAGGTACCCTGCCAGGGCAGAGGCGATGCAGCCCAGCAAAAAGGCAGCCCCCTGCCACCTCAGCGGCCCCTGGTTGCCCAACGTTAAAAACAGGGCAATCACCACCACAAAGGGGGACAGCGCCTTGTATTCCCGGCTCAGGAAGGTCATGGCCCCTTGGGCAATATGCCCGGACACCTCCTTGAGCACCGGGTGGTCCAGCTTTTGTTGATTAATCCATCGTGTCTTGTAGAAGGCGAACAACAGGGCCAGCAATCCTCCGGCCAGCACCAAGGACAGCGCGGTCGATATGGTCATATCTCCCTCCAATGTATTTATATTGTATTTTGCTTCTCTATGATAAGGGGTGGAAGCGAAAAAAGCAAGGAAAAGCGTGGATGTCGGGGGAATGATGGTGGAATAAAGAAGCGCCCGGTGAAGGTCGGGCGCTGTAGTGGTGTGTGGGTAGATGGGTTGTTGTATTACTATCTTATAGCCATGGGGGGATAAAAACGAGAGTGCTGAACAATTTGTGTAAACCTCTGTGAAGGGATAAAATCCAATAACG
>CAYFSQ010000093.1:0-5039 GCA_964345895.1 uncultured Oscillospiraceae bacterium
GCGCTGCACGCCGTACATGGGGTCCTGGCCGATGGTGGCCAGCAGCAGGCCTAACAGGCCTGAAATGATGGTGCGCAGCACGTTCTTGGAGTCAAGGCTGGTCAGGATGGACAGGCCCATGAAGGTGACCGCGAACATTTCCGCTGGGCCAAACTTGAGGGCTGCCTGGGTCAACTGAGGGCTTAGGAGGAACATGGCCAGGGCAGACACCAGGCCGCCGATGGCAGAGGTAACCAGCGCCACGCCCATGGCTTTGCCCGCTTCGCCCTTCTGGGCCATGGGATAGCCGTCAAGGGTGGTGGTGGCGCTGGAAGGCACACCGGGAATTTTAAACAGGATGGCGGAAATGCTGCCGCCTGTAATGGAAGAACAATAGATAGCTACCAGGAACACAATGGCTTGTACAGGCTGCATGGTGTAGGTAAAGGGCAGGCCCAGGGCCACCGCCATGGTGGCGCTAACGCCGGGCAGAGCGCCGAAGATGGTGCCCATGATAACCGCCAGGATAACCATCAGAAACATGGATGGCTCAAATACAACCGCCAAACCCTGGCCGAGCAATTCAAGCATGTTCATATGACAACCTCCTTAAGGAATCAGCGATTCCAGCCACAGGGCAAAGTTGCGCAGGAACGGCACGGTGCCGCGCGGCAAGTTCACCTGAAGCAGGACGCCAAAGCCGATGTACAAAAAGAGCGTGATGAGAAAAGAGGTAATCAGCAGGCGGACATAGTTGCGCTCGCCCAACAGCATGCCAAAGGCAAACAGGAAGAAGAAACTGGTCACCATAAAGCCCAGGGGCTCCAGGATGAATGCCGCCACCACTACGATGACGATGCCGATAAACATCTTGCTCTTAAGAAAGCCAGGAACCTGGCTGGAAAAATGAGTGAAAGAAAACTCGGGCTTGCCCTTGTTCTTCTTGATGATGCCATAGATGTTGGCAATCATCAGCACAATGAGCAATGCCAGAATGACACTGGGCCACATATTGGGCTGCAGGGCATAGGGGTTCTTCTGCACCTTCAGCGGAACGGGGGCCTCCAGCACATTGAACGCCAGCGCATAACCAAAGCCCAACAGCATCACAATGTTGAGAATAAGCTCAAACATGAAAACAACTCCTTTTTACGAAATGAGGAGGGGGAAGTTGCCCTTCCCCCTCCAAAGGTTTCAGTCGCTTAGGGCTGAACCAGGTCGGGATAGGACTTGGTCAGCACGCCTTCTTCTTTGAGGTATTCTGCAAACATCGCGTATTCTTTGTCCATGAGAACCTTCAGGTCTGCACCGTTTTCAAAGCCAACGCGCTCGTTGTAAGCGCCCTGGACGAGGAAATCCTGCCAACGCTGGTTCTTGGTGGCTTCTTCGATGGCAGCGGTCATGGCATCAATGGCTTCCTGGGGGGTGCCCTTCTTGGCGTACACGCCGCGCCAGGTGCCGATGTAGGAATCGATGCCCAGCTCGCCCGTGCACTGCATGTCGGGGTAGATGCTCATGCGCTGCTCGGCGCAGGCCACCAGGGGGATAACGTCGCCAGACTCGATGAGGCCCTGGATTTCGTCGGTGCCGGTGATCATGATGTCGATGTGGCCGCCCATGAGGCCGGCGTTCATTTCAGAACCGGAGGAGTAGCTCAGCTCCAGCACATCCAGGCCAGCAAGGGCCTGCTTGAGGGTGGCGCCGTCAGCACCTGTGGCGGTGAGCATGCCGGCGGTCACGGTCCAGGGGTTGGCCTTGGCATATTCCACCAGCTCGGCAAAGTTGGTCACGCCCTTGGCGTCCAAAGCTTTCTTGGAGCCGGCGATGATGGACACAGAGTGCACCAGTTTGGCAACAGGCACGAACTCGTCACGGTAGTCCATGGACAGAGCGCCCTGCAGGTCCTGCATGATCAGGCTCTGGGTGCCCAGCATGAAGGTGTAGCCGTCGCCGGGCTGCTTGTAGGTGAATTCCACACCGTTGACGCCGCCGCCGCCTTCTACGTTGACTACGTCAACCTGCTGGCCAATAATCTCTTTCAGGATTTCCGCCATGGGGCGCAGGGTGCTGTCAGCGCCGCCGCCGATGCCCCAGGGGCAGACGATGTCGACTTTGCGCTCGAATTTAAATTCGGCGCTAGCTACAGAGACCATGCCCATCAGCATGATCGCAACCAGGAAAAGTGCAGTGAGTTTCTTCATTTTGAAGTTCCCCTTTCAAAATATATGCTTCGGCCAATGGCCGGAATTCCCTTCAGTCGGTGCGCGGGTACCTGGTGGAAGCTTATCAGTTGAAAGATTGTCATTCGTCGTCAAGTGTTTTTAGATGTCTTATGGTTATATTAGTGTATAACTATCGATAAGGCAATATCGTTTATTGTTATCGGTTGTATAAGTTTTTTCTAATGGGTTCCTTTGCCCTCCCCATTAGACCGCCATGATTGTCCTATGCAGCCTGCCGGCCCGGGGTTTTACCTTGTCAAACCTCAGGAAATTATGCTAAAATGGCACCATCCATAATGAAACATTGAACACATATCCCCTGATTATTCGCCATTTCTTATAGGAAGGACATGCCATGAACCCCCAGATTGCCAAGGATATCACCGCCATTTTGCGGGCGGGCAGCATTACAGGGGCCGCCAAGTCGCTGTACATATCCCAGTCTGCGTTAAGCCAGCGCATTAAAAGGGAAGAGGAAGAACTGGGCACCGAGCTGCTGGACCGCACGGTGCTGCCCATTACCCTTACCTACGCCGGGGAAAAATACATGGATGCCATGCAGCGCATCACCGGCATCACCGCCACGCTGCTTAACGAGCTGCACGAAATTGAAGACGAGGCCCAGGGCCGCATGCGCCTTGGCATCTCGTTGCAGCGGGGCATGCAGCTATTGCCGGCGGTTATCCCCGAATTTGCCAAGTTTTATCCCCGGGTGCGCATTGACTTGATGGAGCATGGCTCCACCACCCTGGAAAAAATGCTCCACGATGGCATGTGCGACCTGGCCCTCATCACCACCGAGCCAAAGTACACCGACCTGGAGTACGACCTGCTGGAAACCGAGGAAGTGGTGCTGGTGGCGGCGAAGAAGTCGGAGTTTGCCAGAAACCATGGCCACCTGGAGGAAGTGTCCATCAACCTGGCAAAGAGCGAAAGGTTTGTGTCCCTGTCCAGCGGCCACTCGGTGCGTGCCTTCCAGGACGACCTGTTCAGACGCCACCACATGGAGCCCCCCATCCTGCTGGAAACCGACAGCCTGGAAGCCGCCAAGCGCATCGCGGCAGAGGGGGCGGCGCTGATGCTGTGCCCCCAGGTGTTTATCACCCAATCCCCCGAGGTGCAAAGCAAGGTGCTGTGCCTGCCCATCAAGGACAACCATTACAAGCGGCATTTCTACTTAAGCTACCGCAAGGGCATGTTCCTGCCCCGGTTTATGGTTGATTTTCGCAACATCGTCAAAAGCAAGCTGGTCCACTTCGAGCCGTAAGGAAGGAGCACCATGGAAATCAGGCGTATTGGCAAACATGATAAAAGGGCTTTAAGCGAGATTGTCGCCCTCTTGGAGCAGGAAGGCATCAGCCTGGACGACAACCTGGACTATACTTTGGGCCTGTACAGCGAGGACGATCGCCTGGCGGCCACCGGATCGTTTTACCGCAACACCCTCCGGTGCCTGGCGGTGGACAACGCCCACCAGGGCGAGGGGCTGATGGCGGTGGTGGTGTCAAGGCTGGTGGAAGAGCTGTTTTCCCGGGGGCAGCAGCACCTGTTTGTGTACACCAAGCGCACCGCAGCCCAGAGCATTGCCGCCCTTGGCTTTTATGAGATTGCCGCCACCAACGAGGTGGTGTTTCTGGAGAACAGGCGCACCGCCTTCCGGGACTATCTCAAGGGGCTGTCAAGGCCTGAAACTGCGCCTAAAAAGGTAGGCGCCATTGTGATGAACGCCAACCCCTTTTCCAAGGGGCATCAGTACCTGGCAGAAACGGCAGCCGCCGCCTGCGATGCCCTGCACCTGTTCATGGTGTCAGAAGATGTGTCGGCATTCCCCTACCATGTCAGGGAAAAGCTGATTATCGAGGGCACAAGGCACATCCCCAATGTGTACCACCACCCCACGGGGCCGTACCTGGTATCCTCGGCAACATTCCCCAGCTACTTTATCAAGGAATCAGATCAGCTGACGTTGGCTCAGGCCCGGCTGGACGCCCGGGTGTTCGGCCGCATCGCCAAGGAGCTGCACATCACCGACCGCTTTGTGGGGGAGGAGCCCCTGTCCCCCGCCACCAATTTGTACAATCAAGCCATGCAGGAAGAGCTGCCCCGGGAGGGGGTGGAATTAACCATCCTTCAAAGGAAGTCAGACAACGGCACAGACCCCATCAGCGCGACCAGGATACGCAGGCTGCTGAAGGAAGGACGGCTGGAGGAAATAAAGCCGTTGGTGCCAGAGACGACCTATGCTTTTCTAATCACTCCCGAAGGCCAGCGCGTTGCGGAAAAGCTGCGGGCGGGGAAATAGACAGGCCTTACAACTTGACCGTGCCAGGCCTGAACGCCCAAAAACCAACGCTCCCTTCACAATGAAGGGAGCGTCAGACTGTCAAACAACCCCAAGAGTCATGGGAGGGGAGGTGTAGGAGGGGGCACCCCTCCTACTGTAATCCGCGTCAGCGACATGCGCGGTGACGCGGAAAGCCTTGCGTAGCAAGGGTTACATCGCCCTCCGCCGCCCGGGAGCGTAGCGAGAGGCGGAGGGCCTCATCGTTCCCATTCGGCAAAAAAGTGTCCGAAGGACCTTTTTTGACGCGCAAACGCTCCCTTCACAATGAAGGGAGCGTTGTGCTTCCGTTACCGCATCTCACGTGGAGAATGGCTGGGGTGGCTGGGTTCGAACCAACGAATACAAGAGTCAAAGTCTTGTGCCTTACCGCTTGGCCACACCCCAATACAGGCGGTGCGGGAAGAAAAATGGGGTGGGTGATGGGAGTCGAACCCACGATATCCAGAGCCACAATCTGGCGCTCTAACCACTGAACTACACCCACCATACTGGCG
>CAYFSQ010000094.1:0-4879 GCA_964345895.1 uncultured Oscillospiraceae bacterium
TGCCCCCTCCTACACCTCCCCTCCCATGACTCTTGGGGTTTTTTGACAGTCTGACCGCTCCAAGGAGCGGTCTTTATTGTGGATTCCAAAGGGGGTCACCCCCTTTGGTGGGGTATGGGGCGAAGCCCCATCATTATTCCTATGCTTCCAGCACCTGTGCCCGGGAGCGCTCCAGCTCTTCCAGGGGTTCCTTGGCACGCCAGAGGATGATGAAACCCACCAGGAACAGCACCAGCAGGCACAGTGTCCCCAGGGAGGAGCGTCCCGTCAGCCCGCTGATAAAGGCGTAGAGGAAGGGGCCCACCACCGAGGCAAACTTGCCAAAGATATCAAAGAAGCCAAAGTACTCGTTGGAGCGCTTCTTGGGGATGAGCTTGCCAAAGTAGGAGCGGGAGGTGGCCTGGATGCCGCCCTGCACCGTGCCCACCAAGACGGCCATGGCCCAGAAGAGGGTGGAAGAAAACTTGATGGCGTCCCGGTAGCTGTCCGCCAGGGGGCGGCTAACCTGGTTGAAAGCAGCATTGGCAGTATTTAAGGAGGCAAGGGCCTGGCTGGCAAGGGCTGCGTCGTTTTGAGTTATGTTGCTCCAGGAAATATCCAGCTTGGCAAGGCCCGCTTCATCCTGGTCCCGCAGCAGGTTGCGACTCTTTTGCATGAAGGCGTCAATGGCTTTGTCTGCCTGCTCCTGGTTGTCAAAGGGCAGCGCCGCTTGGGCTTGGGTGACGGCCTGCACGCTGTGGTTTTCATAGGCGTTGTTGTAGGCATCCTGATGGGGCTCCAGGGTAAAGCCCATGTAGAAGCCCACCAGACAAATCAGCATATATACGGCGATGGCAAACAGCAGCGCTTTGCGGGTGCTGATTTTTTTTGCCACCTTAGCAAACAGAATGGAGCAGGGCATGGCGACAATCTGGGTAACCAGCAGGGCGATAATCATGCCCATGGCGCCAAGTCCCAGGGCTGTGCCGTAGGCGGTGGAAATGTTGATGATGGTGCCCACGCCGTCAATATAGAAGAAGTAGGCGATGATGAACAGAAACATACCCTTCTCCGCCATAATGTCCCGGGCAGTGACGCCGATATTTTTAAAGGCGGTCTTTATGGTGGGCCTGTCGCCGTCCAGGTAATGCTCCTGCTCCACATTTTTCATGAAGGGGATGGTGAACACCAGCCACCATACGCTGGTAATCAGGATGGCGAACTTCTGGGCCAGCAGGCTGTCAAACCCCTGCCACAATAGCACGCCGATGGAAATAATGAAGGGAATGGTGCTGCCGCCGATGTAGCCCATGGCGTACCCCCAGGAGGACACCTTGTCCATGCGCTCATTGGTGGTTACGTCGGTCAGGAAGCTATCATAAAACAGGTTGGAGCCGGAGAAGCCGATGCGGGATAACACATAGCATATCAGCATAACCCGCCAGTCGTTGGTGACGGCGATAAGGGCGGTGAACACAATACCCAGCCCTACAAAGATGGAGAAGAGTTTTTTCTTCATCCCCTTGTAGTCAGCCACAGCGCCCAGCAGCGGGGCTAACAGTGCAATCAGCAGCGTGGCAAAGCCGGTGCCATAGCTCCACCACATGTCGCCGGCATCCCCGGCGATGGAAACAAAGATGGGGGGAAAGATGGCAGCCATGATGTTGGTGGCGTACACTGAGTTGGCCCAGTCGTACAGAATCCAGCTTCGTTCCTTCAGGGTGAACTTATCCTTGGGTTTCGTCATGTGTTTGCCTCCTGAATGTGATATCTGATTATAGCGAATATCCAGCCAATCAACAACTATTATGTAATTCCAACGGAAACGTGTCGTAAAATTAATATTCGAAACATTTGCCCGTTCTTTGTTACGAAATTAAATAAATATACATAGCCTATTCAATAAATTGTGCCTGGTCCGCCCCCGGGGCACAACCTGTGGCGCAGGAAAGTTATCAACAGAAAGACGCCTTGCATAAATAGGTTGTCCACAGGTTGCTTGCATTCAGCAAGCCGTTATGATAGGATAACGCCGTGAGTAGAGCCGAACGGGATGGGTTATCCACAGCCTGTGCCGGCCATGCACCGCTCCATCGTGACGGTGTATTTTTTACTCGAAAACCGGGCTGTTTTGTATAATTACTGTATTATTTGGGGGAAGCATTTTTGGACACCAACACGATCTGGATCAACGCCTGCACGCTGCTGCGCAACGAAATGACGGAGGTCACCTACAACACCTGGATATCCGCCGCCTTAAAGCCTTTGGCCATGGCGGGGGAGCAGTTTTTTGTGGAAGCAGCGACAGACTACTACCACCAGTTTGTGTCCAGCCGGTACGCTGTTGCCATTGCCGGTGCCATAGCCAAGGTGGTGGGGCGCCCCATCAAGGTGGATATCCTCACCCCCAAACAGGCCGAGGAATACCGCAACGGCACCCTGCAATCGCAGCCCAAGGCAGCCCAGAAGCTGAACCTTAAATATACCTTCGACTCCTTCGTGGTGGGCAGCGGCAACCGCTTTGCCCATGCCGCCTCCCTGGCGGTGGCGGAAGCCCCGGCAGACGCGTACAACCCCTTGTTTTTGTATGGCGGCGTCGGCCTTGGCAAGACCCATCTGATGCATGCCATCGGCCACTATATTCTGTCCCAGAAACCGGAAACCCGGCTGGAATACGTGACCAGCGAGCAGTTTACCACGGAGCTGGTCAACGCCATACAGACCAACCGCAACGTCCAATTCCGGGATAAATACCGCAATGTGGACGTGCTGCTTATCGACGACATCCAGTTTATTGCCGGGCGGGATTCTACCCAGGAAGAATTTTTCCACACCTTTAATGCCCTGCACAATGCAGGCAAGCAGATTATTATTTCCAGCGACCGGCCGCCCAAGGAAATCGCCAAGCTGGAGGAGAGGCTGCGCAGCCGCTTTGAGTGGGGGCTGATTGCCGACATTCAAAAGCCCGACATGGATACCCGGGTGGCCATCCTTCGCAAAAAAGCCCAGGAAACCAACATGCACATCACCGATGATGTGTTGCAGATGATTGCCAGCCGGGTGGACAGCAATATCCGGGAACTGGAGGGGACCCTGACACGGCTGAGCGCCTATGCCTCCCTCATGGGCACATTGGACATCACCGCCAAGCTGGCGGAGGAAGCCCTGAAAGAAGTGTTTATCGAGCAAGCGCCCCGCAGCGTCACCTGTGAAGACATCATGACGGCGGTGTCCCAGTACTACGCCGTCTCTGAGGAAGATATCTGCAGCCCCCGGCGCAGCCGCAACATCACTGTGCCAAGGCAGATGATCATGTACCTGTGCCGGCAGATGACAGAAGCGTCCCTGCCCCGCATCGGCCAGATGCTGGGGGGAAGGGACCATACCACCGTGCTGCACGGCTGTGGAAAGATTGAAGAAATGACCAGGACCACCCCCACCATCCGCGCCGCTGTGGAGGATTTGAGCAAGCAGCTGAAGAAAAATTAAAAGAAAATGCCCTTTTTACTGCACCCCCAAAGTTGTAAAGATCGACTTTGGGGGAGCAGTTCATTTATGGGGGCTTGCTGCTTAATTAGTTATCTACCAATGAAAAAACCGCCGGAGGCTTGAACCTTCGGCGGTTTTTGTGTTGGACTAATCCGCGGTGTAGGGCATCAGGGCGATGGCGCGGGCACGCTTGATGGCGATGGCCAGCTGACGTTGATGCTTGGCGCAGGTGCCGCTCATGCGGCGGGGCGAAATCTTGCCGCGCTCGGTGATGTATCGACGCAGACGGTTCACGTCCTTATAGTCGATGTACGCTACCTTGCCAGCGCAGAAATCGCATACCTTGCGGCGGGGCCGACGGCCTCTGGGGCGTGGCCTTCTCTCGTTGCGATCTTCAGACATAAATCCTCCTATATGATGGCCCTTAGAAGGGCAGGTCGTCCTCGTCCACCTGTACAAAGCCGTTGCTCTGCTGCATGGGGGAAGACGACTGCATGGGGCGCGCTTCGCCTTGCTCGGAGCGGGGGGTGAGGAATTCTACCTCATCCGCCTGCACTTCCAGGCTGGCGCGCTGCTGGCCGTCATTGCCGGTGTAGGTTTGGAGGGTCAGGGTGCCCACCACGCCTACCTTGCGGCCTTTGGCCAGGAATCGGTTGCAGTTTTCGCCAAGTTGCCGCCAGGCAGACACGCGGAAGAAATCCGCTTCGGTCTGTCCCGCTTCGGCGCCGCCTGCGCGGCGGCGATTGACGGCTACGGTGAAGGAGCATACGGAGACGCCGCTTTGCGTGGTACGCATTTCGGGGTCCCTGGTCAGGTTGCCGATAATGAAGATTTTGTTCACAATAGGCCTCCTTTACTCTTCACTGGCTGTAGCGGGTGTTTCCTGGGGCGCTGCTGCGGGCACCTCGGCTTCCTCGCTGGTGCGCTGCGTGGGGAACACGCGCGCAGGCTGGGGAGCGCGGGGTTTGACGTTGCTGCGCTTCTCTTCTACACGGGTCACCAGGTAGCGGATGATATCCTCGGAAATTTCCAGGTTACGCTCCAGCTCTCTGGGAAGGGTAGAGTCGGCGGTAAAGGTTACCAGCACATAGTAGCCTTCCGTCTTGTAGTCGATGGTATAGGCCAGATGGCGCTTGCCCCACTCGTCTACCTTCTCCACCTGTCCGCCGTTGGTCTGGATCAGATCGCTGAAACGCTGAATCAGCGCTTTGCGGGCTTCCTCCTCAACAGCGGTGTCGATGATGTAGATCAGCTCGTACTTCATTCATTTCACCTCCTCACGGACATATGGCACCGCGACCCTGCGCGGCGCAAGGATGTGCCAAGTACATATATTACATTCTTATCAGAGAAATTGCAAGGGATTTCAGGGGGTATTTTCCTCAATCCAGGAATTTATTCTGTTAAGCTA
>CAYFSQ010000095.1:0-4846 GCA_964345895.1 uncultured Oscillospiraceae bacterium
ACAAATGTTCCATGACATTTAGGGCAAGGTGGGATTTTTTTCATTTTTATAAATTTTTAAAATTAATCTTTATTCATTTGAATCTTTAATTTTTCTCACAGGGTCACAAGTAAGACCAACACCGAGCTTCTTGAAGACCTTTTGATCTACCTCAGTTAACATAACAGTAGAATGGACCTGACAACCTTCTAGCTTTGGTAATTGAGCCAAAGCATTGCGACAATTCTCATCCTTATTACTCAAAAGTGACATTGCAACTAAGATTTCATCAGTATGAAGGCGTGGGTTATGCCCGTGTAGATATTCTACTTTTGTCTTTTGAATCGGCTCAATAAATTCCTCTGGTATGAGTTTAACCTCGTGCGGGATACCTGCAAGGTGTTTAGTGGCATTAACAATCAATGCTGCACTTGGTCCAAGGAGGGAACTAGTACGTGAAGTTATAATTTGACCATCATTTAGTTCAATTGCTGCCGTAGCAACTCCCGTAAGGTCTCTTCTTTCTTTTGCCGCAATAGTAGTCTTTCTATATTCGGTAGTAAGTTTAGCCTGCTTCATAATAAGCGAAATCTTATTTACCTCATTTTCATTATTACCAGTTACAGCAAGATTACATAGGGCTGAATAATATCTTCTAATAATCTCTTCTTTAGCAGCATTACTACAAATCTCTTCATCACTAACACAGAAACCAATCATATTCACCCCCATATCAGTAGGTGACTTATATGGATTTTTCCCATAAATACTTTCAAAAATATTGGTAAGAACAGGAAAAATTTCTAGGTCTCTATTATATGTAACAGCAACCTTTCCATAGGCCTCTAGGTGAAGTGGGTCAATCATATTCACATCATCCAGATCAGCTGTTGCTGCCTCATAGGCTAGATTTATTGGATGCTTCAAAGGTAAATTCCATACTGGGAAGGTCTCAAACTTTGCATAGCCAGCCTTATTGCCCCTTTTACTTTCGTGGTAAAGCTGACTTAAACATACTGCCATCTTTCCGCTACCAGGACCTGGAGCTGTTACAATTACTAATGGACGTGTAGTTTCTATATAATCATTCTTACCAAAACCTTCATCTGAATCAATTAGGGCTACATTATTGGGATAACCTTCAATGGTATAATGGTTATATACCTTTATGCCTTCACGCTCAAGCCTTTTCCTATATGCATCTGCACTAGCTTGACCATTGTAATGGGTTATAACAACGCTACTTACCATAAGACCAATGCGTGAAAATTCTTCATTGAGCCTAAGCACGTCCTCATCGTAAGTAATACCGAGATCTCCCCTGACTTTATTCTTCTCGACATCTATTGCACTGATAACCATAACAATTTCAGCTTCATCTCGGAGTTGCATAAGCATTTGAAGCTTACTATCAGGTTCAAAACCTGGTAGCACTCTACTAGCGTGATAATCGTCTGATAACTTTCCTCCGAACTCGAGGTAAAGCTTATCATTGAACTGAGCAATACGTTTCTTGATATTCTCAGATTGTATCTTAAGATACTTATTATTGTCAAATCCGTGTTTCATACGGGTTGCAAAGATAGCAAAATTTTTCTACATTTGTTGGGTTTAAATTGATTATCATTCTTATGGATTATCAAAAAATTCTTGAATATATATATGTTGAACTTCAACCCTATGCTCAAAAAGGGACACAGGCAGACTATATTCCAGCTTTAGCAAAGCAGGATCCAAATAAATTTGGTATTTGCCTTCGTACCATTAAGGGGGATGTCTACACCTGTAAAGAAGCAGATACTCGTTTTTCTATCCAGAGTATTGCCAAAGTCTTTGCTGTAGCTATGGCAATGTCAATAAAGGGTGAAGACATATGGCAAAGAGTGGGAAAAGAGCCTTCAGGAGCAGCATTTAATTCTATAGTCCTATTAGAAGTTGAAGGGGGAGTACCGCGTAATCCATTCATTAATGCTGGTGCAATGGTAGTTGCAGATATTCTACTTTCCGAACTAGAAAATGCTGAAGAAGAATTTTTGAAATTTGTAAGAACACTTTGTAAAGATGAGACAATAGATTATAACTTGGAAGTGGCTTCATCTGAACGTGAAGTGGGATATTTAAATGCGGCAATTGCAAACCTTCTAAAATATCACGGAACAGTCGAAAATAATATTGAAGATGTTTTGAGATTTTATTTTAAGATGTGTTCAGTGGAGATGAGTTGCAGAGAATTAGCTTTGGCATTCCGTGGCTTTACCTGCCACAAAGACTTCAGCTATGCAGGCTATAAACTAAGTCCATCCCAAGTAAAACGACTAAATGCGCTTATGCAATCGTGTGGTTTCTACGATGAGTCTGGTGAGTTTTCTTATTTGGTGGGCTTGCCAGGAAAAAGTGGAGTAGGAGGCGGTATAGTTGCTGTATATCCTTCAAAGTATTCAGTAGCAGTATGGAGTCCACGATTAAATTCAAAAGGAAATTCTGTAATGGGTATGAAAGCCCTTGAACTTTTAACAACATATACACAAGAATCAATTTTTTAATATATAAATATGAGTACTAATAAAAATCACAAATGGGAGTTTGAAAACGTTGGAGGCTCCCCAAGAGTTCAAATTAATTCAGGTAAAGATATCGAAAACCTAAGGCAGTTAGATCCTAAGCTATGGACAGTCTTATCTTGCCCTATAAAAGGACTAGAGATTGAAGATAAGAGCCTTAAGTTTATGGACTATGATAGTGACGGAAAAATCCGTATTCAAGACGTAGTTCACACAGCCGAATGGCTTACATCTTTACTAAAAGATACAGATACAATTCTAAATGCAACAGACAGTTTTGATCTTGAACTCTTTAATCAAGAGGATGAAAAGGCATTAAAACTTTACAATTCAGCGAGAAGAATACTTGCCAGTCTTGAAAAGGAAGGCAATGTAATCTCAATTGAAGATGTACTAAACGTTAGTGAAGCTTTCAAAAAGACTCGCTTCAATGGAGACGGAGTAGTTACTCCTGCAACAGCTGAGACAGAGGTTGATAAGAATATCATCGAAACTGTAATGGCTGTATGTGGTTCTGTTACTGATAGGAGTGGTGAAGAAGGAATTAATACTGAGAAACTTGAACAATTTTATGCTTCTCTACAAGAATATGTAGATTGGAATAAGGCAGCAGTTAAAGCTCCATTTGCAGATGAAACAGACGCAATTATTGAGGCTTATACTAAGTTAGACCCTAAGGTTAAAGATTTCTTCCTTCGCTCTAAGCTTGCTGCGTTCTCTCCTGAAGCTAATCTTGATGTTACTAATCAAAATGTTGAAGCAATAAGCGCTGAAAACTTGCTTTCAAAGACAGAAGAAATTGGAGCGTGTCCACTAGCTAGAATTAATGGTAAAGGTGAAATCGTTCTATCTGAACCACTTAACCCAGTTTGGGCGCCACAATTTAGATCTTTAATCGCTTCAGTTTATGGTGACAAAAAGAAAGTAATTACAGAAAAAGATTGGAACGACATTGCAGAGAAATTTGCAGAATATAATGCTTGGGCTTCTCAAAAAGCTAATTTTATAACATCATCGCTTGAAATCGATAAGGCAAAAGCTTTATTAGCTGATGAGAAAGGAAAAGCAAGCGTGCTTAACTTAATTGAAGAAGACTTAAAGCTTTCTGAAGAAGTTGATAACATAGCAGGTGTGGAGAAATTCTTGTATATCAATCGCGACTTCTACCGTTTACTTAGAAACTTTGTTACTCTTAACGACTTCTATACTAAGGATAAAGATGTAAAAGCAATTTTCCAATCAGGCCGCTTGATTATTGACCAAAGAGAATGTCATCTATGTATGAAAGTAGCAGACGCTGCTGCTCATAGTGCTTCTGCCGTGCCTTCAGGTATGTTCTTGGTTTATTGTAGCTGCGTTACTAAAGATAAGCCAGGAGTATTACAGATAGTTGCGGCAGTAACAGTTGGAGATATAGGAGACTTAGTAGTTGGTAAGAATGCTGTTTACTATGACAACGATGGAGTTGAGTGGGATGCGGTTATTACTAAGATTATTGATAACCCAATCAGTATAGGACAAGCTTTCTGGTCTCCTTATCGCAGAATGGCAGCTTTTGTTGAAAATTCAATTAGTAAGCGAGCAGCCGAGAAAGATGCTAAGATGATGTCAGAAGCGACAGCAAAATTGGAGGCAGTAAAATTAGATGCTCCAGCAGACCCTGCTGCTGCCCCACCTGCTGCTAAATCACCATTCGACATTGCTAAGTTTGCTGGTATCTTTGCAGCAATCGGTATGGCAGTTGGTATGTTAGGTACAGCTCTAGTTGCTTTAGCTACAGGTCTTAGTAAGTTAAAGGCTTGGCAATTAGTCCTTGTATTCTTCGGTATTCTTCTACTTATATCAGGACCAGCAATGATTTTAGCTTGGTTAAAACTAAGAAGAAGAAATATTGCTCCACTTCTAAATGCAAGCGGCTGGGCAGTCAATGCTAAATCTAAGATTAGTATTCCTTTTGGTGTAACCCTTACTGACATAGCTAAGTTCCCTAAACTCAATTTGAAGGACCCATACGCAAAGAAAGGACTTCCAGTCTGGGCAAGATGGCTAATTTCAATTCTTACTATCTTAGTAATCTTGGCTGTAGTTTATGTACTAATCTACTTTTTTGCTCCAGATAAGATCCATTGCATTTTAGACCTAACTAAGATAAAATCAATCTTCTAAAATAGCTCCTATAAAAACGGGATATTTATAAAAAAAGCTAGAGAAGCATAAATCTTTAGCTTTTTTTGTTGCATTATTTATTTTTTCTCCCTAAACCTGTGGCTTATTCGGTTTAAAAATGTGTATTGATTAATTATTAA
>CAYFSQ010000096.1:0-4831 GCA_964345895.1 uncultured Oscillospiraceae bacterium
TTAAAAAATGTAAAATTGTCCATATCTCTACCTCCTTATGTATACA
The DNA here is from genome assembly GCA_964345895.1 of uncultured Oscillospiraceae bacterium. Lineage (GTDB taxonomy): Bacteria > Bacillota > Clostridia > Christensenellales > Aristaeellaceae > DTU024. Next base: position 47 of record CAYFSQ010000096.1, read on the forward strand.
GCAGTATAACATCTTTACCCATGCCGGGCAATCGCTTGACTTTGCATGCTTAAAACGATAGAATAACCATAGATTCAGCGTAAAGGAGAAGGTTCGATATGAAAATTAAAACACTCAAAACCCGCAACCTGCAGCAAAGCTTGAAGGACGGCGGCTGCGGCGAATGCCAGACATCCTGCCAGTCTGCCTGCAAGACTTCCTGCGGCGTGGCAAACCAGCCCTGCGAAAACAAAGAAAGCAAGTAATAACTAAAAAAAGAATTGAATGCCGCTTGCCCAGTGCAGGCGGCATTTTAGGAGCTTATGATACATCAATTTTATTTAAATGGATACCATATCACTCTGGACGTAGGCAGCGGCAGCATCCATGTAACCGATGAACTGTCGGCGCAGGCCATCCGCCTGATGGAGCACTACCCCAAAGAGCAGGTGCTGGAGGAAATGCAGCCTTATCTTCATCAGGGAAAGGTCACGGAAAAAGACCTACATGACACGCTGGAGCAGATTGAAACCCTGCGTGAAAACGGCGAATTATTTTTTGATGATTCCTTCGTTGAAAATGACGGCGCTTCGATCAAGTCTGGGGATGTCATTAAGGCGCTGTGTCTGCATGTAGCCCATACCTGCAACCTGACTTGCAGCTATTGTTTTGCCGCCCAAGGCAAGTACAAGGGAGAGCACGCCCTGATGCCCTTTTCTGTTGGCAAGCAGGCTTTGGATTTTTTGGTTGCTCATTCCGGCACCCGCCGCAACCTGGAGGTAGACTTCTTCGGCGGCGAGCCGCTGATGAACTGGGAGGTCGTCAAGCAATTGGTGGCCTATGGCAGAGAGCTGGAAACAAAGCATAACAAGCACTTCCGCTTTACCCTCACCACCAATGGTGTCCTCCTCAACGACGAGATCATGGACTATTGCAACAAGGAAATGCACAATGTGGTGCTTAGTCTGGATGGAAGAAAAGAGGTTCATGACCGCTTTCGGACAGATTACATGGGCAGGGGCAGCTACGATGTGGTGGTGCCTAAATTCCAGCGCTTTGTAGAGAAAAGAAAGGGGAAGGGCTACTACATCCGGGGTACCTTCACCCATTACAATCCCGACTTTTTGCAGGACATCCTGCACATGGCAGACCTTGGCTTTACCGAGCTGAGCATGGAGCCGGTGGTGGCCTCCCCTGATGATCCTGCGGCCTTAACAAAGGAAGATATGCCCATCGTATTTAAACAGTATGAGCTATTGGCCAAGGAAATGATCAAACGCAAGCGGGAAGGAAGACCCATTACCTTTTATCATTACACTTTGGATCTGGAAAACGGCCCCTGTTTGCATAAGCGCATTGCCGGCTGCGGCTGCGGCAGTGAATATATGGCGGTAACCCCATGGGGCGAATTGTTCCCCTGTCATCAATTTGTAGGGGACAATGTGAACAGTTTGGGTGATGTATATTCAGGGATTAAAAATACAGATTTACGCCAGGCCTTTCAAAGCTGCAATCTGTTCTCGCACCCTGATTGTGAGGATTGCTGGGCGAAATATTTTTGCGCCGGAGGCTGTGCTGCCAACAACTTTCACGCTTCTGGCAGCCTGCAAGGCGTGTATGAAACCGGGTGTGATTTGTTCCGCAAACGGCTGGAGTGTGCCCTGATGATGCAAGCTGCTTTTCAGGACGAAAATGAAGGATGAAAAAATAAAATTGCAAATTTAGATAAAACATAGGTGTAATTTTACAATATATGTGTTATACTTCCTCCTGTATTGCAGATTGAAGGAGGAAGGAACGTGTCTGTATCATTATCCAAAGTTTGTGGGGGGATTACGGCTTCCACAACGCTCCGTCTGAATGCCCTTGTCGCCGAGCTGCGCGCCCAGGGGCAGGACATCATCGGCCTGGCTGCAGGAGAACCGGACTTTGACACCCCCGCCAACATTGTCCAAGCGGCCAACAAAGCCATGGCGCAAGGCCAGACCCACTACACCGCTGTCAGCGGCACCCCCTCGCTGCGCCAAGCTATATGTGATCATCTGCTCCGGGAAAAGAGCTTAAAATATGATAAGGGCAACATCATCGTTGGCACAGGTGCCAAACAGGTGCTGTACGAAGCATTGCGCACCATTGTAGACCCCGGCGATGAAGTGCTGCTGCCTGCACCCTGCTGGCTCAGCTACGCGGAAATGACCTGCATGTGCGGCGGTGTTCCCGTTATCGTACCCAGCCGGGTGGAAGATGGGTTTGAGCCGGACATTAAGGACATCGCAGCAAAAGCTACAGACAAAACCAAGGCCATCCTGATTAATACGCCCAACAACCCCACAGGTGCTGTGTGGAGCGAGGAAACCCTGCGGCAGATTGCTGAGTTTGCCAAAGAGAAGGATATCTGGATTATCAGCGATGAAATCTATGAAAAAATGGTCTATGACGGCCACAAGCACATTTCAATCGCCACCTTGTCAGAGGATGCGAAGAAGCGCACCATCCTGATATCCGGCTTCAGCAAGGCCTATGCTATGACGGGCTGGCGCCTGGGCTACGCGGCTGGGGATCATTGCGTTATTTCCGCTATGGATGCATACCAAAGCCATGCCACTGGCAACACCAACAGCATCGCCCAGTATGCCGGGGTGGAAGCGTTGACAGGCCCCCAGGATAGCGTGGAGCATATGGTGGAGGCCTTTGGCCGTCGCAGGGAACTGATGCTGTCCTGCATCCGGCAGATTCCCGGCATCACCTGCATCGAGCCCAAGGGCGCTTTCTATGTGTTGCTTGATATCAGCGGCTGTCTCGGCCGGGTGTACGAGGGCAAGGTCATCACCGATGACGGCGTTTTTGCCGAGTTGCTCTTGCAGCACGCCCAAGTATCCATCATACCTGGCGGGCCCTTCTTTGCTCCCGGTTATGTGCGGCTGTCCTATGCGGTATCGGAGGAGAGAATCATGGAAGGCTTGCGCCGCATCGCCCAGTTTGTAGGCAACATCACGCAGCAAAAGTCTGCCTAATCCTTCGGTTGGTTTTTCTTCAGCCAAACGGTTAATACCGCGATATCTGCGGGAGAAACACCGGGTATTCGGGAAGCCTGCCCCAGGGAAATAGGCTGGTGCTTAGCCAATTTCTGCCTTGCTTCAATGCGCAGAGCATCCAACTGCATATAGGGGATGTCCGGTGACAGACGGTGGCCTTCCATGGCCGCCGTTTGGCGTATATTGGCTTGCTCCTTCTGCAGGTAGCCAGCAAATTTTATTTGTATTTCTGCCTGTTCCAGAGCGGCTTTTGTATACAGGTGCGAATCCTGAACAATGTCTGTTATGTGTACCTCTGGCCGGCGCAAGGTTGTTGTTTTACCAAGATCTTCAATTTTCTCTGTCAGCTCTTTGGTTTGGTTCATTTTTTGTTCGAGTCTTTGCATGCGCTCATCGCTGGCCAGCTTAAGGGCATGCCCCAGAGGCGTCAGCCTGATGTCTGCATTGTCCTGCCGCAAGGATAGCCTGTGTTCAGCACGGCTGGTCATCATTCGGTAGGGTTCATCGGTGCCCTTGGTGGTTAAATCATCAGTTAAAACACCGATGTATGACATGTCCCTGGTTAAAACAAGGGGCGGTTTGTTTTGAATATACTGTACCGCATTGATGCCTGCCAGCAACCCTTGGGCGGCAGCTTCCTCATACCCGGATGTACCGTTGATTTGCCCGGCGAGGTACAGTCCCTCCACTTCAAGGGATGCCATGGTGGGGGAAAGCCCGGTGGGGTCGATGCAGTCATATTCAATGGCATAGGCAAGACGGGTGAGCACAGCGTTTTCAAGGCCCGGTACGGTGTGGTACATTTTATGCTGTATATCAGCAGGCATGCTGGTGGACATGCCCTGCACATACCATTCATTGCTGCTGGCGCTTTCCGGCTCAAGAAACAATTGGTGCCGGTCCTTGTCTGCAAAGCGATATACCTTATCTTCGATGGAAGGGCAGTAACGGGCACCTGTTCCCTTGATTGTGCCGGAAAACATGGGGGAGCGGTGCAGGTTGTCCCGAATAATCTGGTGGGTTTCCTCGTTGGTCCATGTTAGATAGCAGGAATGGGTGTTTTGCAGCTTTGTATCTGTTAAAAAGGAAAAGGGAACAACAGGCTCATCGCCGTGTTGAGCGGTCATCTTGGAAAAATCGATGCTGCGGCGGTCAATTCTGGCAGGTGTCCCCGTTTTAAAGCGTCGAAGGGAAAACCCTAAATCCAAAAGACACTGGGAAAAATTCAAGGAAGGCAAAAGTCCTTGAGGGCCTTGCTGCAGGATGGTTTCCCCGATAATGATGGCGCTGTTTAAATAAACCCCTGTGGTAACAATCGCCGCATGGCAAGGTATGTCTTCTCCCGCCACGGTAGAAATCCCTGTTACTTTTCCACCCACCACATTGATTTTTGAAACCTCCCCCTGACGCACGGTCAAATGAGGCTGGTTAAAAAGAACATTCTGCATTCTGGCCTGGTAAGCCACCTTGTCTGCCTGGGCTCGCAGGGAGTGCACGGCAGGCCCCTTGCCTGTATTCAGCATGCGGCTTTGCAGCATGGTAGCATCAATATTCAAGCCCATTTCGCCGCCCAGCGCGTCTACTTCCCGCACAAGGTGGCCCTTGCCCGTCCCGCCAATGGAAGGGTTGCAGGGCATCAGGGCAATGGAATCAATATTTAATGTGATCAGAAGGGTTTCAAGTCCCAGACGGGCAGCAGCCAGCGCAGCCTCGCACCCGGCATGTCCGCCCCCGATAACAACAATGTCGAACAAGTGCATACCTCCATTTC
>CAYFSQ010000097.1:0-4403 GCA_964345895.1 uncultured Oscillospiraceae bacterium
ACCTCCACCGGCCGGGTCAATGTGCGGGAAGGTGCCGGCATGACCTATGCCATCATCACCACCGTGCCGCCGGGCAGCAGCTACCCCTGCCTGTCCAGCGTTGGCTCCTGGTACGAAATCCAGCTGGATGATGGGCGCATCGGCTTTATTTCCAGCAACCTGGCACGGCTGGATATGGCCACCCGGGTCACCACGGTGCCCGTCTACTACCGCACCACCGACGGCAAGCTGCTCTACACCGACTACTACCGGGTAAACACGGGGCTGAACGAAATCTACGCCAACCAGCAGTATGTGCCTGCCGGGTACACCCTGCAAAGCGCCAACCGGGTGGTGGTGAACGTAAGCCAGACGGGGGCAGCCACCCCTTCGGGCGTGCTGTTTATCTATTCCGGCCAGGCAAGTGCCGCCCCCTCCACCAGCACCGCCCGGGTGAAGGTGGAGTATAAGGACATCTACGGCGCTGTGCTGACCACCAGCTATGCAGACTTTCGCCCCGGCACCCACCTGATTACCGCCAACAGCGCCCTGCTGCCCCAGGGCTATGCCCTGGTAGGCGCCAAGGATGCCCTCGTGTCGGTGTCCGCCTCCCTGGTGCCAAACCCGGCCACCGTTACCTTTTTAAGCGTGCGCTCGGCAGTTGCCACTGCTGCGCCTGCCAATGCCGTGGTTACCGTGAACTACATGACCACCACCGGCACCTGGCTATCCACCGAGTATGTTACCTGCGCACCGGGCTATACCACCCTGTACGCCAATGATGGCCGCGTTCCCTCGGGCTACACCCTGTATTCCGGGCGCAGCACCTCGGTGTATGTCAGCCCCCAGGGGGTGGCCAGCCCCTCTGCCATTACCTTTTTGTATCAGCAAACGCCCCAGAATGTGTCCGTCAGCGTGCCGGTGTACTACCGCTCCTCCGACGGCCGCACCCTGGCGACAGAGTATATCACCTGCTATCCCGGCAGCAACACCCTGTACGCCAACGATGCCAAGGCCCCCGGCCTGGTGCTGCAGTCCAGCCGCAGCGCGTCGGTGTACGTGTCCCCCGGCGGCATCGCCAGCCCCTCCAGCGTGGTGTTTACCTATGCCTCCCCTGTGAATGGCACCGTCACCGTTAACTACATGGACACCAACAATGTGTTCCACTTCAGCGAAGCCCTGCGTGTGGGCCAAGGCAACCACACCATCTACGCCAACCACAACCGCATGCCCCAGGGCTATGTGTTAAGCGGCAGCGACCGGGTGTCGGTGTATGTTGACTATAACGGCACCACCACCCCTGCCACCATTACCTTTACCTACTGGCCCCCCAATGCCCAGCCTAAGCCCCAGCCCACCGCAGCCCCTGCCCCGCCCCCCTCCGGCGCCAGCGGCATGCTGCCCCTGCACCAGGTGGCCTCCCTCTCGGGCAGCTACCCCGTGTACACAGGCCCCGGCGAATGGTTCTACCGGGTGGGCGCAAACGCGTCGGTCAGCGGCGGCAAGTGCCGCTGGTACGGCACCGAGGGCAACTGGGTGATGATGGGGTACCAGTTTGGCGAAGGCAAGTACCGCATCGGCTTTATCGACAAGCGCGCCCTTCCTGCAGGCATCAGCGTGCCGGAGCTAAGGCTGCTGCACGAAGATGTCAAGGTGGTCAGCACCGCCTACCTGACGGATGACCCCGTCATTGGCACCAACCGCAAGTGGATTACCACCATCCCCCCGGGATCCACCGTGAAGCTGCTGGGCTTCCTGGCAGACAACGACCACTGGGCCTACATTGAAACCGACGTAACAGGCCAAGCCCTGCGCGGCTTTATCAACCGGGTGCGCATCGGCAGATAACAACAAGAAAAAAGGGGCTGCATATCCATGTGGATTGCAGCCCCTTTGCTGTGCCATAAAATCTACCAGAAGCCTTCCCCCGTCAGGGGCGAAAGGTAAACCTGGGCAGCGACAGCTTGTACTTGGCAGAAATATAGCGAATCAGCACAATGGTGCCCGCCGACAGCGCCATGGCCAGGTTGGTGTCGATATGTCGGCGCAGGAAATAGTACATCATTGCCCCGATGAAGGAAGCAAAGGCATAGATATGCTTCATGAAAATAAAGGGCTTATGCATGGTAAACAGGTCGCGGATGACGCCGCCGCCCACCCCCGTCAGCATGCCCACAAAGACCACCAGCAGCATGCCCTCTTCATACCCCAGCTCTATCGCCACATTGGCCCCCGTCATGGTGAAAGCCCCCAGGCCAATGGCGTCGGAGGCGTTAATCATGCCCATCAGGTGGGAGGTGATGATGTTGGGCAGCCGGTCGGAGTTTTTCCACAGCTGCACGCCAATCAGCAAAAGGACAATGGTGAAAAAGGAAATCAGCACATACACAGGCTTTCTGAAGGCATTAGGCGGGGTAGCGCCTAGCACGATATCCCGCACGATGCCGCCCCCCACTGCCGTGGTCATGCCCAGCACCCGGAATTATCCTTTCAGGAAACAGAAACCAGCCAATACATCCTGCGCCATTATCAAGGCAAGGATGTGAAGATAGAGTCGGGCCTTGGCGGCAACGGCATCAAAATCACCATCGATTCGGGCAAGCCGGGCAAAACCCTGGCGCTGCGCGCCGACTTTGACGCCCTGCCCATCACAGAGGAAACGGGGCTGCCCTTTGCTTCCCAAAACGAAGGGGTGATGCACGCCTGCGGCCACGATGCCCACACCGCCTACATGCTGGCGCTAGCCGACAGCCTGATAGCAGTGAAGGATAAACTAATCGGCAAGGTGGTTATCCTCCACCAGCCTGCTGAAGAAGTACCGCCAGGGGGCGCCGTCCAGATGATCCGGGACGGCGCCCTCAAGGGCGTAGACAATGTGGTGGGCTACCATGTGATGAGCCAGATGGAATACGGCAACATCTACTACCATGTGGGCGCCACCCAGCAAGCCCGGGCCAAGTTTACCATCAGGGTACAGGGCAAGGGGGGCCACGGTTCCTCCCCCCATGAGGCCAACGATGCCATCCTCATCGCCAGCCATCTGGTGGTCTGCCTGCAATCGATCATCAGCCGCCGCCTCAACCCCTTTGAGCCGGGGGTCATCACCATTGGCTCCTTTGATGGCAAGGGGCAATTTAACATCATCAAGGACGCTGTGGAGCTGATGGGCGACGTGCGGTGCATGGCGGAACACACCAAGAAGCTGATTGAGGACGAGGTGCGTAAAATCTGCCAGGGCCTGGCGGTGGCCTATTCCTGCCAGATTGATTTGGATTACAAGAACGACTATCCCGTGCTGATGAACGACGAAGGGATGACCCTCTTGGTGAAGGACGCTGTGGAAAGCGCCGCCATCCCCGGCATTAACAAGGTGCTGGACTGCGGCCCCCTGCCCCCGTCGGAGGACTTTTCCTACTATACCCAGGCGCTGCCCAGCTGCTTCTTCTATGTGGGCGCACGGCCTGAGGGGGACAACTACCCCCATCATCACCCGAAGTTCGACCTCCATGAAGGCAGCATGCTGCTGGCTGCCAAGGCCATGGCGGCCGTTGTACAAAGGTATATGGAGGAACAAAAGTAAGCAACCGCCCGGCAAAAACCGCTTTTATGGGGGAGGGACATGGTCCTTCCCCCTTTTATATTGCAGCCTCTGTGCTTAAGGTTTCTTGGCGGGATTCTAATGGTATTCTAATAGCTTTTCAGTTTTCACTTAATTTGCAATGGCTATACTGTGGCCATCAAAGGAAAGCGCGGGGCAACGCCCCATGAAGGAGGAACACCATGGATCGTTTTGAGATGACGGAGAAACTGCGGGAGAAGGCCAATGTGACCTACGAGGAGGCCAAGGCCGCCCTGGAAGCCAGCGACTGGGACCTGCTGGAAGCCATCGTACATTTAGAGAACCAGGGGCGGGTAGACGCCCCCAAAGCCAAGACCCACACCCGGGAAGAAACCACCCGCAAGAAAGAGGAAGGCAACATGAGCAACATCCTGCAGAACATCACCAACTTTGTATCCGGCCTGGTGGAAAAAGGCAACCGCAACGCCCTGGAAGTGCACCGCAATGGCAAAATCGTCCTGACCCTGCCCCTGACCGTGCTGGTGCTGCTGATGCTGATTTTCTGGATTACCATCCCCGTGCTGATTGTCAGCCTGTTCTTCGGCTGCCGCTACCGTTTCAGCGGCAGGGACATCAGCCAGAAGGTGAACGACGCCATGGACTCCGTCGCCGACAAGGCGGAAGACCTGAAGGAAAGCCTGCAGCAGAAAACCCAGCAGTAATGCTATATCGACACAAAACCCGCCCATCGGCGGGTTTTTTCGTGGCAATAAGGCAGCCGTTCCTCCTGCTTACACCTTTTTCCACGTCCTTTTAGATAGAAGGATGATGACGGGCCACATTTCCAGCCTGCCGGCAATCATGC
>CAYFSQ010000098.1:0-4372 GCA_964345895.1 uncultured Oscillospiraceae bacterium
GCGTTTACTTTCCTTCTGCTTGTTATAGGCATATGGCGGCATCGTGCCAACATCAGCCGGTTGATAAAAGGAACTGAAAACAAGTTTTCGGTTAAAAAGTAATTATATATTGTTATTCTGAATTAACTTCAATAAATCAATGTCATCCAAGCCACCCGCAGCAACATTTGCCTGCGGGTTATTCTTTGCAGAACCAACGCCAAGGGCTTTCATCCCTGCCCGTTTTGCCGCCTCGATGCCGGAATCAGCATCTTCGACTACCAGGCAAGCCTCTGGAGCAATGCCCATCCTGCTGGCTGCCAGAAGAAAAACTTCGGGGTCGGGCTTGCTGCGACTGATATCGTTGCCGTCTGCCACTGCGTCAAATATTTCACTGATGCCCAGCCTTTTCAGGATGGTAGGTGTGTTCTTGCTGGAGGACCCCACGGCAATTTTGATTCCCTTATCAATAAGTGCATTCAGCGTATGCAGCGCACCAGGCAGCAAATCATTCTTTGTCAGGGATTGAATCAATTCCACATAGTAGCTGTTCTTTCGTGTTGCCATGGATGTTTTTTCTTTGTTCGTGTATTCGGTTTCGCTATTTTCCAGAATGATATCCAGACTCTCCATCCGGCTGACTCCCCTGAGCCGTTCGTTGATGTGCCTGTCAAAGGGGATGCCCTCTTCCTCTGCCATCCGTTTCCACGCCTGATAATGACACTCGTCGGTGGATACCAGAACGCCATCTAAATCAAATATTACTGCATGTATCATCGCTATACCTCTCTTTACTTCACTTCGTATATTATACCATATTCAGCATGTTCAAGTTTGCTTGACAGATTATTTTATAACCCCTATAATCTTATTGCAATGAAGGGAAGAAGTATCCTTTACACCGTTTTTAGAGAGTTTTCGGCTGGTGCAAGAAAACAGCGGCAAAGGTGAAATACATCCCGGAGCATGGCGTTGAAGGCATTGCTGTGTAGACGTTCAACGGTGCGCCGTTTACAGCGCTGGATTATTCCGATAAGAACGCTCTTGCGTTAAATGGAAGTGGTACCGCGGTTTTCGCCTTCCTTCAGTCTACTGAAGGAAGGCTTTTATTAAAAGGAGGTATGATGATGACAAATTCTAAGCTGCAGTTTTCCCAGCGTATGGAGCCTATTACAGGCAGCGCAATCCGTGAGCTTCTCAAGCTGACCGCCAAGCCTGGCATGATTTCTTTTGCCGGAGGCAACCCGGGAAACTTTGCTTTACCCGACGATACCCTGGCAGAAATTGCCCGCGAAGTTCTTCAGAAGGATGGCAAGAAGCTGCTTCAGTATGGACCGACTGAGGGCTATCGTCCCCTGATTGATACCCTTGTCAATTATATTGAGGAAGAGTTTGCTGTATCTGCCTCCCACGAAGAAATCCTGCCGGTATCCGGTTCCTCCCAGGCGATGGATTTAATTTGCAAAGCCTACCTGAACCCAGGCGATACTGTGCTGGTGGAAAGCCCTACCTTCCTTGGCAATATTCAGTGCATGCGGATATTCGAAGCAAATATTGTCCCTGTGCCCAGCGATGAGAACGGAATCATCGTCGAAGAGCTGGAAAAACTGATGAAAGAGCATAAGCCAAAGATGCTCTACACAATCCCCACCTTCCAGAACCCTACGGGGATTACACTCTCCCTGGAAAGGCGGAAAGCCATTGCAAAGCTGGCAGCGAAATATCAGATGCTGGTCGCAGAAGATGAGCCCTATCGTTCCCTTCGCTATGAAGGCACAGCGCTTCCTTCCATCAAGTCCTTTGATGAAGAGGGCTGGGTGGTATTGATGGGCAGCTTCTCCAAGGTGATTTCACCAGGTTTACGAGTTGGTTTCATGGTTGGCGACGCAACGCTGATTCGTAAATGCACCGTATGCAAGCAGTCTGCAGATGTACATACCCCCAGCCTCAACCAAGCCATTGTAAATGAATTTATTACCCGGGGTATGCTGAAACCTCAAATCGAGAAAGCCTGCGATGTGTACCGCCAGCAGATGTTGACCATGCTGGAGGAGCTGAAGAAAATCGAAGCCATTAAGTACCACACCAACCCTGAAGGCGGCTTGTTTATCTTTGCTGCTATCGATGAGGGGCAGGATGTTGTGCCGTACTTCCAAAAGGCTGTGGCTAACAATGTGGCCTTTGTGCCCGGAGAGCCTTTCTATCCAGACGGTGGTCACAAAAACACATTGCGTTTAAATTTCTCCAACGCTGATATCGAAACCATTCGCAAGGGCATGTCCATTCTCAGGACTTGCTTTGACGGAAACGAATAACTGGAGGCACTATGCATATCTTAGACACACTGAAAGAACGTGGTTTTATCGCGCAGGTTACTTTCGAGGATGAGCTTTATAAACAGCTTGAAAAAGAAGAAACCACGTTTTATGTAGGTTTTGACCCCACCGCTGAAAGCCTGCACTTTGGACACTTTATTCCGATTATCGCCATGGCGCATATGCAGAAGGCCGGCCACCGCCCCATCGCCCTGGTGGGAGGCGGCACTGCCATGATTGGCGACCCCAGCGGAAAAACAGACATGCGCAAAATGATGACCCTGGAAACCGTTGCCCACAATGCTAACGCCATTAAAAAGCAACTGGCAAAGTTTATTGACTTTTCCAATGACAAAGCGCTGATGGTCAATAATGCGGATTGGTTGCTGAACCTGAACTACTTGGAGTTTATCCGGGATATCGGTGCGCATTTCTCCGTCAACCGCATGCTGGCTGCTGATTGCTATAAACAGCGCTACGAACGGGGATTAACTTTTCTCGAGTTCAACTACATGCCGATGCAATCCTACGATTTTTTGCAGCTGTATAAAAAGCATAATTGCCGTCTGCAGATGGGCGGTGACGATCAGTGGAGCAATATGCTCTCCGGCGCCGACCTGATTCGCCGCAAGGAGCGGGAAGCTGCTTTCGCTTGTACCTTCAAACTGCTGCTGACCAGTGAAGGCGTTAAAATGGGCAAAACTGAAAAAGGCGCTTTATGGCTGGACGCCAACCTGTGCTCTCCCTACGATTTCTACCAGTACTGGCGAAACATTGCTGATGCCGATGTGGAAAAATGCCTTAGCATGCTGACCTTCCTGCCCATGGATGAAGTGCGCAGGTTGAGCAGTTTACAGGGCAGCGACATCAATGAGGCAAAGAAGGTTCTGGCATACGAATGCACAAAACTGGTGCACAACGAAGAGGAAGCTGAAAAGGCACAGCTTGCTGCCGCAGCCCTGTTTGACAACAAGGGCGGAAGCCTGGAAGATATGCCCACCTTTATCGTAACGGGCAGCATGCTGGACGAGGATAACCGCCTTACAACGCTGCTGCATCTGTGCGGCCTGTGTACTTCTCGCAGTGATGCAAGAAAGATGGTTCAGCAGGGTGCTGTACTTGTTGACAACGAAAAGATTTCTGACATTGACTACCGCATTACCGCTGAAATGCTGCGGCAGACAGAGGGCATCCTGTTGCGCCGGGGAAAGAAGAACTATTGCCGACTGATCATGTCCTAAAGATTCAACCATATAAAACCATTCTGCAGCCAGCCACGGATGAATACATTGTTCAGAAAAGCAGGTTTATTGGGCACGCCATACCAGTAAAAAGCGAAGAAGAAGCCTTAAACTTCATCCGAAAAATCAGGCAGGAGCATCCGCAGGCAACCCATAATTGTTATGCCTACATTATAGGCACCAATGCCGGTATCATGCGCTACAGCGATGATGGAGAGCCTTCGGGCACCGCAGGCATGCCCATGATGGGCGTTTTGCAAGCGAAGGAGCTTGTTAATCTCTGCGTTGTTGTTACAAGATACTTTGGCGGTGTTCTATTGGGCGCTGGCGGACTGGTTCGAGCGTACAGCACAACCTGCGCACAAACCATCAATAAAAGCCAGCTTATCCTGATGGAGGTTACGCGCAGGCTCGTGATGGATGTTGCTTATCCTCAGTGGGACAGACTGCAACACTTTTTGAAAAGCAGGCAGGCTGTTCTGCTTGAGGAAGCAGAATATGGCGTCTCTGTCACCATGCAACTTTTGGTTAAAGGCAGTGAAACAGAAAGTTTGATAGATGATTTGCAGAACCTGTTAAACCAAGAGGGAGATTATATCCTTAGCGACCCCTTTATGCATTACTGGCCGGCGTCTGATGAAGAGCATACTTCCTGATTGCCTGGGCAACCCCTTCTTCATCATTGGTACCCGTCACTGCATCGGCTGCTTCCTTCACCCTTGGCACAGCATTCCCCATGGCCACGCCAAATCCGGCAGCCTTTATCATGGTTTCATCATTTTCATGGTCCCCAATAGCCATCACATGGCGAAGCGGAATATCGAGCATGGCAGCTAA
>CAYFSQ010000099.1:0-4328 GCA_964345895.1 uncultured Oscillospiraceae bacterium
TTGCTGGCGAAATTGAATTAATAGCGTGAGGTTGCAGTTATTCAGGAGACACTATCTACACCGGCACCTGTGAAGGGGTCATCATGGGGCGCATGCCGCCGCTCACCAAGGACTGGCTGAAGAGCGGCGATGTGGTTACGGTGGAGTGCGACCAGATTGGCGTGCTCAGCAACCCCATTGCAGACGAGTAAGTCAGGGAAAAGGGCAAAGCCCTGCATCAATAAAGAAAAAGAGCCCCTTCCTGCCGCAGGCCGTGCAGTGGGAAGGGGCTTTTATTGCGGTCTTTACTTTCGCCAGAAGCTGGTTACATCCTTCTTATCGTCCAGATTAAACTGAACCATGCGGCGCAGCAGCTCCCAGTCCATGTCCTGTGTCCACTTCACCTGCATCAGCATTTTGCCGTGGGTATAGCCCGCCTTGATGATTTCTTCTGAAAAGTGATCCAGGCCTGCTTTTTCCAGGGCGATGTTGAAATGGTTTTTTGCCACGCTAAAGCCAATGATAAAGGTGCCATGGTGGGTAAACATGGGCTGATTCCAGGCGATACGGGTATCCAGCTGGGGAAACTCCCGGGCGATCCAGGCGAGAACCTCCTGTAGTTTGCCGCGGTTTTCTTCCCCCGGCACCGTGGATAGATAATCATCAAAGGTGTTCATACATGCCTGCTGCATCTTTCTTGGTAGAGTATACCCATCTTCAGAAACCTTCAGAATCCTTTTCGTTTTTTCTTTTGTTTGCGTGGTACAATGATGCCATCAAACAGGGCTGCAAGGCCTGGGAGGGAGCAACCATGCGTGGTTTAAAAGGTTTTGAAAAGGTAGATGCTTATCTGATTCCTAAAAAGGAGGCCGGCCCCTATAAGCGCCAGCGCAAACAGGCACGCAAGCTGGCCATCCAGGCGATGGAAAGCTTTTGTTACCGGGCCCATGCCAGCTTCAAAGGCAGCCAGGATGGGGAGGCGGTGGTGGGCCTTGACAAGAAGGGAGACCTGGTTGCCTTGATTCACCTGGACCCGGATGGCGTGGCTGCCATCCTGAAAGCCCACGAGGAAGGCAACCTGGCTGCCATGCTGAAGAAACAATAATCGATGCATAACTCCTTTTTCTATGCAGAGCCATCCCCTTTATGCTATACTTTAAAGCAAAGAATGTATAAGGGGGATTCATAAATGGTACGCGAGACAGCTTTGCTGGCTTTGTTATCCATGGTGGTGCTGGGCACATTGTATAAGCTGGGGGATTTACGGAAGGTGTTTCCGGAAAGAACCACCATCTTTTTCAAGGGCGCTGCCACCTCGGTGGCGGGGGCCATGGCGCTGTACGCGGCGGTGGTGTACGGCGGTGCCTACGCCTGGTGGGTGATGGCGGGCCTCTTCCTGTGCGCCGTGGCCGACATGGTGCTGGAAAAGCATTTCATTGGCGGCATGATTGTTTTTGCCCTGGGCCATGTGGCCTATATTGTGGCGTTTTTGTATAGCGGCAGCCTCAGCCTGTCCACGGTGCTGATCTACCTGGCCCTCCTTGCATTTACCTTTACCATGGCCCGGGTGATGCACAAAAGAACCGGGCAGCAGACAATGCACCTGGCCCTGTATGGCACCATCATCAGCCTGATGGTGGCCTTGGCCGTACCCCAGCGCCCGGCGGCCACCATCGGGGCCATCCTGTTTATTATCTCCGACGGCTTTATTGCCTATCGTCTGCTGGTGCGCCCCTCCAGGCTGAACGATTTAATGTGCATTACCATGTACTACCTGGGGCAGTTTTTGCTGGCCTATTCTGCGCTGCTCAACGCAGCAGGGCGGTAAAAGAACCAAAAAGCAAGACACCTGCCAAGCCGGCAGGTGTCTTAATTTGTGTATGTTAGTCGCCGAAGTCTACGGGGATTAATTCATCATCGTCGGTAAGATACTCGCCCGGCTCCCTGGTGGGGGCGGGGGTTGCCTTGGGTAGGGGTGTGGCCGCGGCAGGGGCCTGGGTGGCGCCTTGGCCAGGCTGGGCAGGCTGCACAGGGGCCGCAGGGGCTACCGTGGGGGCGGCGATACCAGGTACCACTGTGCCAAACAGGGAGGGGGCCTGGGTGGGCTGGTTGGGGTCTGCCACCTGTTTAGAGGGGGCGGCCTGGGTGTCCATCAACAGGTACTGGGTCATCATATAACCCACCTTGCCCTCTAATTCAATCTCGCTCCAGTCGTCGCCTTGCTTGAGCAGCACAAACTCGCTGCCTGTCTTAACATTGCCGATGACATTGTTGCCCGTCTTATCTGCCCAGCGGAACTTGATGTTGCGCACCCGCTTGGGGTTGTCAGGCCAGGACACGACGCCCGTGCCAGCGCTTTCCCGGGGGCCGGTGAGGGTCAGGTGATCGGTCAGCAGGTAGCCTTCCTTGCCGGCGACACGCACCAGGGTAAAGGGGCTGCCCTTTTCCATCACGGCAACGATGTTGCCGTTGTTGCACTTGCCCAGGGCTTTGGACTTGGTGCTGCTTTTTTCCCGCAGGGTTAAGCGGCCGTTGTTGGCGGATACCACGGCAAAGGTTTCGCCCTCCGCCGCATCGCTGAAGGTAAGCAGTGCGCTGGCCACATAGCCTTCCTTGCCGCCTGCTACAACCTGGCACCAGCTAAGGCCCATGGTCTTGACGGCTACTTCTTCCCCTTCGCTCAGCGCCTGGACAAAGGCGGCGTCTGCCCGGGGCTGCTGCAACAGGGAGGCAGCGCTTTTCAGCGTGGCCGGGGTGGTTTTTCCGGCCTTGGCCTTGCTGTCGGCCACCTGCGCCAGGGCGGGCAGGGCCAGGATCAGCAGGGCGAAAAACAGACAGAGCATCTTGGTTGTTTTCTTCATATTATCCTCCAAATGGGGTTCGTAAATTTCCTTCATAAGTTCGTAATAAATATAGCATGCGAGGGGTAGAGTGTCAAGGAGTATATGCTTCTTTGGGCAATCGCCGCATGGGTTTGCGCCCCTTACAACCATAGAACGGAGGGGAGGGTTGTTTTCTTGCTGTTTGATGGTGCGGCCGCCCTTGCCTTTTATCATTAAGAATGATAAAATCATTTTAGCTAATTATCATACTCAAAAGGAGGGACTCCCCATGTCTGAAGCCTCTACTGGAAAGCGGAAGCTGTCGTTGGCCGCATGGATTTTTATCGGCATGTTCGCCGGTATTGCGGCGGGTATCGCCTTCAACATGCTGAACATGGCATCCTTTACGACCAGGTACATCAAGCCCTTTGGTACCATCTACATCAACCTGCTTAAATTCCTGGTGGTGCCGGTGGTGCTGCTGTCCATTGCCAATGGCGTGGTGTCCCTGAAGGATTTAAAGCGCGTTGGCTCCATCGGCGTCAAGACATTCCTGTACTATATGCTGACCACCGCCCTGGCCCTGGTAATCGGTCTGTTCTTTGCCAACCTGTTCAAGGCGATGAACTGGTTCCCCAAGCTGGAAACCACCGACCTGATATACGAAGCAAAAACTGCCGACCTGATGCAGACCATCGTGAACATCTTCCCCAGCAATGCCTTGACGCCCCTGGTCAATGCCGACATGCTGCCGCTGATTGTCAGCGCTCTGTTCCTGGGCGCCGGCATCCTCTCCGCCGGGGAGCATGGCAAGCGCATCGGCCAGTTTGTAGAAGATGCCTACGAAGTAACCATGAAAATATTGATGATGATCATCAAGCTGTCCCCCATCGGCGTGTTCTGCCTGATGGCCGATGTGATTGCCGTGAACGGCGCCGCCATTGTAGGCTCCCTGGCGCTGGTTATCCTGGTGGCCTTCATCGCCTACACGGTGCACATCGTGGTGGTGTACGGCGCCAGCGTTAAGTTCTTAAGCAAGATGAGCCCTGTTACTTTCTTTAAAGGCATGGCCCCTGCCATGATTACCGCCTTTACCACCACCTCTTCCAACGCCACCCTGCCGCTGACCATCGAAAGTTCCAACAAACTGGGGGCGGACCCTGAGGTGTCCTCCTTCGTGCTGCCCCTGGGCGCCACCATCAACATGGACGGCACCGCCATCTACATGGGGGTCACCAGCGTGTTTATCGCCTCCTGCTACGGGGTGGAGTTGACGTTGGCCCAGATGGCTACCATCGTGCTGACGGCCACCCTGGCCTCCATCGGCACGGCAGGCGTATCCGGCGCCGGCATGATTATGCTGGCCATGGTGCTGCAAAGCGTCAACCTGCCTGTGGCGGGCATTGCGCTGATTGCCGGCGTGGACAAGCTGTTCGACATGGGCCGCACCACGCTGAACATTACGGGCGATTCCACCTGCGCCATCTGGATATCCCGTCTCGAAAAAGAAAAGCGGGGCGCTCCCCT
>CAYFSQ010000100.1:0-4327 GCA_964345895.1 uncultured Oscillospiraceae bacterium
GTACAAACATACGAAATATTCATCTTAAAGAAATGAGGTGTTTATGAAAGAAGAATATCCTAACAAGTGATAATGTGCGATTCTAAGATTGTACAATGGATGTGACGGGATATTTACAATGATGTGAAGTGCCTACTTTCTAGCAGTGTCCAACAAATTCTTTGCTGCACTTACAACATGTTCTGTGGTGATGCCATAAAGCGCAAAAAGTTGATCTGCTGGCGCTGAAGCACCGAAGTGATCCAGGCCGATTGTCGTGCCATCAAGCCCCACAAAGCGGTACCAAGGCATCGTTGACGCGGCTTCGATGGATACTCGATGACGTAATGTTGGATTGATTACTTCCTGTTGGTATGTTGCAGGCTGTTTCAAAAACATTTCCATGGAGGGCATGGACACTACTTTCACGCGAATGCCTTCACTGCGAAGAATACTTTCCGCCTCCACGACGCACTGCAGTTCGCTGCCTGAGGCAAGTAAGATAACATCAGGATCATCGTCATCCTTGAATACATATCCCCCACGCAGAGCTTCTTTCGTCGTTTCCTTATAATTGGGCACATTCTGGCGTGTAAGAATCAGACAGGTGGGCTGCCCGCTTGTTAACGCTGCAATCCAGGCTGCTGCAGTTTCATGGCCATCCGCAGGACGATACACAAGTAGGTCAGGTATCGAACGTAAACCTGTCAGATGCTCGATGGGTTGATGGGTTTCACCATCCTCACCAACGCCGATAGAATCATGGGTAAAAATATAGGTAACAGGCAGCTTCATTAACGCCGACATACGAATGGCGTTTTTCATATAGTCGCTGAAGACAAGGAAGGTTGCGCAGAAAACACGCAGACCGCCATGTGCCGCAATACCGTTGCAGATTGCCCCCATGGCATGTTCTCGCACACCAAAGTGTAAATTCCGACCGCTCCGATTTTCGGCGCTATAGGAACCGCCCCCGCTGATGGTTGTTTTATTGGAGGGGGCTAGGTCAGCAGAACCGCCGATTAAATTCGGTACTATTTTTGCGAGACGGTTAATTATAACGCCGGAATCAGACCTGGTGGCAGAGGATGCATCCTGGAAGTCCCATAATGTGGGGTTTGCAATCAAATCCCCAGAAGGAAGATGCTGTGCATGCCAAATATCCCATTCATTCGCCAGCTCCGGGTATTCCTGTTGATAGAGTTCGAACAAACTTTTCCAGGCTTTGTACTCTTGTTGGTTAGCTTTCATATTGTCTTGGACATATTGGTATACATCCTCGGAAACAGAAAAGCTTTCATCCGGAAGACCGAACACTTTTTTAACGGCTGATAGGTTTTCTTTCCCCAATGGTTCGCCATGAGCGCTGGCAGTCCCCTGCTTGGCTTCAGAACCATAGGCAATGATGGTGGGGCAAATAATCAGGGTGGGTTTATCACTAGACTCTGAAAGCTTCAGTGCAGCCAACACTTGATCGGCATCATTGCCATCCTCTACTCGGATAACTTGCCAGCCATATGCCTCATAGCGCTTGCCGACATCCTCAGTAAAGGCGAGGTCTGTAGAACCTTCGATGGTAATCTGATTATCATCATATAGAACTGTCAGTTTGGATAGCTTCAAGGTGCCGGCAAGGGAGCTTGCTTCGCCACTAATCCCCTCCATTAAGCACCCGTCGCCACAGATTGCATAGGTGCGGTGGTCTACTACCTTGTAACCAGGACGATTGAATTTTTCTGCCAGCATGGTTTCTGCGATAGCCATGCCGACGGCATTGGCAATTCCTTGCCCCAGGGGCCCAGTTGTCACCTCAACGCCCCGGGAAGGATTCCGGTCCGGATGACCTGGTGTTATGCTATTTAGCTGACGGAACTGCCTTAAGTCGTCCATCGAATAATCGTAGCCGCAAAGGTGCAGTATCGAATAAAGCATGGCGCTGGCGTGACCGTTGGACAAGACAATTCTGTCCCTATTGGGCCAAAGGGGATGTTGTGCATCATGGTGGGCATGTCGAATCCAGAGTGCGTGTGCAAGAGGCGCCATGCCCATGGGCGCGCCTGGATGACCGCTGTTGGCTTGTTGAACCATATCAGCAGAAAGAACTCTGATTGTGTTAATTGTTTTCGTCTGCATTTTTAACCCTTTCATGCCTGGATTTGTAGATAATCTATTAACGGTTGCAAGCTTACATCTGGTATGTCCTTCAATAATGCATACAACTGTTTTACAATATGGGATACCCCGCCTTCGACATCACTTTCGATATTCAAAGGCAACACAGGATCATGGACGGATAAACGCAACAAGAACCAAGCGTTATCCATTCCTCCATCCAGGTTGAGGCTGATACGGATACCTTCGCGGTTATCAGGTGCAATGGTCCACTCATCATTGAAAGATGCATGATCCATCACCTTTTCAATGACACGAAGACCAGCAGCGTGAAAATCACTGGCCTTTATGTTCAGACGGGCTTCAAGGCTTTCGATCGGTTCTTCAAGACCATCAATCATGGAAAAGAGAGATTTACCCTCTTGTTTTTTGCGCAGTGCTTCGCAAATCAGCAAGGTGCTCAGGTACATGCCATCATCGATAAAATCATTCTCCCGGAAGGCGGCATGACCGCTGGTTTCCATGGCCAAAGGACAGTTGATGCCGGATTGATTAAGGCGCAAAGCCTCGTCAATCACATTTCGATAACCACGCTTATACCGGTAATGTATGCCGCCCCACTCGCCGATAAACTTTGACAACCCCGATGAGGTAACAGAATCTGTTACAACGGTTATCCCGGGCTCTTTATCCAGCAGGACAGCGGAAACCAAAGCAATCAGCCGGTTTCTGTTAATCTCTTTGCCCGAGCCGTCTACGATGGCGGCACGGTCACAATCCGCATCAAAGATGACACCGATATCCGCCCCTACCCGTTTTACCGTTTCACTTATGGCTGCCATGGCTGTAGGGTCCTCAGGGTTTGGCATGTGATGGGGAAAGGAGCCATCAGGCTCTAAAAACTGGCTTCCTTCTGTCCAGGCGCCAAGGTCCTTCATTAATTTTTCATAAAAACCACCAGCACCGTTGCCTGCATCAACAACAACATGCAAACCCAGCAATGGGCAGTTTACATCGGTATCCAGCTTTTCTCTGACAATGTTGGCGATATGTTCGCTGTAGAGGTTTAAATAGGGATAATCTTCAATCTCAGGAAGGTTGTCATTTGCTTCCGGAACATTTGCTTGTTCCATCACGGCAAGAATTTCACTCAGCATTTGGCTTGAGATGCTTCCTTGCTCCTTTGTAAAAAATTTAAAACCATTCCTGTTGGAAGGATGATGGCTGGCCGTCACCATGATGGAAGCCGTTAGTGCCAAATCCTGATGTTGCAGGCTCTGGTACATGGCTGGTGTTGTACACAGACCAAATCGTTTTACCTGTGCTCCGGCTTTTGCCATGCCAATAGAACATGCGTTCAGTAATTTTTCACCACTCAAGCGCGAATCACGGCCGATAGCTATCCGAACGTCCTTTTCCCCTTTGCTTTGAAGCCATTTTACAAAGGAATATCCAATTTTTTCAGCGGTAAATTCGTTGAGTATGGCATCCTGACCGATTGCCTTCCCTCGGATATCTGTACCACTTTTTAAGTGCTTATAGATCATGAAATCTCCCCTTCATTGAGTGCAAGCTCGTAACTACCTTGCATGAGATGATAAACAGGTGCCAAGGCTTTAAAATCTTCCGCCAATGTGTCTGCAAATGCTGGAGTAAAGATGATGGCGGGATCAATTTTCTCCTTAACAAACAACAGTTCTTTCTTTGGATACCAGTCAGCCACCGCAGGATTCAAATCATCGGGGACTTTTAAGCGCTTATAATCTTCCCCCGCCAGCGCAAAATCATTCTTTTTAAGCAAAGCATTAAGCGCGCTAAATTCTTTTGGTTTTGCAACCATTCTCCGGCGCATATGCTCCATTGCTTTCTTGTTTTCACCCCAGAAGCCAAGTCCCCAGCTTACCTTCTCGACACGCACTTCCATCCAATACATAGGAGCGCTTTCCCGTGGAATCCCTGCCTGCCGAAATGCAACCCAGTGATGGTCCCTGTAGGGGGATTTGTCCTTAGAAAAGCGGGTATCCCGGAAGATTCGGGATAGACATTTGTTGGGTCGTACTTCCATATTGGCGTTGATTTCCAGCATTGTTGGCGCAAGATGATCAATTAGTGCATAGTATGGGGCGCGCATGACCTTGATATAATCATTCCTGTTTTCTGCCATAAAAGTCTTGTTGTTGTTAAACCTGATGTCCAGCATAAAGTCTAACATTTCTTGTGTGAACCCGGTAAAAAT
>CAYFSQ010000101.1:0-4287 GCA_964345895.1 uncultured Oscillospiraceae bacterium
ACTAACATCATAACCATCATAGTCAGTGCGACAAGTTTTTGTAGTTTCCTGTTCATCCTTCAGGACTCCTTTCGTATTGCAGAAGTATTGTTCATCCGGGCGGCGGAGCCGCTGAGGATGGAGAAACAATGGTTGTTCCGTAAGGTACAGTATAAGACGGGAACGAAATAGTGTCAATCATTTTACGGAGTTTTTTACATTTCTGTAACAATCACCCGTTGCCGTTGGCGCCGGGGGGCAGGGGCGTGGTGTAGACGATGTACTCCTCCTGAAGCGGCGCATACTGGCCGGGTACCTCCTGTACAGGTTGCTGGTAGGGTACCGCCTCCTGAAGGGGCAGGGGTGTAGCGATGGGTACCTGCTGCTGATACTGCACCTGAGGCACGGGCTGCTGGTAGGGCGCCGCTTCCTGCACGGGCTGGGGGGTTACGGCAGGGGCCGCCGGGGTCAGCTTGAGTACCATCTGGCGCAGCACTTCAGAGTTAAGGGTGATGCCGTCCACATACATGCCATCCTCAGGGAAGGGGCGGTTGGCAGAATGCTTCCTGTCGTAGTTAATGTTCATGCGCACGGCGAGGATGCCCTTGTCCCCCGTGAAGGGCACGGCAGACTCCATGGGGTAGCCTTGGTAGCCAAAGGTGAGGCCGCCGGCGTTTAATTCGTCCAGGGATGTAAACAGTAAGAAAGTGGGGTTTGACACCACGGTGCGGGGGTCGTGCATCTGATAATCCACGGTGACCACATGCTCGTTCAAGCGCACGTGCAGATCCCCCACGTAGTAGTTATCCGCCGTAACAATGGGCAGGGTGAGGGGATCGCCGGAAGCAAAATCCAGGGGAATCAGCCTGTCGGTGGAGCCGATCAGCTGGGTGTTGAACTGGTAGGCAAAGGGCCCAAAGCCCGTGGCGGGCATGTTGTAGCGGTAGTTTTCGGGGGCATACTCCTGGCTGTTGATGATTTTTTCGCACACGGCGCAGTACTGCACCTTGCGGCCCGGCTTTTCTAAGGAGGGCTCGGGCATGGCGAACCAGCCGGGACGGGGCTGATGCTTGGCACGGGACAGGCGGCGGGTTTGCTCGGTGCCGCAGCGGGTGCAGGTGCGCTTCTCCTGGCCGTACTGGGTGCAGGTGGGCACGATGGACACCGACCAGGGCCCCCAGTTGTGGCCCAGGGCCTTTGTTTTCATCATCACCGTCTGGCCGCAGCGCTTACACTCGGCGGTGTTCTCGCCCTGCTCCAGGCAGAGGGCGGGCTTGGTTTCCTTCCATACGCCAAAGTCGTGGCCCAGGGCATTGATATAGCGCAGCTGGTACGCGCCGCAGACGGAACACTCCCGCTTTTGCTCGCCCATGTCGGTACAGGTGGCCGCTGTGATGGTGCCCCAGGCAGACCAGGTGTGTCCGGTGGCGTTGATCATGCGGTATTCCTCCTGCCCGCAGACGGAGCAGGTGCGCCTTTCCATGCCAGTATCGGTGCAGGAAGGCGCCTTGTAAACCGACCAGCCGCTAAAGCTGTGGCCCGTTGCTTTGATTGCCAATGTGCGGGTGGAGTTGCAGTTGGAGCAGGTGGAGGTTTGCACCCCTGCTACCGTACAGGTGGGCGGGGTGGTGACCACATAGCCGCCCCAGGTATGGGTCAGCTGGGGGATGGACTGGTACCTGGTGGTTTTGCACACGGTGCAGGTATCGGTGCGCTGCCCGGGGGCAAAGCAGGTGGCCTGGGTGGTGACCACGTAGCCGCCCCAGGTATGGTCGGTATAGCCAAGGCTGCGGTAATCCACCGCGTTGCAGACGGAGCAGGTTCTCTTCTCCCGCCCTTCCCGCACGCAGGTGGGGGTTACATCCACGGTGTAGCCGCCCCAGGTGTGGGCAACCATGGGCAGGGTTGTCCAGTTGCGGGTTGTTTTGCACACGCTGCACTCTTCATAGGTGCTGCCTGTCTGGGTACAGGTGGCCTTGATGGTGATGGTTACATAGGTATGCTCATGATCGCCCGCGTGGGCAGGGGAAGCAGGCACCAGTAACGCCGCCATCAGCATGAGGCACACAAGACGGGTTAGATGTTTACGCATGGGCATTCTCCTTTAAGCCGGGGACAGTGCGAAGGATAAGCAAGGATGCATCGATACATTGGCTGCCATTTTACCGGGGTGTCAGCCCTTCATATCTGTAACAACAACCTTGGGAATCAGCTCTTCAACGGTTTCTCTTTCCGGGGGCTGGGTGCCTGCCACCATGATTTTGGCACTGGCGCTGGCAATGGCGTAACGCAGGCGTTCCTCCGGGGGCATGCCCTTCTCTTCGCCCAGCACCAAGGCGGCGGTCATGGCGTCTCCCGCGCCGCTGCGGCCGATGACGGGCACCTTAAGGCCCTGGGCACGCAGGCAGAAGTTTTCGCCCACATAGATGGCACCGTAGGAGCCCAGGGACAGCAATACATTGCCGACGCCTCCTGCCACCAAGCGCTTGGCTTCCTGCAGGCAGGCGATGTCATCCTCCGGGTCGCAGCCGCACAGCTCGGCCAATTCGTACTTGTTGGGCTTAATCAGATAGGGCTTGGCTTCCACCCCCAGCTTGAAGGCTTCGCCGTCGCAATCCAGGTAGGCGCGGGCGCCAAGGTCCTTCAGGTACTGGATAATCTCGGCGTAGGTTTCCATCTTGCAGCCTTCGGGCAGCGAGCCGGCCAACACCACGGCATCCCCCTTGCGGACATGGCTTTCCAGGGCGTAGACGGCTTCGTCCACCACCATCTGGTGCACCGGCGCACCCGGCTCATTTATTTCGGTGTAGGTTTTCTTCAGGTTATCAATAATCTTAAGGTTGGTGCGGGTTTCGGTGTTCACCTCGACCAGATCATTCTGGATGCCCATTTCGTCCAGCTGGCCACGGATATACTGCCCCGTGGCCCCGCCTACGATGCTGATGGCAACGCTTTCGCCGCCCAAGGCCTCGATGGACTTGGACACCAAAAGGCCTTTGCCGCCTGCATCCCGCCGGATGGACTTGACACGGTTCACCATGCCGGGATGAAACTCTGCCAGCACCAGGGTTTTATCCAGGGCCGGGTTGAGGGTCATCGTGATAATCATTATGCGCTCCCCCTCTGGGTTATTTTTTTAGTTTGCGGTACAGGTAGATCACCAGGCAGGCGCCTGCCACGGCGACAATCAATGCGCCGATGCTAAAGCCCTTGGTGGATATGCCGATGAGGCCGGCGAGAAAGCCGCCCACCACGCTGCCGGCGATGCCCAGCACCATATTGGTTACCAGACTGCCTTCGCTGCCCATGAGGCGGCCTGCCAGATAGCCTGCCAATGCGCCAAAGAGCAACCAGAGAATCAGGTTCAGAATCATGGATGTATGCCTCCTTGTTCAGGGTGCCTTCAGTATATGCGATTTCCTGCCGGAATGTCAATGAATCCCGTTATTTTGCGCAGAATTTACATCCAAACCTGACCGTAAAAGGGCGGGTTTGGATGCTTAACAGGTTATGATAAGCCCTTGGCAAACATGTATGCTTGAGGGGGATTGTGCAAGGGTGGCAAAGCCTACCGGGTGGCCTTCTTTTTTAGTTTGGCCGCCAGCATGCCCGCCGCCTCGTCATAATCCGGGCGGGGGATGTTGAGGGTCATGAACAAAAAGGCATAGGGTCGGTACATCTTCGCCCGGCCCGACCGGGGGTGCAGGGAGTAGCGGGCCACATCGCTGTAGAGGACATACTCCTCATGGGCCAGCAAAAAGGGCACGCCTTCGCTGTTTTCCCGGATGGCCATTTTGTCGTAGCGAAGCATGCGGCTCCAGCATTTAAGGCGGGTGGGCTGGATCCAGGTGCGCTTGAGGATGCCCCGGGGCTCCACCAGGTACTGGGCAGTTTCCCGCCCCTGCAAAACCAACACCATTAGCCCCGCCAGGGTACCAAATACATACACCTGCAGCAGCAGGGGCATAATGCCGCTGCGCGTTAAAAATACGCTGATGGCGTTTTCCCCCGAGGTGTTGAAAATAAACTCCAGAATGAGCATAGAGAAAAACACCAGCAGCACCACAAACAGCATGGCGCGCAAAACAAAGCCCACCTTGGATAAATCCGCGATGGGGTAACGTTCATCCTCCCACACATTGCACACAGAATTGGCCGGTATGGGCTTGCCGCAGCCCCCGCACTGGGGCTGGCCGCTGGGCCGCTGGCACCTTCTGCAGAAAAAACTAACCATATGCCTCCAAAGAACAGCGTACACGCTGCTATTCCCCTTAAGTATAACAGATTTGTAAAGGAGCGGCAACGGCG
>CAYFSQ010000102.1:0-4228 GCA_964345895.1 uncultured Oscillospiraceae bacterium
TCAGTCAAACGCCCGGTCCACCCGCATGACGGTGTGGTACTGGGGGTTTCTTTTTTGAAGCTGGGATTGCACTTCCAGCATTGCTTGCTCCTCATCCCTGCGGTCAGCGCCGGGGATAACCAGGTCAAAGTACAGGGTAACCTGGTTGTCGCCGGCTTTTTCCAGGTGCAGGTCGTGGTAGGTATAGGCCGGGTCCACCCGTTTAAGGGCACGCTCTACCTCCCGCCGGGCGGCGCTTAGCTGGCGGTCATTTTCCCGGACAGGGTCGATGTGAATGACCAGGTGGTAGCCAAACTTCTCCTCCACCTCCCGCTCGATGCGGTCTGCCAGGGTGTGGGCGGCCTCCACCGTCATATCGGCATCCACCTCACAGTCCACCGTGGCATAACGGCTGTCGCCGCCGTATTGGTGGATCAACAGGTCGTGGGTGCCCAGCACGCCTTCCTGTTCCTCAATGAAGGCTGTCAGCTGCTCCCCATCGGCGTTGTTGGCCCCCTGGCCCAGCAGAAGGGACACATTCTCTTTGGCGATGTCGAAACCGTTTTTTAGAATCAGCAGGGAGATAATCACCCCCATGATGCCGTCGGTCTGCAGGTGCAAGAACTCTGCCAGCAGCAGGGCCAGCAACACCCCGGAGGTGCTGAGCACATCGCTTAGGGAGTCCACCGCCGTGGCCTTGAGCATCTCACTGCCGATTTTCTGCCCGATGTGGCGGTAAAAGCCCCACAGCCATGCCTTCAGCAGGATGGACAGCGCCAGGATGCCCACCACCAGCCAGTTAAAGCTAAGGGGGGTAGGGTGCAGGATTTTCTGCACCGAGTCCCACAAAAGCCGGCCGCCCACCACGATGATGGACACACCTACCACCAGGCTCAGCAGCAGCTCCATGCGGGAATGGCCGTAGGGATGTTCCTCATCAGCGGGGCGGGCGCTTAGGTAGAAACTTAAAAAAGCCAACACCGAGGACAGGGAGTCGGACAGGTTGTTGATGGCATCCGCCGTTACCGCCAGGGAGCCGGACAAGGTGCCCGCCACAAACTTGGTGGCCGCCAGAAAGATGTTGATAAACAGCCCCACCAGGCTGGCCAGGTTGCCATAGCGCACCCTGGCGCCCGGGGCCTGGGGATCCTTGTTTTTAATAAAAATTCTGATTAATAACGCCGTCACGCAAACACCTTTTTCCGTCGAAGGCAAAGCCTTTGGGTAAAAAAAATACGGGGCTGCCGTCCCGTAGCTGATCGCTACTGTTAAAAACCCGGCGGTTGCCCGCCTGATAGCAAGAAAAATATAGCATACAAGGGTGGGCAAGTCAAGATAAGGAAGCCCTGGATGCAGTGCAGGAACATAAGGATATTTCGCTTTTATCCACCAGGGCTGTCGGTAGAAAAGAGAGGCGGCCAAAGTTTCCATGGTAAGACACGCCCCTGTATCCGCCAGATTTTCTGCTGGTCGCATACAAGGTCATCAATCGCCCCAGCCGCGCTAAGCCGTTGGCAGCGCTAAGTACACCATAGTCCATGCCCCTTTAACGGGGCCGCAATGGCAAGCCTGCCCTTGCCCCAGCGTGGTTGTCAAACCGCCAGAAAAGGGGTATAATTGTGCCAGAAATAACAAGTGAGGTGGTACCATGCCTTCCAATGCACCCATTGGCTTTTTAGACAGCGGTGTCGGCGGCGTCAGCGTACTGAACGCGGCGCGCAAAGCCCTCCCCTATGAAGACTTTATTCTCTACGGCGACAGCGGCAATGCCCCCTACGGCACCAAGCCGGAAGAGCAGGTGATCAGCCTGGTGCGCGCCGCCGCCCAGGAATTGATGCAGCAGGGCATCAAGGCATTGGTAATCGCCTGCAACACAGCGACAGGCATTGCCCTTGCCGCCATGCAAAAGGAGCTGCCCATCCCCGTGGTAGGCATATTGCCTGCCATCCGCCCGGCGCAAAAGCTGCGCAAGGACGGCGAAATCCTGGTGATGGGCACCCCCAACACCGTGAAAACCAAGGCTGTGCTTCAGCTGATGGAAACCGACGGCCAGCATGTATTGCTGCTGGGCTGCCCCGGGCTGATGGAGTTTGTAGAAAAGGGCGAGCTGTCCGGCCCCCGGCTGCATGCCCACCTGGAAGGGCTGCTGAAGCCGTACCTTAACACAAAGATTGATGTGGTGGCCCTGGGCTGCACCCACTACCCCTTCCTGCAAAGCGCCATCGCGGAATTCTTCCCCGAAGAAACCCAGTTTATCGACGGCAGCACCCTGACCCTGGAGGAGCTGAACGCTGCCTTAACAGAAAAGGATCTGTACACCGACAAAAAGACCCCCGGCACCACCCGCTTTATGACCAGCGGGGGCGAAGATACCCTTCAGTTGATGGACATGCTGCACAAGCAAGGGTAATGCTGTTTGAAATTCTCCCGAAATTGGTATGAAATGTGCCTGCGGGTCGGAAAGCCCGGCACATTTGCGTGTATAATCCATATGAACAACAATGAAAGGTGGTTCTCCCATGAAGAAAATTCTATCCCTTCTGTTGGTGCTGGCGCTGCTGCTGGGCACCGCGAGTGCCCTGGCCACGGATAAGGCCCCGGCCAAGCTTTATATTCTGCACACCAACGACATCCACGGCCGCGCTGTGGCCGACCCCGCAGGCGGCGTGCTGGGCTATGCTGCCATCGCCCAGTACAAGAAAGATCTGGAAGCTGCCGGCCATGCCGTGCTGCTGCTGGACGTAGGCGATGCCACCCAGGGCACACCCCTGGTGAACCTGGAGATGGGCAAAAATGCCATCACCTTTATGAACCTGGCCGGCTACGACGCCATGACCCCCGGCAACCACGAGTTTGACTGGGGCGTGGACAACTTAAAGCAGATTGTCGGCGAAGCCAAGTTCCCCATTCTGTCTGCCAACATCCTCAACTCTGCTGCCACCGGCGGTGAAGTAACCTTCCAGGCCAACAAAGTGTTTGAGATGTCCAACGGCATGAAGGTGGGCGTCTTTGGCCTGACCACCCCCGAAACCCTCACCAAGGCGCACCCCGACAAGGTGCGGGGTGTGGACTTCCTGCAAGGCGATGCCCTGATGGAGGAAGCCAACAAGCAGGTTGCCGCGCTGAAGGAAGCAGGCGCCGACATCGTCGTGCTGATGAGCCACCTGGGCTCCTCCGAAGAGAGCGCCCCCAACCGCATGCAGGACCTTTTGGAAAAGGTGCAGGGCATCAACCTGCTGATTGACGGCCACAGCCACACCGTGTACGAAAAGGGTGAAACCGTGGGCGAAACCCTGGTTGTATCCACCGGCAGCTACAGCCAGAGCCTGGGCGTCGTAGAATACGACGGCGAAAAGTTCTCTGCCAGCCTGTTCAACAGCCTCAAGAAGAGTGCCCAGGCTGAGGTGGACGGCGCGCTGTACTCCGTGCTGCTGACCGCCAAGCTGGACGAAGAAGTGAATGCCGAAATCAACGCCATGGCCAAGGCCGTCAGCGACGAGCTGTCCAAGGCCTTTGCCAAGACCGAAGTGCTGCTCAACGGCGAGCGCGACCCCGGCAACCGCACTGAAGAAACCAACCTGGGCGACTTTGCCGCCGATGCCATCCTGTGGGCAGCGCAGCAGGCCCTGGGCGACAAGGTGGTCGCCGCGGTCACCAACGGCGGCGGCATCCGTGCCAGCATCCAGATTGGCGACATCACCATGAATGACATGAAAACCGTATTCCCCTTTGGCAACGAAGTGTCTGTGCTGGATGTAACAGGCGCCGAACTGCTGGAAGCCCTGGAAGCGGCCACCCACTCCACCCCCAAGGCCATTGGCGCCTTCCCCCAGGTGGCGGGTATTGTGTTCACCGTGGATACCACCAAGGCCTATGAAAACGGCGAACAGTACCCCGACTCCACCTACTACAAGCCCTTAAACCCCGGCAGCCGCGTTACCATTGAGTCCGTTGGCGGCCAGCCCTTTGCCCTGGATGCCATCTACACCATCGCCACCAACGACTTTACTGCCGCCGGCGGCGATACCTACTATGCCTTCCGTTACCCCAACGCCACCAGCGGCTACAAGACAGGCGTCGCCCTGGAGGATGCCCTGGTCAACTACACCACCACCGTGCTGGGCGGCGTGGTGGGCGAGCAGTATGCGCAGCCCCAGGGGCGCATTACTGTTGTGAAGTAACAAGCAGCAAAATTAAATAAGATGAACGATGCGGGGAAGGGATTTTTGAAAAAATCCCTTCCCCGTAC
>CAYFSQ010000103.1:0-4185 GCA_964345895.1 uncultured Oscillospiraceae bacterium
CCACCAACAGGAAATATCGGAAACCTTTTATTTTCATACGGACCTCTTTTCGTGGTTGGGAATTGATTATCGCCTCATACAATTCTAAAGAAAACTGGCCGGTATTGCCAGTATTTAAATGTAAAACTTCATGCGGATAAGCCAACGGATGAAAAAAGCGCTCACAAGAGCGCTTAAAGAGTGTATGGTTATAGGCTACTTCACTTAATTACTATGGCCTGTCCATCAACCAGATAATGTCCCTCACAAATCATCCACCAGGGCGCTGGATTTGGCGTAGGCGGTGCTGCGGGCTTCGAAGAAGTCGGTTTTGATCATGTTGGCGTTGGAGTATTGGCTGACCCACTTCATGCTGTCGGGCTCCAGCTCGTGGCCTTCGTAGATGGGGTCCAGGTCCAGTCCGCGGCAGCGCAGGTTGCCCAGGTACTGGATGTAGTCGGTGACCATCTGGCCTGTCAAGCCCTGGATGTCTTCGCCAATCACGTACTTGCCCCAGGCGATTTCCTGTTCGCAGCCTTCTTTGATCATCTCCCGGTACATGTCTTTCAGCTCCGGGGTGAACAGCTCGGGCTCTTCCTTTTGCAGTTCGTTGACGATGTTTTTAAACAGCCACAGGTGGGTGTTCTCATCCCGGTTGATGTAGCGGATTTCCTGCACCGAGCCGGGCATGCGGTTGTTGCGGCCCAGGTTGTAAAAGAACATAAAGCCGGAATAGAAGTACACGCCCTCCAGGATGTAGTTGGCGATGATGACCCGCATAAAGTTGATGAGGCTTTTTTCCTCCTGGAAGCGGTTGTACTGATCGCCAATGAAGGTGTTGCGCTTGAGCAGCATTTCATCATCCTTCCACTGGAAGAGCACGGCGTCCCGCTCCTGGGGTTCGCAGATGGAGTCCAGCATGTAGCTGTAGCTTTGGGAGTGGATGGCCTCCTGAAAGGTTTGGATGGCGATGCACAGGTTGACCTCGTTGGCGGTGATGTACTCGCCGATGTTGGGCAGGTTGGCCGTCTGGATGGAGTCCAGGAAGATTAAAAACGAGAGGATTTTATCATAGGCCCGGCGCTCGGCGGGGGGCAAAAGGGGATACTGCTTTTTATCCGGCGCCAGGTTGATTTCCTCCGGTACCCAGAAGTTGTTCATGGCCTGGCGGTACCAGCCGCTGACCCACTGATACTTCATGTTGTTAAAGTCGTTGAGGTTGGTGGGGTTGCCGCCAATCATGCGGCGCAGGGCAATCTCGGTATCCCCCTGGGGGTTGAACAGGGGCTTTTTAACTAACTTGCTCATGATGCTCTCCTTTATTTTCCCGTCCGTTTGATCAGGTTGCGCAGCTTTCGCACTCCTCCACCTCCAGGGATTTGGAGCGGATGTAGTACAGCGTCTTCACGCCGCACTTGTTGGCCAACAGGTACAGGTTGAGGATTTCCCGGAAGGTGTAATCGTTGGTGATGTACAGGTTCATGCTCTGGGCCTGGTCGATATGCCGCTGGCGCACGCCCCCTGCCCGCACCGACCAGGTCTGGTTGATGAGGTGGGCATCCTTGTAGAACCACCAGGTGGCCATGCTTAGGTCCGGCGCAGCCCGGGGGATGAGGCCGTTCTTCTTTTCGTCGTAGTAAAAGCGGCTCATGATGGGGTCAATGCCCGCGGTGGTGCCGGCAATAATGCTGGTGGAACTGGTGGGGGCAATGGCCAGCAGGTAGCCGTTGCGCAAACCGCCCTGGGCGACCTGCTCTTTAAGATTTAGCCAGCGCTCGCTGTTGTAGCCCCGCTGGGTAAAGTAGGCCCCCGTCTGCCAGTCGCTGCCTTCAAAGTAGGCATAGCGGCCCTTTTCCAGGGCGTTCTGGTGGCTGGCTAAGATGGTGTAGTAGTTGATGTCCTCAAACACCCTGTCGGCAAGGGCCAGGTGCTCCTCCGACTCCCAGGGGGTTTTCTTCAGCGCCAGCAGATGGTGGTAGCCCGACACCCCCAGGCCGATGGGGCGGTACAATTCGTTGTTGATTTTTGCGTAGGGCACGGGGAAGAAGTTCAGGGCAATCACATTGTCCAGCGCCCGCACGGAGGAAGAGATAATCTCCTGCATCTCCTGCTGGTCGTCCACGTCTATCTTGCCCAGGTTCAGGCTCGCCAGGTTGCACACCACATAGTCCCCCGGCTTGGTTACCTGCACCACCACGGTTTCGCCGTTCACCACTTCTACCCTTTGTTCTACCTGGCTGACGGCGCTCATGTTCTGGGCAATCTCGGTGCACAGGTTGGAGCAGTAGATGATGCCCTTGTGCTTGTTGGGGTTGGCTTCGTTGACCAGGTCCCGGTTGAAGGCAAAGGGGGTGCCCGTTTCCACGGCGCTTTTGATAATCAGGCGGATAATGTCCTTGATGGGAATCACCCGGCGGCTGATGCGCTGGTCGTTGACGCAGTCCAGGTATTTTTGCTCCCAATCCTTGCCGAAGGAGTCCTCCAGGCAGTAGCCCTTGCGGGTTTCAATTTCGTGGGGGTCAAAAAGATGCCAGTCCCCCTCGATGTTTTCCTCCGCCTGGCGCCAGAAATAATCCGGGTAGCACACCGCGGGGAATACGTCGTGGGCCTTCATGCGGTCGTCACCGTTGTTGGTGCGCAGCTGCAAAAACTCCGGCAGATCCCGGTGCCATACGTCCAGGTACACGGCCACAGCCCCCTGGCGCACCCCCAGCTGATCCACCGCCACGGCGGTGTCGTTGGCCAGGCGAATCCAGCGGATGACGCCGCCGGCGGCCCCCTCAAAGCCCCGGATATCCGAGCCGTGGCTGCGCACCTTGCCAAAGTACAGCCCCATACCGCCGCCAAACTTGGATACATTGGCGAAGTTGGAAATGCTGTGGTAGATGCCCTGCAAATCGTCAGGCACCGTGTCTATAAAGCAGGAGCTTAGCTGGTGGAAGGGCTTGCGGGCGTTGGCCAGGGTGGGGGTTGCCATGGTCACCTTCAGGGTGGAGAGCATGTCGTAAAACCGCTTTGCCCAGGCAAGGCGCTGGCCTTTTTCCTCGGGGATGGCCAAAAACAGGGCGATGTTCAGGTACATTTCCTGGATGGTTTCCAGGGGCCGGTGGGCCCGGTCGCTGATAACATAGCGCTTGGTCAGCAGTTCCAGACCGGAATAGGGCAGCAGCTTGTCCCGCTCGGGCTGCATGAAGGCGGCGGCCTGCTCCAGCTCCTGGGGCAGGTAGGTTTGCAGGGTTTGGGGGGCGTACAGGCCCTGGGCCGTCAGGTATTCCACCTTCTCGCTGAAGGTATGCAGCCCCAGGCTGTCCATGCGGCCCTGCATCTGGTGCAGGTAGAAGCAGTTGAACAGCCGACCGGCAATCATCTCCCACTTGGCGGCTTCCTTGTCCGTCAGCTCAATGGCAGAGCGGGTCAGCAGCCCCATGCGCTCGGGCAGGTCCTTGTCCTCCTTGTAGAGGGATAAGAATTTGCGGTGCAGGATGCCGATATCGTAGGCTTCCTCGGGGAAATCCTTCTCTATGCCCAGCAGCACGGGGCCAAGGGCGTCAAAATCCGGGAAGAAGGCGCTTAACTTCTTGCGCTCTTCCCGCTTTTTGCGGCGGGTTTCCCGGTAGAGGATGTACGCCTTGGCCTGGTCAAAATACCCGGCTTCCATCAGGGCGCGCTCCGCCATGTCCTGCACTTTTTCTACGCTGAAGGGCTCAACGCCCTGCATTAATTCTTCCACCCGCTTCAGCAGGCCTTTCAGGCAATCCTCCCCGCAGGGGGCCTGGGTGGCGGCGAACACCTTGCGCAGGGCGTTTGTTATTTTTTCGCCGTTGTAGCGCTCTACTTTACCGCTGCGTTTGATAATCTCCCGGGGCATGTGTAAATGGCTCATAGGGACCTTTCCTTTGTATACAATATGTTGTGGTTTTCTTCCCGACAGGGGTTCAGGGACTACAGTATATAGGGTGAGGTGCGGGAAGTCAATCGTCGTCGGGATATCCTTCGCTTCCTACCCGATGGGCGAAGCCCATCGGGAGCGTTCGCTACGGAATCCCTCCTCTCAAACGCAAGCGGGGGCTTGCGTTTGTTTTGGGTTCGGCAGGTGCGCGGGTAGGTGATGGGGGTGTGGTTTTTTTATTGTTCTGCTCCTTGTCATTCTTTATTTTTGAGTGGAGCATATGAATTACATTAGCCGCCGCGCAGCGGCGGATTCCG
>CAYFSQ010000104.1:0-4095 GCA_964345895.1 uncultured Oscillospiraceae bacterium
TTGTCTCCACCGACAACATGGGCGGCCTGGTGTGCGCGATAACGTATTGATGCCGCGAATAATCTCTGCAAGTAGTTGAGATATTAAAGGACAACAAACGCACTCTGGCTTCTTGGCAGAGTGCGTTTGTTATTACACTGGAAGTAAATTATGGTTTTTTAAGAGCTGACCTGTGGCCGGATGCATTCATTGTATTTGCGGCTGTGCAAGGTTGCCGGTGCCCTTCGTTGCGGAAAAAATAAAGATTCAGAGCATCTGTGATTCCCTCGTTCACTCAGAAAACCAAAGGAGAAAGTATGTTTTTAAAAGAACAAAGCTATGTTGTGGCGCTGGCGGACCTGGGCAATATGACCTTGGCAGCAGAGAAGCTGTTTATCAGCCAACCAGCGCTCAGCGCCTACATCAAAGCGCTGGAGGAGCGGATGGGCACGCTGTTTGAACGCAGGAACAGTGTGTATGTACCGACCTTTTTAGGGGAAATCTACCTTGCACGAGCACGTCAGATGCTGGCGCTTCAGGACGCTTTCAACCTGGATCACAGCCTCATCAACCGCGGCATCAAGGGCAGGATACGCATTGGCATTCAAACCCGCAGATCGCCCATCATCCTGGGGGATATTTTACGGATGATGCTGGTAGAGTATCCGCAGATCGAGCCCATTGTTGAGGAAAGCAACTATGAAGGCCTGTATCGGATGCTGGTAGAACAGAAAATAGATATCATGATTTGCAGCGTGGAAAGAAGGGAACCAGGTGTTCAGTACCGCTTAATCAGCAATGAGTCCCTTCTTTTGGCCATGCATGCCAAAAGTGAGCTGGCCGGTATGGTTAAGCAGGACAAGAAGGGGCAACCATCCATCGACCTGCACTGCGCTAAGGAGGAAAGGTTTATCCTGCAGCATCCCAACCAGAGCATCCGCATGACATGTGACAAGATGTTTGCGCAGCATCATTTTATTCCGCAAAAAACCCTACTGATACGCAACATTGAGTCGGCCATCCGCCTTGTATCACAGGGGATTGGGGTGGCATTCAATCGCTCGGGCTATATTGGCAGCATGTCTTCCATCCCTGATGTGCTGCACGTTCCTCTGCAGCAGGAAAGTGAGGATACAGAGTACATCATGGGTTACCTGCAGGATGACCATCCATCCCCTCAATTTTTATGCCTCTTGAATCGCTTGGAGCAGGTGTTGGTTAGCCTGACCCATTGAACATAAGAAAAGGTTATAATATTGATAAAAATAAATACATTGACATAATAACTGGGGATGGATAATCTGTCCTTAATAAATGAAACGCTGACATGTGTTTATAAGCACTGTCAGATGGAAAAGCCGCTAATCGTTCCTTATGGGCGATGGTAATATTCATTAAGGGGGATTTCTCCATGGAAACTGCAAAGGTGAAAAAAAGGTTTAAGGCACCCCACTCCCTGGTATTGCTGATGGCAATGGTACTTATTGTAACGGTCCTGACGTGGATAGTTCCGGCAGGCCAATACGAGCGCGTGAAGAATGAAGAGGGAAAGACTGTTATTGTGGCAGATTCCTTCCATCAGATTGACAGTCACGCAGTTTCCCTGATTAAGATGCCCTCCTTGGTTGTGGATGGATTCATTAAGAATGCAGCACTGCTGATGATGATTATGTTCTCTGGCGCTGCGTTTTCCATTATTACCAAGAGCGGCGCGTTCCAGTCCGCTGTTGCGAAAGTTGTTTCCAAGCTGAAGGATAAGGGAATTTGGTTTATCCCCATCCTGATGCTGATGTTTGGTGCGCTGAGTACAACCATTGGGGTCAACACCTTTATTGCTTTTGCGCCGCTAACGGTGCTGATTGCTTTTTCCCTGGGGCTAGACTCTATGGTAGGTGCGGCCATCATTATTCTGGGTGGTGCGGTCGGCTTTTCTTCTGGCATGTTCCAGCCCAGCACAACGCTGCTCAGCCAAGGCATTGCCGGTCTCGAACTCTACTCCGGGCTTGAGTATCGTTTCTTGATTTTCGTGGTGTACATGATTGTCTCCATTGTATACTTGATGTGGTACGCAAGGCGTATCAAGAAAAACCCGCAGCTGAGCCCCGTGTATGAGCTGGATAAAACCAACAATGTATTTGAGGGAAAGTCCCTTGATTCCTTCGGCGGAATGACCATCCGGAAAACCCTGATTATTATTCTGCTCTTTGCGACCATGGTATTGGTTGTTGTTGGCGGCGCAAATTGGGATTGGGGCATGCGTGAGCTGGCTGCCGCATTCATGGTGCTGGGCATTGCCTCGGGTCTTCTGGCGGGCTCCAAGCTTGGCGAGATTGCCAAAGACTTCACCGAAGGTGTCAAGAAGATGATGGGCGCTGTGATGATTATCGGTATTGCCCGCGCAATTGGCGACATCATGGCAGCGGGTATGATTATTGACACTGTAATCAACGCGATGATTGGCGTCATTACTGCGCTGCCCAAGCCCCTGCAAGGCATCAGCATGCTGACGACAAACTATCTTATCAATATCGTGTTAACATCCGGTTCCGGCCAGGCTGCCGTTGTTATGCCTGTGTTCCTGCCGATAGCCGATACCATTGGGATGAGCCGTCAGACTGTTATTACTGCATTCTGCATGGGGGATGGGTTTGGTAACTACATGGTTCCCACTTCATCGGCGCTGATGGGCATTCTGGGCGCTGCCAATGTTCCCTATGAAAAGTGGGTTTCCTTCTTCTGGAAGCTGTTTGTTATCTGGTATGTTCTGTCCTGTGTGTTTGTTCTGCTGGCGCCCTTGTTCAACCACGTGTAATGGAGTAAAGAATGAAAGAGAAGCTGTATCAATACATCGACCAAGTCAAAGATGAACTGATTGTGATGAGCGATCAAATCTATGACAGACCTGAACTCATGTTCAAGGAAGAATTTGCCGCGGACCTCCTTTGCAGACGTTTGGAGAAGGAAGGCTTCAATGTTCAAAGGGGTCTGGGCTCTCTTCCAACAGCGTTTAAGGCGACTTTTTCCCATGGGGACGGGGGACCAACCATTGGCCTGCTTGCTGAGTATGATGCGCTGCCCATGGGCCATGGCTGTGGCCATCAGATGCAGGGGCCGGCAATCCTCGGCGCGGCAGAAGCCCTTAAACATGCTTTGCAGGGGAAACCCTATACCTTGGTTGTGTACGGCACCCCTGGGGAAGAAGGGGGCGCAGGAAAGCGTATCATGCTCGACGATGGATTCATCCATGAACTGGATGTTGCCTTGATGATGCATGGCGGCCCTGCAACCCAGGTCGATGTGAAGTCCATGGCGATGAAGAGCATTGAGGTAATCTTCAAAGGAAAAAGCGCACATGCAGCCTTAAAACCCGAACAGGGACGCAGCGCGCTGGATGCATTGCTGCTGACGTTCCAAGGGCTGGAGTATATGCGGGAGCATGTAAAAGAAGACACACGCATACACTATACGGTGGTTGACGCAGGTGGGCCTGCAAATGTTGTTCCGGCCCATGCGAAGGGCTCCTTCTACCTGCGCAGCTATAACAGCACGTATCTGGAAACCATCTGGGAACGCTTCAAAAAAGTTGTTGAAGGTGCGTCTTTGATGACGGAAACTTCCTATGAAATTATCAATTCGCCGTTAATGAACCGGGAGAGCAAGGTGCCTGTCCACTCGCTGAACGAGTTGATTATGGACAATGCAAAAAGCATTGGCGCACCCAACATAAAGGGCGCGCGCGAAAAAACGGGCTCCACCGACTTTGGGGATGTAACGTATGTTCTGCCGGGCTCCTGCTTGCGCATCGCCTTTGTGCCGGATGGCACAGCCTCCCACTCCCAGGAGTATCTGGATGCCGGCAAGACAAAGGCAGCCCATGATGCAATCATCTATTCGGCGAAAATTTTGGCAGCCACTGCTTATGATTTAATTGAGAATCCGGAAGCATTAAAGGCTGTACAGGATGAGTTTCGCACCACGCTGGAGAAAATGAAGCAAGTGTAAT
This sequence comes from uncultured Oscillospiraceae bacterium, assembly GCA_964345895.1. Lineage (GTDB taxonomy): Bacteria > Bacillota > Clostridia > Christensenellales > Aristaeellaceae > DTU024. Next base: position 3,983 of record CAYFSQ010000104.1, read on the forward strand.
GGTAAATAAAGAGAAGGCGGAGACATGCAGTCTTCGCCTTCTTTTTTGCGTTGTGAATCGGAAAATTCGCTTCGCTGTTTTCCTGGCTTTTATCTTTGGGCTTTGCCCAAACC
>CAYFSQ010000105.1:0-4064 GCA_964345895.1 uncultured Oscillospiraceae bacterium
CCTGCCTTCTTTTCTTTTTTGGCGAAGTGTTGTATAATCATTAACAGAATATCATACATGGGGGATTGAACAATGAAAATACTGATTGTTAACGCTGGCTCTTCTTCACTAAAGTATCAATTGATTGATATGCAGGATGAAAAGACGCTGGCAAAAGGTCTGATTGAACGCATTGGTATCGAGGGCAGCAAACTGACACAGCGCGTAAATGGAGAAAAACACGTTTTTGAGACGCCCATGAAAAACCACATTATCGCCAGCGAATATATGCTGAAAGCGCTGACGGATGATAACCATGGCGTGGTAAAGAACATGGACGAAATCAGCGCAGTCGGTCACCGTGTGCTGCATGGGGGAGAGAAGTTTACCGCCTCCGTCATTATTACTGAGCCCGTTATCGAAGCCATTAAGGAAAATATCCCCCTTGGTCCTTTACACAACCCGGCCAACCTGATGGGCATCGAAGCTTGTCGGGAAGTTATGCCCAACACCCCCATGGTGGCAGTATTTGACACCTCTTTCCATCAAACAATGCCTCCTAAGGCCTATTTGTACGGTGTGCCGATGGAGTACTACAAACGCTTGCGCGTGCGCCGCTATGGCTTCCACGGTACCAGCCATCGCTATGTAAGTCAGCGTGCAGCGGAAGTCCTGGGCAAAAAGAAAGAAGATTTGCGCATTATCACCTGCCATTTAGGCAATGGATCTTCCATTTCTGCAGTTGATCATGGCAAATGTGTGGACACAAGCATGGGCCTTACGCCTCTTGAGGGTCTTCTGATGGGCACCCGTAGTGGAAACCTGGACCCCGCAGTGCTGCAGTTTATTATGAACAATGAGAATCTGGACATCAACGAAATGCTAGAGATTCTCAACAAGAAAAGCGGTCTGCTGGGCATCAGCGGCGTCAGCAGCGACATGCGTGATGTGGAAGATGCCGCTGCAGAAGGCAACCAGGAAGCACAGTATGCGCTGGATATGCTTGAAATGGGCATTAAGAAGTACATTGGTGCCTATGCAGCCGTCATGGGCGGTGTAGATGCGATTGTATTTACTGCAGGCATTGGGGAGAATGGCCCCGAGCTTCGCTCCGCTGTGATGAAGGATATGGAATTCCTTGGCGCTAAAATCAATGAAGAAAAGAATAAAATCAGGGGCAAGGAAGCAGATATATCTGCTGATGATAGCAAGGTTAAAATCCTTGTCGTACCGACGAATGAGGAAATTGTCATCGCTCGCGACACCCAGGAATTGGTAACCAACGCTTGAGTAACAAAGAGAATGTAAAACAAGCCAAAACGGTGCACATCTATACTGATGGTGCTTGTTCAGGCAATCCCGGACCTGGGGGATGGGCAGCCATCCTCCAGTTTGGGGCCCATAAAAAAGAAATCAGCGGCAATATGTCTATGACAACCAATAACCGGATGGAGTTGTTTGCTGTGATCAGCGGTCTGGGCGCGCTGAAAGAACGGTGCATCGTGCATGTACATTCAGACTCAACCTATGTTGTCAATGCATTTGAGAAAAAATGGCTGGACAACTGGCAGAGGAATGGGTGGCACACTTCGGATAAGAAACCTGTAGAAAACCAGGATCTGTGGAAGCTATTGTTGCTGACCATTCGTCGCCACGAGTCCGTATCTTTCCATAAAGTACCAGGTCATGCAGATCACGAAGAGAATAACCGTTGCGATGAACTGGCCAAAGCAGAGATACAAAAATATGTGGCCATGAACACCGAACCATCAGTACAGGGGAATGCTGTTTCATCAAATTTAGCTGACAAATAGTTAACGTCACTTATAGGAAATCTTTTATACTATTCGCAAAAGGCATCTTTTACGAATAGTATTGTATTTTTTAGGGCTATATGGTAGGATTATTAAAAGGCAAACGCCTTTCTTTGTTTTTGCTGCTGCACAAACCCTTCTTGCATGTTTGCGTTTGATGTCTAGTGCAACGAATGATTCTTCACAGCGATTCTCTCAACAAAGCTGGGCATTGATCATTTAGAATTTGATTCTAATATGGCAATAGTTATCCTTGCTGTATTAATCATCCTGCAGCGTCTCTGTCCCGGTCGTCGATTCTAAGCGATTATTTTCCACCTGAACACAGAATCCCCCATCATGGGTAGAATAATCACTTACAAACAACTTAGTTTTAGGAGGTACATTCTTGGCACAGCCCATCAGTTATCATAAAATGCAGTCCCATAAGCATAATGAGCGGATCAAATCGCTTTTAAAAAAGCTTCCTCCTGTCTGTACTGATTATTTTCGGTCCATCTCTCAAACAACCAGCGCTTTGACGCGTCTGGCCTATGCATATGATTTGCGTCTCTTCTTCTTTTATCTCACCTCAGAACGGTTTTCTTTTGCGAATAGTAAGCCTGAGTTAATGACAACTGAAGAAATAGCGCTAATTACTGCTCGAGATATTGAGGGGTTCCAGGAGTACTTATTGCAGTACACAAAAAACGACACACCAAAAGGTGCGGGCATCTCCCCTGTTTTTATCCAGAATAACGAATTGGGCATTATGCGCAAGCTATGCTCTATCCGTTCCTTGTTTGATTATCTGTTTAAAAATGAAATGATTCCAGCCAACATTGCTACCTTGGTCTCCTTACCCAAAAAACGGGAAAAGCCTATCCTGTATCTGGAGAATGACGAGGTGCAGGAAATGATAGATACCGTCATGACGGGCAATGGCTTAAGCGGCAAACAGAAAGCCTACCTAGAATCAACCCGGAAGCGAGATTTAGCCATATTGATACTCTTCCTGGGAACGGGTGTACGCGTCAGCGAACTAGTAGGGCTTGATATCAACGATCTTGACCTGGATAAGAACGCATTTACTGTGCTGCGTAAGGGTGGGGATCAAACCATTCTTTATTATTCCAACCAAGTTAAGCGAGTTTTACGGGATTATTTGGAAGAAAGAGTGCAGATATCCCCTCTTTCAGGTCACGAAACTGCGCTTTTCCTGTCCCTGCAGAAGCGACGCATCACCACACGTGCCGTTGAAAATATGGTAAAAAAGTATGCTCAAATTGCTGCCCCCCTTAAGAAAAAAATAAGTCCCCACAAATTAAGAAGCACATTTGGTACCAACCTATACCAGGAAACAGGAGATATATACCTGGTAGCGGATGCATTGGGGCATTCTGATGTTAATACCACCCGAAGGCACTATGCTGCTATGACAGATCAGAGAAAAAGGGAAGCCGCCAAGAGAATTGTTTTGCCGGAAATCAGCACACAGCCAGAAGGCGAACAAACAGATGAGAATTAACGCTTTGCAAACAAGTGTTTGCGTGGTATAATAGAAAAAATCAGACAGGAGGGATTAGAATGTCGATAGAAGCAGGCAAACAGAAACGTTCTCGCGGTGAAACGCAACAGTTTATCCTGGATTATATCAAGGAACAAATCGCCTTGAGAGGCTATCCCCCCTCTGTCCGGGAAATTTGTGATGCCGTTGGCTTAAAGTCCACCTCTACGGTGCATGGGCACCTAAAGAGGCTTGAGAATAAGGGTTTACTGCGAAGAGATGCCATGAAGCCGCGGGCGATGGAGATCCTCCACGATGATGACAAAGAAAAGAACCTTGTGTCCATTCCTCTTCTTGGTCCGGTTGCAGCTGGTTCGCCCATATTGGCAGAAGAGAATTATGATGATTACCTGGAGCTACCATCCTTTATGATGGGCAAAGGAGAACATTTTGCGCTTACCGTGCGCGGTGATAGCATGATGAATGTAGGGATCATGCATGGCGACACCATTGTTGTGCACCGCCAATCCACAGCAAATAATGGTGACATTGTTGTTGCCTTGCTTCAAGGAGACGCCACGGTAAAGCGTTATTTTAAGGAAAACGGCCACTTCAGGTTGCAACCAGAAAACTCCACCATGGCACCTATCTATACGCCCTTTGTAGAAGTTCTGGGCAAGGTTGTATCAGTTTTCCGAGTTTTATAACAGCTAAAATTTATATGAAAGTAACAGACCGTCAAACTTTGGCGGTCTGTTTTATTCCATCTAAGTGCTTTTAATATA
>CAYFSQ010000106.1:0-4060 GCA_964345895.1 uncultured Oscillospiraceae bacterium
CCCCGTACCCCTCCATCTCCTTCACGAACTGTTCGCCGCATTTGCGCAGTTCGCCCAGCACCATGCTGACACCGCGCTCTGTTGTCCACCAGCTGTCCCGGGGCGGCATGTTGTGGCAATCTACTCCCCGCACATGGAAAAGGGTGTCGGGGAAGTACAGCTGGTAGGCCTGCAGGCAGCGGCGGGCGTGGAGGGAGCGGCAGATAATCAGCGCCGACTTGGGGTGTATGTTTAAGGCATCCAGGGTTTCCCGGGCAAACTCGCCGTTTTGCTTGGTGTAGCCGGAAAAGCCCTCGGTTAAAATGGCCTCCTTAGGCACGCCGTGGTGCATCAGGATTTGCTTAAAGAAGTCCGCCTCGGTGGTGTAGGGCGGGGGATAGAGGTCTGCCCGCAGGTTGGGGCCGGGGAACTGCCCCGTCTTGATGCTGAAGCGCCCGTTGCAAAGGATCAGCGGCGCCAAGCCCTGGTGGTAGGCTGCGGCACCGGCTTCTGCCGGCTCCACCGAGCTGTGGCCGGGCAGAAACAGGATGTCGCTGGGCTGCAGCTCATCCTGTATAAACAGAAAATTGGTGATGTCCCGGATGATACGCCTATCCATATCCTTTTTCCGTCCTTTTTACATCAGCCCCGCCAGCTCCAGGCCCGTTTCCAGCAGCAGGTTCAATGCCTTCAGGCGCATTTCGGGATAGTTGCGGGAAAACCCGCTCCATACTTCAGAGTGGAGGCTGTCGCTGAAGAACAGCGCTTGGGCAAACTCCACCCCCCGGCGCTGGGCCACGGCACACAGGGCGGAGCATTCCATCTCCACGGCGATGGCGCCTTCCGCCTGCCTGCGCTTTACCCGGGCGGGGGTCTCCCGGTAGAAGGCATCGGTGGTCCACACCTTGCCCTCGGCAAAGGGGACGCCCTGGCGGGTCAGGCTGTCCTTCAGCTGCTCCCTAAGCAGGGGGCTGGTGTAGGCGGCTTCGCCAGCGGGCAGGTAGTGGTAGCTGGCGCCCTCATCCCGGATGGCCTCGGTGACCACCAGCAGGCTGTTGGTGTCAAAGGTGCTATCGATCAACCCGGCGCTGCCGATGCACAGGAAACGGGTGATGCCGATGGAGATCAGCTCCTCCATCAGGGCGGCGGCAGGGGCCGCGCCGCCGGGCAGGTTGGCCACCACCAGGGAATCGTTGTACACATACTGCATCAGCTGGGCGCCGCCGGAATAGAAGCGGTACAAATCCTCAAACCGCTGGCTGGTGGGGTGATCCTTCAGCCCCGGAAAAAAGGTCATCACGCAGGTGTCCACGCCGTTTAAGTCGCGCAGCAGCTCGTTCTGGGTATTGGGGATGATGAGGGAATGGTCCTCATCGTACTCTAAAATGGGAAAACCGGGGCAGGGGGTAATCAGGTTATCTTCCATAGGAAACTCCTTTGCGCATTTCATAGAAAAACGCACCCTCCCCAAAGGGGAGCGGTGCGTTGTGGGTGACCTCAAGTCATGTTAACCCTGTTTCGCACCGCACTCGGGGCAGAACTTGGCGGCGGCGTCCAGGGGCTGGCCGCAGCTGATGCAGGGGGTGGCGCCCTGTTTGGCGCCGCACTCGGGGCAGAACTTGCTGCCGGGCTGGATGCCCGCGCCGCAGTTGGTGCAGGCCACTTGAGCCTGGGGCGCGGCGGGGGCCGCGGCAGGCTGCTGGCTCTGATTCATGGCGTTGCTCATCACATTGCCCATGGCCATGGCGGCGGCCATACCGGCGCCCATGCCTGCCATGCCGCCTTCGTTGTTGGCAGATTCCCGCAGGGCTTCAGCGGCCTGGAACTGGGTGTACTTGCCCATGTCGCCCACCACGCCCATGCTGGTGCGGCGGTCCATGGCCTGCTCGACTTCCTGGGGCAGGGAGACATTCTCAATCACGAAGGATTCAAGCTTCAGGCCCAGGGGCGCCAGGCGGGGGGCAATCAGGTGCAGAGCCTGCTCGCTCAGCTCCACATAGTTGGCGGCCAGGTCCAAGGCGGGGATGTTGCTCTGGGCCAGCACGTCGCTTAGGGAGGACACGATGGTGCGCTTCATCTGGCCTTCCACGCCCTCTACGGTAAACAGGGCGCTGGTGCCGAACACTTCCTTCAGGAAGGTGACGGGGTCGGACACCCTGAAGGAGTAGATGCCAAAGGCACGCAGGCGGATCATGCCAAAGTCCTTATCGCGCATCATCACCGGGTTGCTGGTGCCCCACTTCAAATCCAGGAACTGGCGGGTGTTGACAAAGTATACTTCGCTCTTAAAGGGGGAGTTGAAGCCGTATTTCCAGCTTTTCAGCGCCGTCATGATGGGCATGTTCTGGGTGCTCAGCTCGTACCTGCCGGGCTGGAACACGTCGGCAATGCGGCCTTCGTTGACAAACACCGCCACCTGGCTTTCCCGCACGGTCAGCTGGGCGCCCATCATAATTTCCTTGCCGCCATCGTCAAAGCGGTACACCATGGTGTTGCTGGAAGAATCCGTCCACTCGATAACGTCGATTAACTGGCCTTTTAGCAGATCAAACAGTCCCATTTTATTCTCTCCTTATTAGCTGTTGTAGTTGATCAGGGCGGTGATGTTGTTAAGCTTTGTCACCTGTTCCAGATGCAGGTCCAGATCCAGGTAGTTTTTCACATCCTCCACCACTTTGTTGATGCGGGCTTCCACAGAAAGCTGTATTTCCTCGTTGGTGCGGGTGGTGTTAAAGCGGGGGCAGGCAAAAATGCGGATATGCCTGGCTGTCAGCACGGTTACGTCGTAGTACACATCCTCGATGAAGCGGCCCAGGAAGTTGTTGCGCAGCGCGCTTTCCAGCCGCTCGCGGCCGTAGTGCCAGCGGTCGCTCAGGTACACTTCGCCCTGGGGCAAATCGTAATCGTACAGGTAGCAGGCCATGGTCATGGAGGCGTTGGCGCGCACCAGCTTGATGCGGCTGGTCAGCTCCTCCTCCGAGGCAATCTGGCCGGATAAAAGCTGGGTCATCAGCTCGTCCCGAAGCATTTGCAGGATGACTTTTTCTTCGTAGTATTCGTCGCTGTCGTCGGCGTGCATGCGGTCGAGGAAGCGGCGGATGCGCAAAAGCTCGGTGTGCAGCATATCGTCATGCTGGTGGGTCTGGAAAACGGGCAGGCTGGGGTGGTCTGTGATGTACTGCTGCAAAGCTGTAACATCCGCATGGGCGATAGAATAGCCAATGGCGTCTACCGAGTGGGCGTTCAGGTAGCTGAGTGCCTCCTGCACATCCTGTATGATGGTGACAGGGTGAAACATCATCTGGCCCCAGTTGTCGATATGTCCAAAGACTTCGATTACGTCTTCGCGGTCGGTGACCAACAGCAGTTTGTACAAATCCTAAGCCTCCTTCCGATAGTAAAAACATTATAAACGAAATTTACCCTTTATTCAATCGTTTTTGGGGGATTGGGCGCATTCCTGCCATTTATGAGGGGGATAGAGGGGGTGCGGGCGTATAGGATATACATTGGCTCAATTGTAAACAATTCGGGCAAAGCCTGATTAAAAGAGAGGACAGCCTGCTGGAGGCCGTCTTTATAGAAAAAAGGAGTTCCCTTCGCCGGGGAACCCCTTTTTGCAAAAATCTTTTCCCAAAGATTGGGCCATGCAAAATTGCTGTGAAATGTTCAGCAAGGTTTCATAGTCCTTTTTTTCGCTTTCGCTCAGGGATGCTCCGGCATCGGGGTTGGCAAGGGCCCACTGCGCTAATTCCAGGCGTTCATGGGCTGTCAGGGCCGATTGATCTTTATCGGCATGCTTTTTTTGTTCACTTATCTCATACACCAGGTAAGCGGCGCGGATGCCCTGTTGATAGATGGAAACCTTGGCCTTTCCGTTATCCTGCAGCCATTTGTCTAATAAGTCAAAGGAAGGACTGGGGCTGTCATCGGGGTTATCCAGCAGGCTGACCAGCTGCTTTGCGCTGAGAATGTCTTGATCCCCCGTATAAAACTGGTAGGCATTGATATAGTCCTGGGCGTTATCCAAGCTTACTTGCCTGTCAACAGCCTTTGAGGGGACGCTGTTTTTTATCCAGGG
>CAYFSQ010000107.1:0-3885 GCA_964345895.1 uncultured Oscillospiraceae bacterium
AAAAAATGGCTGCGGCAGAAAAAAGACTGCCGCAGCTTTTTATATTGAATACCCTTGTTAAAGTTTTTCTGGATGGGGTACGGGGAAGGCATCTTTTTTCAAAAAGATACCTTCCCCGTAAATCGTTATGTTTCTTGCATCGTTCTTTTTTTGCTTGTCCTGCCCATCGCAAAATGCGCTGCGCTGTTTTGCTTGCGGGGAGGGAGGCGGGGCTTTGCCCCGCGCCCCACCAAAGGGATGAAATCCCTTTGGAATCCCCTTTTGGACACCCCCATGGGGGTGTCCCTCGTATCCTAATTCGTTTCCGTGGGCAGCAGGTGGGCGCAGTCGGCGCCGAAGGACAGCCAGGCTTCGTCCCCCACATTGAAAATATGCTTATTAATGGGGCAGTTATCGTTGATCTTCACCAGGGTATCCCCCACCATCACCTGGTAGTACTGGTAGGCGCCCATGAAGCAGGACAGCGTTACCGTACACTTAAGGCTGCCCTCCTTACCGATGGTCACCGCCTCGGGGCGCAGCAGCAGCTGGCACTTGGTGCCCGCCGGGATGCCATCAGGGTTAAGCACTTGCGCCACCTGGCCGTGGATGCTGACGCTGGCGGTGCCCTGCTCATCCTTTTCCAGTGTAGCGGGCAGGAAGTTGGCTTCGCCGATAAAATCAGCAACAAACTCGGAATTGGGGTGGTAGTAGATGTTCAGCGGGCTGCCCATCTGCGCCACCACGCCCTTGTGCATGATGATAATCTCGTCCGACAGGCTCATGGCTTCCGCCTGGTCATGGGTGACATACACGGCAGTGATGCCCAGCTTCTGCTGGATGCGGCGTATCTCCGTGCGCATGGTGACCCGCAGCTTGGCGTCCAGGTTGCTTAAGGGCTCGTCAAACAGCAGCACCCCCGGCTCCACCACCAGGGCCCGGGCCAGGGCCACACGCTGCTGCTGGCCGCCGGACAATTGGTTGGTCATGCGGCTTTCCAGGCCGCCCATCTCCACCAGTTCCAGGATGTCCATCACCTTTTTGTGGATGGTGTCCTTGTCCATCTTGCGCAGCTTCAGGCCATAGGCCACATTATCAAACACATTATAGTGGGGAAACAGCGCATAGCTCTGGAACACCATGGCGGTGTCGCGCTTGTTGGGGGTCAGGGCGTTGATGGCCTCGCCTCCGAGGTAAATTTCCCCCTCATCCGGGCTTTCAAACCCGGCAATCATGCGCAGGGTGGTGGTCTTGCCGCAGCCCGAGGGCCCCAGCAGCGTTACAAAGGCGCCGGGGGCAATGTCCAGGCTGACATCCTTCACGGCGTAGAAGGGTTTCTTGGTCTTGGGGTCCTCGTATATCTTGGAAATATTTTCCAGCCTGATGCTTTTCTTATCCGACATTCGCGTTGGCCTCCCTTACTTGCTTAGATGTGCCGAAATACTTGATGAATACATTCATCAGCAGGATGCTGGCGTACACGATAGCAATCAGGATTGTGGCGTACGCGCAGGCAATGCCATAGCTGCCCTTTTCGGCAAACTCGTTGATGCGGGTGGTAATCAGCAGATACTTGGGCGTCACCAGCAGGATGATGGCAGAAATTGCCGTGATGGAGCGCACAAAGGTTGTCACCAGCCCGCTGAAGAAGGAATCCTTAATCAGCGGCAGGGTGACCGAGGTAAACACCTTGCCCGAACCGGCGCCCAGGTCGTAGGCGCTTTCCTCAATGGAGGGGTGTATCTGCCGCAGGGCAGAGATGCCGCTGCGGGTGCCCACAGGCAGCGAGCGCACCACGAACACAATCACCAGGATGGCGCCTGTGCCGTAGATGCCCGAAAGCAGCCCTGTGCGGAACACGCCGTTGGCAAACCCGCGGATGAAGCCCACACCCAGCACGGTGCCGGGCACCGCCATGGCCAGGATGGACACAAACTCGATAAAGCCGCGGCCGCGGAAGCGTTTCTTTACCACCAGGTAGCTGATGATCATGCTCAGCAGGGCGGTGATGGGGGAGGCGATGATGCTTAGCACAAAGGAATCCTGGAAGGCCTTGAAGCCGTCCTGCTTAATGAGCTGTTCATACCAGCGGAAGGTGAGGGAATAATCCCGCCCCCACAGCTTAAACAGCGAGCCAAAGGGGATGGCGATGTACATCAATACCACGAACACCGACACGGCAAAGCACAAAGTAGTCAGCGGCCGGGTGACGCTCTTTTCGGTGATGGGCATGCGCATGCGGGAGGCCTTGCCCGTCAGGGTGGCCGCCGTCTTGGCTTCCAGGTAGTATTTTTGCACCAGGAAGAGGAAGATGGTGAGGCTCAGCAGCACCACGGCCATGGCAGCAGCGCCCTGGGTGTCGTAGGTGCCGCCGGTGATGCGCAGGTAGATGGTGGTGGCCAGGGTGTCGTAGCTGCCCCCAATGAGCATGGGGTTGGCAAAGTCTGCCACCGACTCGATGAAGGTTACCAGGAAGGCATTGCCCAGGCCCGGCAGCATCAGCGGCAGGGTAACGGTTTTAAACACCGTCCACCGGCTAGCGCCCATGTCCCGGGCGGCCTCCTCCATGGAGGGGTCGATGTTCTTCAGCAAGCCCTTGAGCATCAGGTAGCACACGGGGAAAAAGGTCAGCGTCTGTACAATGGCAATGCCGCTTAAGCCGTACACGTCGCTGTCGTAAAAGCCCAGCAGCTTGCGGGTGATGAGGCCCGACTTGCCAAAGAGCAATATCATCGACAGGCTGAGTACAAAGGGCGGCGATACCACGGGCAGCATGCTGACCACGTCAAACAATTTTTTCATCACCCGGCTGCGTACCTTGACGTAGCAATCCACATAGGCAAACAACAGCCCCAGCAGCATGGAGCCAAGGCCGGTAATCAGCCCCAGCCACAGGGTGTTGGTAAAAGCACGGTTGAAGGTATAGTCCCCAAAGATATGGGGGAAGGACTCCAGGGAAAAGTGGCCGGCGCCCTTGTCGAACACGGCAACGGCGGTATGATCCAGCCCCTCGTGGAGGATGCCTGCCATGTAGGTGGTGCTGGCCGTCTTGCCCAGCTTTTCCACCACATTCAGGCCCTGGATGTCAGGCACTGCCAGTACCGGGCGGTGGCTGATGCTCAGCTGCCGCACCGTTTCGCCCTGGTCGGCGAAATACTGCTGCACTTCCTCCTGGCTCTGGCTGACGGTGTACACCGTGTAGCTGGAGGGCGAATAGACCGAGTCGGCCATCAGCATGCCCAGGGGATAGAGGATAAACAGGGTTAAAAAGAGGATGAGCAGCAGGATGACCCCCACCATGACGGGGTCGGCAAAGAACTTTTTGCGCTCCAGCGAGGCGCTCTGTTGGGTGCGTGGGATAGGCTTGTCCTCCCTTCTATGGCCCGGGGCAGGGTGATGATGGTTGCCAGGGGCACCCCATCGGGCGGTTCAAATAGGCAAAACCGGGGATGGGATGGCCATCCCCGGTTTTCATTGTCCGGGAGGGTTATTCTGTCTTGAAGCGGTCGTCAGCAGCGGCGCCCAGGGCGTCGAAGTAGTCCTTCACATAGTTGGAGGTGTTCTTCTTGGCGTCCTCAAAGTCGTAATCGATGACATTGTTGGGGTCCAGGCCAAAGTCGGTGGCCTGCTGGGGCTGGGTGGCGTTGCTGAGCACCAGGAACTGATAGGCGTCATGCTCCTTGGCGATGTCCACTGCGTCGGGGGTGAGGCAGTATTCCACCCACAGCTTGGCGGCGTTGGGGTGCTTGGTGCCCTTGAAGATGGCGGTGGCGCCCACTTCAAAGCTGGTGCCTTCCTTGGGGATAACCAGCTGAATGTTGTCGTAGCCCATTAAAATCTGGGTGATGCCATCATGCAGGAAGCCGATGCCGATGACGCACTCGCCAATGCCCACCTTCTTGGAGG
>CAYFSQ010000108.1:0-3796 GCA_964345895.1 uncultured Oscillospiraceae bacterium
TGTAACTGTTTGGAACAGTATACCATAGCGATGTTTATTCCGCAATAAGGTGCCTGCATCGTGTAAGAAGGCTTAACGAGTATATTTTTTTCAGAAAATATACAAAAATTTTAAATTTCGCTGTACACCGCGCAAAATCTGTGTTATATTAAGCGGGTGCCAAGCCCGGTATCCGGTGTTCCTCAAGGTTTTCTCATCAACAGATGACGATCTACCCACGGAAACAACTGTGAATCGTCTCGGTTTGGAGAATAAATCAGGAGGTACATCCATGTACACCGACAAAACCCTTGCTTGCCGCGAATGCGGCGCCGAATTCGCCTTCACCGCTTCTGAACAGGAGTTCTACGCTGAAAAAGGCTTCCAGAACGAGCCGGGCCGTTGCCCCAGCTGCCGTGCCAACCGCCGGAACAACAACCGCGGCGAGCGCCAGATGTATGACGTGATTTGCGATGGCTGCGGCGTCACCACCCAGGTGCCCTTCCAGCCCCGTGGCGATCGTCCTGTCTACTGCCGCGATTGCTTCAGCAAGCAGAACCCCCGCTACTAAGATAACCAAAAATCCCTTTCCTTGGAGAGGGGTTTTTTTATTACTCAGCTTTGTTTTAATTTTTCACTGTACCGTTTGTGTAGGAGGACATTGATCGATCATTTTGATAAACGTAAAATTGAAGATACGCGCTTGACGACACTTGAAAAACATGCTATAGTTTATGATTGCATCGGTGTCGATTTGACGCTGCGCTTTTTCTGTTCTTTTTCTTTGGCAGAACGGGAGAAAAATAACGTGTTAAGTCGCTTTCTGTGTAGTGTAATGAAGGGGTGGTAGTATATGGTGCATGAGGTTCAAATGGGGAAACTTCGCAAGAGGATGAGTTTTTCCCGCATTGACGAAGTACTGGACATGCCGAATCTAATCGAAGTCCAAAAGAACTCATACCGCAGATTTTTGGAAGAGGACTTCCGTGAGGTGTTGGCTGATGTATCTCCCATAACCGACTACTCTGAGAATCTGGTTCTTGAATTTGTTGATTATACCCTGGACAGCACGCCTAAGAACACGGTAGAGCGCTGCAAGGAAAGGGATCTGACCTACTCTGCGCCGCTGAAGGTCTTTGTTCGTTTAAAGAACAAGGAAACCGGCGAAATCAAGGAGACCGAGGTTTTTATGGGGGACTTCCCCCTGATGACAGAGCATGGCACCTTCATTATAAATGGTGCTGAGCGCGTCATCGTCAGCCAGCTGGTGCGCTCCCCCGGTACCTACTACACCAAGCAGGTGGACAAAGCGGGCAAGGAACTGTTTTTTGCCCAGGTTATCCCCAACCGGGGTGCATGGCTGGAATATGAGACTGACTCCAACGACGGCCTGTGGGTGCGCATCGACCGCGCCCGCAAACTGCCCATTACCGTTATTTTAAGGGCGCTGGGCTATGGCACCACCAGCCAGCTGGTTGAATTGCTGGGCGAAGATGAGCGGCTGCTGGCCACCATCGAGCGCAGCGATACCAACATCAAATCCCAGTCCGACGCCCTGCTGGAAATCTACCGCAGGCAAAAGCCCGGCGAGCCCCCCACGGAAGACGGCGCCCGTCAGCTACTGCACAACCTGTTTTTCGACCCCAAGCGGTACGATTTAATGCGGGTTGGCCGCTACAAGTACAACAAAAAGTTAGGCGTTGCCGAGCGCATCGCCGGTCAGGTGCTGGCCGAAACCCTGGTGAACCCTGAAACGGGCGAAGTGCTGGCTGAAAAAGGCAGCAAGCTGACAAAGGAACAGGGCAAGCAAATACAGAACGCCGGCATCAACGTGGTTAAAGTGCAGTGCGGCGAGCATGTGCATAAGGTAATCGGCAACAACTTTGCCGATGCCGCTGCCTTCCTGCCCTTTGACCCCAAGGAGTGCGGTATTCTGGAAATGGTGCACCTGCCCACCCTGAAGCAGATTATCGAATCCGTGCCGGAAGAGGACTTAAAGCGTGCCGTAACGGAAAACGCCTCCCTTCTGGTGCCCAAGCACATCTTAATCGACGATGTGGTCGCCTCTGTCAGCTACCTCCTGGGTTTACCCCATGGCGTTGGCACCGTGGACGACATTGACCACCTGGGCAACCGCCGCCTGCGCAGCGTAGGCGAGCTGCTGCAAAACCAGGTGCGCATCGGCATGTCCCGCTTAGAGCGCGTGGTGCGTGAGCGCATGGCCATTCAGGATGCCAACGATGTTAAGCCCGGCGACCTGATCAACATCCGCCCCGTATCCGCCGCCATCAAGGAGTTTTTCGGCTCCTCCCAGCTGAGCCAGTTCCTGGACCAGCCCAACCCCCTGGCAGAGCTGACCCACAAACGGCGTCTGACTGCCCTGGGCCCTGGCGGCCTTAACCGTGACCGCGCCGGCATGGAAGTGCGCGACGTGCACTACAGCCATTACGGCCGCATCTGCCCCATTGAAACCCCTGAAGGCCCCAACATCGGCCTGATCGGCTCGCTGGCTACCTATGCCCGCATCAACGAATACGGCTTCCTGGAGTCTACCTACCGCAAGGTGGATCCCGTCACCCATCATGTCACCAGCGAGATTGAGTACATGACGGCAGACGAAGAAGACAACTATAACATCGCCCAGGCGACGGAGCCCCTGAACCCTGACGGCAGCTTTGTGAACGATCAGGTATCGGTGCGCTGGCGCGAGGACGTGAAAATGGTGCCCGCTTCCAGCGTGGACTATGTGGACGTATCCCCCAAGCAGCTGGTATCCGTTGCCACATCCATGATTCCCTTCCTTGAGAACGACGACGCCAACCGCGCGCTGATGGGTTCCAACATGCAGCGCCAGGCCGTTCCCCTGCTGGTGCCCGAAGCGCCCATTATCGGCACCGGTATGGAATACAAGGCCGCCCACGACTCGGGCGTGGTGCTGCTGAGCAAGCATGAGGGCGTTGTGGACTATGTGTCCTCCGACGAAATCATCATCAAGGACAAGCTGGGCGAAAAGCACAGCTACCGCCTGACCAAGTTTGCCCGCTCCAACCAGTCTACCTGCATCAACCAGCGCGCCTGCGTGGAAGAGGGCCAGGAAATCGAAGTCGGCGACCTGCTGGCTGACGGCCCCAGCACCGACAAGGGCGAAATCAGCCTGGGCCGCAACGTGCTGATTGGCTTTATGACCTGGGAAGGCTACAACTACGAGGACGCGGTGCTCATCTCCCGCAAGCTGGTCAGCGATGACACCTATACCTCCATCCATATTGACGAATACGAATCCGAAGCCCGGGAAACCAAGCTTGGGCCGGAAGAAATTACCCGGGACATCCCCAACGTGGGCCCCGATGCCCTGAAGGATCTGGACGAGCGCGGCATCGTGCGCATTGGCGCCGAAGTGCGTGCCGGCGACATCCTGGTGGGCAAGGTTACCCCCAAGGGTGAAACCGAGCTGACGGCGGAAGAGCGTCTGCTGCGCGCCATTTTCGGCGAAAAAGCCCGCGAGGTGCGCGACACCTCCCTGAAGGTTCCCCATGGCGAAGGCGGCATTGTTGTTGATGTGAAGCTCTTTACCCGGGAAAACAAGGATGAGCTGTCCCCCGGCGTCAACGAAATGGTGCGCGTATACATCGCCCAGAAGCGCAAGATTTCTGTCGGCGACAAAATGGCAGGCCGCCATGGCAACAAGGGCGTTGTCTCCCGCATTCTGCCGGAAGAGGATATGCCCTTCCTGCCCGATGGTACGCCGCTGGAAATCGTGCTCAACCCCCTGGGCGTCCCCTCCCGTATGAACCTGGGCCAGGTGCTGGAAGTGCAC
>CAYFSQ010000109.1:0-3787 GCA_964345895.1 uncultured Oscillospiraceae bacterium
GCCATGGCCAATGCCGGTGCCTATTGATGTATCATCCCCCCTTTTATGGGGGCTTCCGTCTTGTACCAACTGGTAACACCCCATCCCACGCCTGGGGAAAAACCCATGCAGGGAATGGTAAAAATCGTGCAAAATACGTTGACATGAGAATGTATTCCATGGTATTATAATTCGGTTGCCTGTGCTGCCGGGTTATTTTAGGTACAGCCAACGGAGGAAAGAGCCATGGACGCGAAACTGCCGGAAGGCAGAAGGGTTGCGGGCACCAGACAGGTGCTAAGAGCGCTGGGTGCGCAAAAAGCCCTGATGGTATTTCTCGCCGGGGATGCAGATCCCCGGATACGGGAAAGCATCCTGGCCGCAGCCAAAGAGCAGGGCCTGCCCCTACAGGACGTCGCCACCATGCAGCTCCTTGGCAGGCTGATGAAGCTCTCCGTTCCCACTGCTGCCGGCGCCGTCCTCAGGGAGGGCAACGAATAACGACTATATATCCTCAAGGGTTGTGAGGATGTTATAGGAGGAGACCGCTTAAACGGCTCCGATCAATTATCAGGAGGTGTTTCCATGCCCACGATCAACCAATTGATCCGCAAGGGAAGGAAAAAGGTAGTCAACAAATCAGACGCCCCCATCCTGCAGGGCAATCCGCAAAAGCGCGGCGTATGCCTGAGCGTCAAAACAACGACGCCCAAGAAGCCGAACTCCGCTTTGCGCAAGATTGCAAGGATCCGCTTGACCAACCAGACGGAAGGTACTTGCTACATTCCCGGTATCGGTCATAACCTGCAGGAGCACTCTGTGGTACTTATCCGCGGTGGCCGCGTACGCGACCTGCCCGGCGTTCGTTACCACATTGTCAGAGGCGCGCTTGATACGGCGGGGGTTGCCAAGCGCAACCAGGGCCGTTCACTCTATGGCGCAAAACGCCCCAAGAAATAATAGGCGTACGCGTAGCCTGAAGCGGCCGCATGTCCCAATCCCGGCAGGAACGACCGGCGGGACGATGCAAAACATCGCGGCTTTTTCATCAAACGGTACATATGCTGTGTGCCGGACGGATGGCTTCTGAGCGCCGACTATAAGGAGGAACATTATGCCCCGTCGTGGATTTATACCCAAACGTGAAGTGTTGCCCGATCCCATCTATGGGACCACGGTTGTCACCAAGCTGATCAATCAGATCATGCTGGATGGCAAGCGCGGCGTAGCCCAGAAAGTGTGCTACTCGGCATTTGAATTAATTAAGGAAAAGACCGGCAAAGAGCCCAACGAAGTCTTCCAGGAGGCCATGAGCAACGTGCTGCCCCAACTGGAAGTTAAAGCCCGCCGCGTTGGTGGCGCCACCTACCAGGTGCCCATCGAAATCCGTGAGGAGCGCCGCCAGACCCTGGCCCTGCGCTGGATCGTGGATTTTAGCCGCAACCGCAGCGAAAAGACCATGCACGAGCGCCTCGCCAACGAGCTGATGGAAGCTGCCAACAACTCTGGCAACGCCGTCCGCCGCAAGGAAGAGATGCACCGCATGGCCGAGGCAAACAAGGCCTTTGCCCACTATCGCTGGTAACAAGAAGGAAGAAGGTACGGACAGGGACTTTTGTCCCCCAGACCTCAGAAGGAGAACACCTGCATGCTCAGAACCAATCCGCTGGATATGGTACGCAACATCGGTATCATGGCCCATATTGACGCGGGAAAAACCACAACGACCGAGAGAATTCTCTACTATACAGGCCGCGTGCACCGCGTAGGGGAAACCCATGAAGGTGCCGCCACCATGGACTGGATGGATCAGGAGAGGGAACGTGGCATCACCATTACCTCCGCCGCTACCAGCTGCCAGTGGAATGGCCATACCATCAACATCATCGACACCCCCGGCCACGTGGACTTTACCGTGGAAGTGGAGCGCTCCCTGCGCGTACTGGACGGCGCTGTCGCCGTTTTCTGTGCCAAGGGCGGCGTGGAACCACAGAGCGAAATGGTCTGGAAGCAGGCGGAAACCTATGGCGTGCCCCGCATGGCGTACGTCAACAAAATGGACATTACCGGCGCTGACTTCTACAGCGCAGTGGACATGATGAAGAGCCGTCTGCATGCCAACGCGGTGCCCATCCAGCTGCCCATCGGCAGCGAAGGCAACTTCAAAGGCATGATTGACCTGGTACGCATGAAAGCCGAAGTCTACTACGATGACAATGGCAAGGATGTACGGGAAGAAGAAATCCCGGAGGATATGCAGGCCCTGGCCGATGAGTATCGCGCCTACCTGCTGGAGGCCGTTGCCGAAACCGACGACGTGCTGATGGAAAAGTATTTCGCAGGGGAAGAGCTGACGGAGGACGAAATCAAGTCCGCCATCCGCAAAACCACCATTGCCTGCAAGATGACACCTGTGCTGTGCGGTACCAGCTACCGCAACAAGGGTGTGCAGCCTTTGCTGGACGCGATTACCGACTACATGCCCTCCCCCCTGGACATTCCGTCCATCAAGGGCTACGACCCCAAGGACGAGGAAGTCGAGATGGCGCGCCATCCCTCGGATGATGAGCCTTTCTCTGCCCTGGCCTTCAAGATTGCTGTCGACCCCTTCGTGGGCAAGCTGGCTTTCTTCCGTGTCTATTCCGGCATGATTGATACCAACAACTATGTCTACAACAGCACCAAGGGCAAGAGGGAGCGTTTCAGCCGCATCCTGAGGATGCATGCCAACCACCGGGAAGATGTGCCTGGCGTATGCACCGGCGACATCTGCGCGGCAGTGGGTCTGAAGGACACCACCACCGGCGACACCCTGTGCGATGAAAACAATCCCATCATTCTGGAGAACATGGTGTTCCCCGAGCCCGTTATCCGTGTAGCCATCGAGCCTAAAACCAAGGCTGGCCAGGAGAAGATGTCCATTGCCCTGGCAAGGCTGGCGGAAGAAGATCCCACCTTCAAAACCTATACCGATGGCGAGACTGGCCAGACCATCATCGCCGGTATGGGCGAGTTGCACCTTGAAATTATCGTAGACCGCCTGATGCGCGAGTTCAAGGTAGAGGCTACCGTGGGCAAGCCCCAGGTTGCCTACAAGGAAACCATCCGCAGGACCGCCAAAGGCGAAGGCCGCTATGTGCGCCAGACCGGCGGACACGGCCAGTATGGTCACTGCGTTATCGAAATCTCCCCCACTGAGCCCGGGGAAGGGTACTCCTTCGAAAACAAAATCGTGGGCGGCGTTATTCCCAAGGAATACATTGCCCCCATCGACCAGGGCATCCGCGAAGCTGCCAACAGCGGCTTGCTGGGCGGCTACGAAGTGGTGGACTTTAAAGTTACTCTGCTGGACGGCTCCTACCATGATGTGGACTCCTCGGAAATGGCGTTTAAAATTGCCGGCTCCATGGCGTTCAAGGAAGCCCTTCGCCAGGCGGATGACCGCCTGCTGGAACCCATGATGCGCGTGGAAGTCGTCGTGCCCGACCAGTACCTGGGCGATGTCATTGGCGATATCAACTCCCGCCGCGGCCGGGTGGAGGGCATGGAAGCCCGTCAGCACGACCAGATGATTCATTCCTTCGTCCCCCTGAGCGAGATGTTTGGCTATGCCACAGATTTGCGCTCCAAGACCCAGGGACGCGGCATGTTCACCATGGTGTTTGATCACTTTGAAGAAGTACCCAAATCCATCGCCGATAAGGTTATCGGACATTAAAAACAAACGAGCCGCTTAGCGGCCGGGAGGTAAAAAATGGCAAAAGCAAAATTTGAGCGTAACAAGCCGCACGTAAACATCGGAACCATC
>CAYFSQ010000110.1:0-3717 GCA_964345895.1 uncultured Oscillospiraceae bacterium
TCCTCACCCGGGGATACTGGCAAGCAAAAACCTATTTCAACTTGTTCTTTGGTTAAAAGAAAGGAGCAAACATGAAGACAGTTATCCTGGCCGGCGGCTTTGGCACCCGCATTAGCGAACAGAGCCATCTGATTCCAAAACCCATGATCGAGCTGGGGGGCATGCCCATCCTGTGGCACATCATGAAGTATTATTCCTCCTTCGGGCATAATGACTTCATCATCTGCTGCGGCTACAAGCAGTATGTCATCAAGGAATTCTTTGCCGACTACTACCTGCACGCCTCCGATGTCACCTTCGATTTCACCTCCAACAACGAGATGACGGTGCACAACAACACCTCCGAGCCCTGGAAGGTGACGCTGGTGAACACGGGCCTGAACACCATGACAGGGGGCCGCGTCAAGCGGGTGCGGGAGTACCTGGGGGACGAAACCTTCATGCTCACCTATGGCGATGGGGTGGCGGATGTGGATGTGAATGCATTAATCGATTTCCACAAACAGCGGGGCAAGACGGTCACCATCACCGCCATACAGCCTGGCAGCCGCTTTGGCACCCTGGCGCTGGATGACAACCAGCTAATCAGCCAGTTTAAAGAAAAGAGCAAGGAAGAGGGCGGCTGGATCAACGGCGGCTTCATGGTGCTGGAACCCCGCATTATGGACTACCTGCAGGATGACACCACGGTGCTGGAAAAGTACCCCCTGGAAACCCTGGCAACCGAGGGCGAGTTGGTGGCCTACCAGCACCACGGCTTCTGGCAGTGCATGGATACCCTTCGGGACAAGGAGCTGCTGGAGTCTTTGCTTAAAAGCGGCAACGCCCCCTGGAAGGTGTGGTAACATGGACATACTGGCGTTTTACAAAGGAAAACGGGTGTTTGTCACCGGCCATACAGGGTTCAAGGGCTCCTGGCTGTGCGCCCTGCTGCAAAAGGCAGGGGCCCAGGTAACGGGCTATGCCCTTGCGCCCCCCACCGATCCGGCACTGTTTGACGTAGCCCATATCTCCGGCAACATGACCTCCATCATCGGGGACATTCGGGATTTTCCCGCTTTACAGGCTGCTTTTAAACAAAGCAACCCTGAGATTGTGTTCCACCTGGCAGCCCAGCCCCTGGTGAGGGAAAGCTACCAGGACCCCCGGGGCACCTACGACACCAATGTCATGGGCACCGTCAATGTGCTGGAGTGCGCGCGCACCCAAGGCAATGTGCGGTCCTTCGTCAACATCACCACCGACAAGGTGTATGAAAATAAGGAGTGGGCCTGGGGCTACCGGGAGAATGAGCGGATGGACGGCTACGATCCCTACTCCAACAGCAAGTCCTGCTCCGAGCTGGTCACCGCCTGCTACCAGCGCTCCTTCTTTCAGGATACGCCCATGGCCCTGTCCACCGCCCGGGCGGGCAATGTGATTGGCGGCGGCGACTTCGCCAAGGACCGCATCGTTCCCGACTGCGTCCGCGCTGCAATGAAGGAAGAGGACATCATTGTCCGCAACCCCTTCTCCACCCGCCCCTACCAGCATGTGCTGGAACCCCTGTACGCCTACCTGCTGATTGCCGCCCGCCAGTACGAGGATAAAAAGTACGCCGGACAATACAATGTGGGCCCTGATGAGGACGGCTGCAGCCAGACAGGCCGCCTGGTGGATCTGTTCTGCAAGCACTGGGGCGGAAAAGCCAACTGGATCAACCGCTGGGACGGCGGCCCCCATGAGGCCTCCTTCCTGAAGCTGGATTGCTCCCGCATGAAGGCCACCTTTGGCTGGCAGCCCGTATGGACACTGGAAAAGGCCATAGAGCAAACCATCCAATGGACCAAATGCTACGCCACAAAGGGCGATGTGCGATCTTGCATGGAAGAGCAGATGGCGGACTTTTTCAGCTCCATCCAGGCTACACCGGAAGCATAGAAATCCATTCAAACAAAGACCCCGTCATAAGTGACAGGGTCTTTTTCGTTGCTAATCAATAACTTACAGGCCGAAATACGCCGCCTGTTCTGCCCGCAGCTGGTCGATGAGGCGGCCTTCGGGCAGCTGCACATCGTCATAGGTAAGCACCTGGTCCTTGGGCACGTCCCGCAGCAATGTGCACCCCAAGGCAACGCCCATGGGCAGCAGCTTTTCCCGGCTGGTTATATCGGCGCGTTCCGCCTGGCCGTAGGTATCATAGCCCCCCAGACCATCGAGGACCTGCCCTTTTTTCAAATCCACCTTGGCGGTGGCCACCACCTCCACCATGGGCGAGCCCAGGGGCTTGATGGCGGCATCGCCAAAGAGCACCGCCCGGGCGCAGGTGGTGGGTACCTCAAAGTGGCATAAGTGGTAGGGGGTATAGAAGGCGTACAGCGGGCCTTCCCCCATTTTGTAGTAGTTCAAGTAGTGCTGCTGCCTGGGGTCATCCTGGGTGGCCAGCACGAATACCCCGGGCGCGGGCTGGGCGCCGATGACATAGTCCACCGCGCCGCCCATCTGTTTCAGCTCTTCCACGTCGTACATCTTCGTCAGCTCGTTCACGTGGCCGGTAAAGTCCATGGCCTTCATGCCCCGCTTATGCACCGTCATGCCCGTGGCATTGGCCACCAGGGCCTGCTCAAAGGACACCTTGGTGCCGTCAGCAAAGCTGGTTACCATGGCAGGGTCCTGTCCCCAGCGGGCGGCAAAGCCCTCCTGGGTGGTGGGGTTGCGGTAGGGGTCCTGCAGGCCTTTGATGTTGCCGCATACCAGGGGCTTAAGCCCTATGCCCTCAACAAAGCGCACCAGGTTCATTTCCACCCCGGGCTGATCTCCGTCGCAGCCTGTCAGCACAACGCCGGCAGCCTCCGCCTTTTTAGCCAGCAGGGGGCCGACGGTGGCATCCACCTCGGCGTTGAGCAGCACCACATGCTTTTTGTTTTTGATAGCACAGGTAACGATGTGGGCACCGTATTCCACCGCGCCGGTGGCTTCTACAATCACATCCACCTCAAGGGCTTCGCATATAACCCGGTAATCGCTGGTGATGGCATAGCCGCCGGCAGCAACCACTTTGTCCAGGGCTGCGGCGCTGTCCACCAGGGTAAAATTTTCCACCCCCGCCTCCCGGTACGCCCGCTGGGCGTTTGCCTGGGTACGGTTGCATATGGCTGCCACCCGCATCCCCGGGGTGGAGTTTTCCACCTGGTTCACAAAGCCCCGGCCCATAAAGCCCACGCCCACCAGCGCCACCTTCACCGGGTTGTTTTCCAGTTCACGCTTTTTCAGGGCGCTATCGATAATCAGCATAGGTTCTCCTTACACATGGTCAAAGTCGGCCATATCCCGCTCAGACAGCAGAGGCCAGCTCAGGTCTTTTTGGTTGATCAGGGCAACGGGCAGGGGCCAGGCAAGCTCCAGCTGGGGATCATTGTATCTTAGGCCCCTTTCTGCCTGGGGCGCGTAACCGCCGCTCACCTGGTACACCACCTCGGCATCGTCGGTTAATGTTTGGTAGCCATGGGCAAAGTAGGGGGGAATGTAGATGCCCTGGCGGTTGTCTGCACTTAGCTCTACCCCCACATGCTGCAACCGGGTGGGCGACCCGGGCCGCATATCCACCACGATGTCGTAGATGGCGCCGCGGATACAGCGCACATACTTGGCTTCGGGGTGGGGGGCAATCTGCATGTGCATCCCCCGCAGGGTCCCCTTTTTGTGGTTGAACGCCACATTGCACTGCTCCACCAGGGG
>CAYFSQ010000111.1:0-1070 GCA_964345895.1 uncultured Oscillospiraceae bacterium
CCGTCCTTCACTTCCACATCCAGCACCTGTACGCTGCCCTCTGCGGATAAAAGGGTGCCCGTATCGTAGGGCTGCCCGCCGGAAGTGGGGTAGAAGGCGCTGCGGTCCAGCGCAACCCAATACCCCTTCTCTTCCATGGTATCGACTACGACAGCGTCAAATGTTTTTAGATAAGCATCATCATGGTACAACCTGTTTGTCATCCTGATCATCCCTTCGTTTACTGCGTCCATCATACCTGTTTTATCTGTGCCGCGCAAATGATGTTGCATGCAGGTTTTACAGCAATCTTACACAGATTTAACAGAAAGGAATGAGGGATTTGTTATATTTTAGTGGGAAGGTATCCTTCCTGGTGGCAAGAATAACCGAGAGGAGTATGTATGGATAGAAGTATTTTACGCAACAAAAAGAAAAAAGGTTTGCTGCTTCTTTTGTTGTTGATTTCTGCGCTGTTGCTCATTGGCTGCACCAAGGGGGGCGGCAGCAAAACGCTGCCTGATAGCGAGCTGACCAATGCAAGCTGGCGCACAACATTAACCATTGCCTCCGGCTCAGAAAACAAAGAGTTGGAGCCCCTGCTTTCACGCTTTGCCAAGGAGAATAAAATCAACCTGGATATGCGGTATAAAGGCTCCATCGACATTGCCCGGGAGTTGGGGCTGGATACCGTGCCCTTTGATGCGGTATGGCCGGCCAGCAGCATGTGGATCAGCATCGGCGATACCCGCCACCGGGTAAAGTACGCCGAAAGCGTGTCCACAACGCCGGTGGTCTTTGGCATCAAGGAATCCCTGGCGAAAAAGCTGGGGTTTGTCGGGCGGCAGGTCTCCGTGCGGGATATCCTGGAAAAAATCCAAACAGGGGATTTGACCTTCTGCATGACAAGCGCAACCCAATCCAACTCCGGCTGTTCTGCCTACATTGGTTTCCTCTATGCGCTGCTTGATAACCCCGACATGATTACCGCCGACATGCTGGCCCAGGATACGCTGCGCACAGACATCATGGCCCTGCTTAGCGGCGTGGACCGGTCTTCAGGCAGTTCTGAGTGGCTGAAAACCCTTTTC
>CAYFSQ010000111.1:1170-3634 GCA_964345895.1 uncultured Oscillospiraceae bacterium
AAAGGCCATGGAGCGTGTGCTGATACAGCAATACGCGGCTGAAAACCTGCTGCAGGCTTCCCATGGGGAGGAAAACATCGTGGTGCTGTTTTCCAGCAGGGTAGAGAAGGTGGTGTCCGCGACGGGTTCAGTGGACATTGAAAACCTCTATACGCACATTGCCCAAGAAAGCCCCAGCGGCGGCACGGCCATGTACGAAGCGCTGCACGAAACCCTGGCTTTGATGGGCGGATACGACGTGTCCGACTATACCCCCGCTGTGATTCTCATGACAGACGGCGAAGCCAACGGAAAGCTGGACTTTGAAGATTTCCAGCAATTCTATGAGGCGGCGGGCAACAACATCCCGGTGTTCTGCATTTCCTTTGGCAATGCCGATGTGAAAGCCCTGGAGCGCATTGCAGAGATGACAAAGGCCCGGGTGTTTGACGGCGGCAAGGATTTAATCGAAGCCTTCCGCAAGGCCAAGGGCTATAACTAATGCTGAACGCTATCGAATTTGCTTTGCCTCCATCACTCAGCGTAGGCGCCGCTACGCATCGTTCTCTCGGCTTCACGGAGACAACAAAAAGTCTCGGCCTATCAGTGCGTTTTCTCTTTCGTTCAGCATAAACAAAAAAGGGGGATTTTACATGAAGGAAGCAACCCGCGCAGGGCTGGCTGTGGTGCTGGCTTTGGCTGCGTTTTATATGCTGCTGCTGGTGATGAAATGGCATCTGCTGGTGGCGGTTGTTATCGCTGTGCTGATATACTTTGCCGTCTACATGCTGACCAAGCCTGTGCTGAAAATCGGCAGCGTCCAGGTGGACAACCTGCGGGGCGGCGAGGATCTGCACCAGATGATGAGCGACGCCCATCAGGACATGCAGGTTATCTATAACGCGTCTCAAATGGTGAGGGATGAAGCAATCAAACAAAAGGCTGTCAAGCTGCATGCGCTGGGCAACCGCATCCTGACGTACCTGGGCAACAATCCGGAGCGGATTCCAAGGGCTCGCCGTTTCTTTACCTATTACCTGGACACCGGTGCCAACATCCTGACCAAGTATATGAACCTGGTGGCCAGCAACCCCGAAAGCGCCCAGGTGCAGGGGTTAGCCCCGGGGACTGCCCGGGCCATGGACGCGCTGCACGATGCCTTCGTCAGCCAGTTTAATAAGCTGATGCAAAACGAGATACTGGATGTGGAGGTAGACATTGAGCTGCTGGAGAAAACGCTGAAGCTGGAGGGATTGGGATGAAAGCAAGACGAATGGGCCTGATACTGCTTGTGGCGGTGATGCTGGTATCCGGCGGATACATGTTCTACACAAGCCAGCAAACCGAGGCGATTTCTGTCAACGGCTATATCGGCGGCGAAAAGATTGGCCTGGTGGAGGATGCCAAGGTGATCGACACCTTGAAGAAAAAGTATAAAATCACCCTGGACTACCAGAAGGCCGGCTCCCTGGACATGATTAAGTTAGACCATGTGGGCCGGGACTACCTATGGCCTTCCAGCCAGACGGCGCTGGATTTGTACGAAAAAACCTACGGAAAACCCAAGCAAAGTGAAATTATTTTCAATACACCCATTGTGCTGTACACAAGGCGGATGGTGGCGGATGCCCTGACCAATGCCGGGTACATCACCATGCAGGACGGGGTGTACTTCCTGGACATGCAGAAGTTCCTTCCCGTCCTGGAGAACAGCACCCAGTGGAAGGACCTGGGGGTAGATTTATACGGCTCCGTTGTCGTCAATACCACCAACCCCACCAAATCCAACTCAGGCAATATGTTTGCAGGGCTGCTGGCCAACATGCTAAACGGCGGCAATGTGGTTACCCGGGAGTCAGTGCAGAGTATCGTACCCAGGCTGAACCTGATCAACGAGCGGTTGGGCTTTACGGAGAACAGCTCGGCGGATTTATTCAGCCAGTTTCTTAAGCTTGGTGTGGGCGCCCGGCCCCTGGTGGCGGGCTACGAAAGCCAGCTGATCGAATTTGCCAACACAAACCCCCGTGACTATGCTCAATTGAAGGATGATGTCGTGATGCTCTACCCAGTGCCCACGGTATGGTCCAGCCATGTGTACATTGCTTTGTCCGATAAGGGGCGCCGGGTGGTAGATGCCATGATGGATCCCCTTATCCAGCAGAATGCCTGGGAAAAACACGGCTTCCGCACAGGCGTCAATGCCGCCTCGGTGGATACCTCCACCTTGCCGGTGCAGGGCGTGGCGCCTGTGGTATCCCGCATCATCCAGATGCCCGATTCGGGCACCATGGAAACCATCATTCAAGCGCTGGAGTAAGTTTGCCGCCTTGGTACAAAAATGGGCACAGGGCACCTTTCATGGTGCCCTTTTCGCCAGCACTTTTCTTGTCCTGGTCGTCCCTGACACCGGAAAAGCCCCACTTTCCCTTGCGCTTTTCCACCTGCCTGTGCTACAATACACCACGTTCCAGGCGTTCTTTTAGAT
>CAYFSQ010000112.1:0-3586 GCA_964345895.1 uncultured Oscillospiraceae bacterium
GGGCAGCCGAAAGGCTGCTCATTTTATTTGTCAGATGTACGGGGTGCGCCAGTAATTGCGCTGAATATCTTGCCTGCAATGGGGGCCGCTACAGAACCGCCCCCGCCAGACTCCATCACCACTACGCAAACGGCATAAGGTAGGGCAGCTTCATCAATAAAGCCCACAAACCAAGCGTTGCTCTCCTTTTGACTGTCTACTTCCGCCGTGCCCGTCTTTCCGCAGATACGGTGACCGGCTACATTGGCCCGGGTGCCGGTACCTGTGGAAACAACCTGGTTCATATAATCTGCGATTACGTCGGCATCCACACGGCTCAAAGGCTGCAGGTATTGTTTGGGCGTAAACTGCGCCTTCTGCTCATTGTTGATGGAGGTTGCCTTTAGTAACAGCTTTGGCTCCATCATCACACCATCGTTTGCAATGGAAGAAGTAATCATACACATGTGCAAGGGTGTTATCTGCAGCGCACTTTGGCCAACGCCTGTCCAGGCAATTTCCTTATCGGTGCGGTTCTTTTGCGGGTAGACAGAATTCTCAACCACGAAATCCTGAAACAAAAAGTAATCACCAATGCCAAACTCTTTGGAAGCTTTCGATAGCTGCATGTCCCCCATCTCCTGGGCCAGCGTTGCAAAGGTTATGTTGCAGCTGAGGGAAAAAGCACGACTTAAGGATAGCGTCTTATGCACAGCATTGCCTGCATCCCGCATGATGCTGTCGCTGAAAGTAAGTTCTCCTGTGCAGTTGAAATCTTTCGCCGTAACACCCGGCATACTTTTCAGCGCTGATGCCAAAGTAACCATTTTAAATGTTGAACCCGGCGCACTCGTCCAGCGGGTCGCATTGTTCCAAAAGGGCTGCATCGGATCTGATTTAACCGCGTCTGTAATATTATCCGGATCAAAGGAAGGAAAGCTTTGCAAAGACAGCACCTCGCCGGTGCGATAGTTCATGACGACAACAGCCCCCTTTTTATCCTGAGGGAAAATGGAGTCTATGTAGCGGGAAAGGTTGCTGTCAATGGTCAGCATTAAATTATTACCGTGGAGTTTCTCCCCCTTTAGTGCGTGGGCAAGGCGCTGAAAATAGGACACGTTGAAACCATACAAGTAATTTGACATAAAAGATTCAACGCCGTACCCAACATTGTTTAACCTGTCTCCTAATACATGAACTACGGCGCTTCTGACAGAAGGATCCTGATGGTAAACGCGCTTCCCCTGGGCATCGGTGGTGGCGAGCACTGTACCGTTTCTGTCCATAATGTTGCCTGGAATAGCGCTGGTCTTCATTTCGCGCAAATAGGTGTTGGCGCTGGAGGAAAACCATCGGTTACCCTGGGTTAACACGCTGTATGCACCAAAGCCTATTAAACTGAGCAAAAGAATAACAATGCCAATAGATACAACCTTGAGATAATTTCTAAGCAGTTTCATTTTAGCTCATCCCCCATGGTGGCAATCTGGGCATCCTGGGCGATATGGTCCTCGTTGATGCTTTCAATGCCTTGCAGCAGGCCAATCAGGCTGAGGGTAGACAGCAGTGACGTGCCACCATAGCTGATAAAGGGCAATGTAACGCCCGTGATTGGAATCAGATTGATGTTACCACCGATGATAACAAAAGTTTGAAAAGCGATAAACAAAGAGCAACCCAAGGCTAAGAGGCTATGGAAACGATGGTTGCATCGGGTGGCGATGCCTATTCCACGGATAAATATGATGATATAAATTAAAATAATGCAAATTCCGAAAATAATGCCAAATTCGTTTACAATAAATGGGAAAATGGAGTCCGTTTCCCTGACGGGTATTTTTGAAGCATTACCCGCCCCCAGTCCCAACCCAAACAGCCCGCCGTTGACGATTGCCAATAAAGATTGAACTGTTTGAAAGCCCTCATTTTCATAGTTCCCCCATGGGTTCGTCCAGGCGGTAAGCCGTCTGTCGATATGCGCAAACCCCATGCTTTTAAGCCAGCCATAGCCCAGCACGCCGCCAACTACAGCGCCTCCAAAGCCTGACGCCAGCAAGGTGAAACTGCCAGTGGATACATACATCATCAGCAAAGAAACCACAAAGTACAGCAGCGCAGTGCCTAAATCCTTTTGCAGTAGCAGGAATATCAGGCAGACTCCGGTAAATACAATGGATAAAAGCAGTTTGCGTTTGGACAGCAAGTAAGCGTTAACTACAATCAATATTACCTTAACAATCTCACTGGGCTGAAAGTTGATACCAGCCAGAACAATCCACGCCTTTGCACCGCCTACCTCTCTTCCAAAGACAATGGGCAGCACCATCAGCAGCAGCCCGCCACCAGCCGCAAGTCCTATCAGGGTTTTAAAGCGTCCCAAATGCCGTATGGCCAGCATGGAAAGAATCATGGCCAAGATGCCTGCACCATAGTTGATTGCCTGATTAATGCCCTTCTCAGGGCTTATACGATACAGCACCATGACACCTAGGGAGCAGAGCAAGTTGACAAGGGACAGCAACAGGCTGTCTGCCCGGAACAGCTTTGGAATGATGGTAGATGACGCAAGAAAGATAATCGGTACGGCAAATGCCATCACCATGCTTTGAATGCTCATGTCCTTAAGAGCCAGCAAAAAGAAGCCGCTTCCAACAAATAAAGAGATGGAGCCAATCATGCGCTTGCCGGGAGAAAGTTTAGATTTCGCCATCGTACATACTCCTGTCCTGATGGTTGCCAGATGGCGCATGCATGCCTTCCGGCGGCATTAATGGCGCAAGAGTATGCGCATCAAATTGTTCCGCTGTAGGCTGAATTTCATCGCTGTAAGACAAGGCGTAAGCCCAGGTATTGTCCAGATTAAAGCCCGGGTAGGCACCATCGTCAGTGCTGTTTGGATAAACAAAAACCTGCGTATCCTCTGATGAATGCTGGTGCCGCCTAATGGGGATGTCCAGCCCAACGAACAAACGAAACCGTAATTGATAGGGACCAATGTTTAACCGGGAACCATGCAGCGCATATTGGTTTGAATATAGTTCCTCCCCATCCAGTACAATGCTCTGATGTCGGCGATTAGCATGCAGCTTGATCCCCTTTGACTCTACAAGTTGAAATATCACCTTTTTTCTCTTCAGGTGTTTTAGCCTGATATCTGCAGCGTGACCACCTCCGATGACGCCTTCACGAGGCAGCGGATAGGAATGGCCAGTTTGCATATCAACAAGCTCCCCTATCAATCCGGCATCCGGCAGCGAGCGCAATGTTTTGCGATATGCCCGTCGCTCAGCCAGCAACCATTTTATCGCTCGAAATGTGATGATGACGATCAGGAACGTGAACCAATAGCGCATAAACATCGCAATCAGTTCGAATGTTTCCTTCTGCATACCATCACCTCCAATATCTGAAGCTATTATAACACAGGTTGGAAAACAGGAAAATGAAAATGCACCTTTTCAGGTGCATGATTTCTGGAGGCGCCATCCAGATTCGAACTGGAGAATAAAGGTTTTGCAGACCTTCGCCTTACCACTTGGCTATGGCGCCACATGGAGCGGTAGACGAGACTCGGACTCGCGACCTCCACCTTGGCAAGGTGGCGCTC
>CAYFSQ010000113.1:0-3477 GCA_964345895.1 uncultured Oscillospiraceae bacterium
TCCAAACCGTGTTGCACCTGAACAAAGGCGACGACAACAGTCGCGGACACATCGGTACGGAACTCAACAACAAAGCCGAAACCATTCTGCAAATAACCAAAGATCCCGCGGATGAAGACCGAAGCATCGTTTCGGCATCGTTTATCCGCTCCAAACCGTTTAAAAAATTCGCGTTCCGCATTTGCGACGAACCGGACAATATCAATATTCCAAAGTTAGACACCGACTATCAGCCCGAAATTACATCCCGAAGAAATAACTTCAATTACACCGAATTGTCGGAAAGCGAACATCGTCAAGCGTTAGAACTCGTTTTTGAAAAAGCCGAAAACGGTTTTGGTTATGGCGAAATGGTAGAAGTTTTGCGAAACAGTTACACCAAAATCGTGGGTGTTACTTACGGCATTGGCAAGGCTAAAAAGCTACTTACATTTCTAAAAAACAAACGAATGATTGTCCAAAACAACAACAAGCAGTATGTTTTTAATCCCAATTTTCATTACTGACAAATCGGTTCGGTACAAGTCGGGTGTCTATGGTGGCACCCCATACCAAACCACTGGCATAAATCAGTTCGGTACGGTTCAGGTACTATATTCCTGTACCATACTGAACCAATATAAAGACTTTTCGCTGACGAAAAGAAAAAATATCCACAATTTAAAAACCTTACAACAATGAATTCAGAACAAGCCAAGCAAATCCGTATTGAAGAATATTTGTACCGTATCGGAATAAAACCAAACAAAGAACGGGGACATAACCTATGGTATAAATCGCCTTTCAGAAACGAAACAGAGCCGTCGTTTAAAGTAAACCGTAATATCAACCAATGGCACGATTTAGGAAGTGGCGACAAAGGCAACATCATTGATTTGGCAATGAAACTACATCAAACAAACAGCGTTTCGGAAGCGTTGCAAGCCATCGAACAAGCCGCTCCTAATCCACAAGCTCACTCTTTTTCTTTTCGTCAGCAAGAAGTTTCAGAGACGATGACGAAAGTTGAAATAAAACCGCTCAATCATCCTGCATTAAACCAACTGCTTAACCAACGAAAAATCCCAATAAAATTGGCACGGCAATACTGCAAAGAAGTACATTACACGTTGAATGGAAAATCGTATTTTTCCGTCGCTTTCCCCAACGACAAAGGCGGATTTGAAACCTTAAATCCTTATTTCAAGGGTTGCCTTCCACCCAAAGAAATTAGCATTTTCGACCGCCAAACGCAAGCCGTGCATCTTTTTGAAGGATTTATGGACTATCTCAGTTTGCTGACTTTGCAAGCCAGGCAAG
Organism: uncultured Oscillospiraceae bacterium; assembly: GCA_964345895.1. GTDB lineage: Bacteria > Bacillota > Clostridia > Christensenellales > Aristaeellaceae > DTU024. The sequence continues at coordinate 1,300 of CAYFSQ010000113.1, forward strand.
CCGATGTTTCTGCGGTAGTATTAAACTCGATTGCCAATTTAGAAAAAGCCATTCCGTTTCTCTCGAAGCATACCCAAATCAACGCCTTTTTGGATAACGATGAGGGAGGAAAACGAGCGTTGGAGAAACTGCAAAATCTCAAACTTCCCATCGTTGATTATTCAAAAAAATATGCGGAATACAAAGATGTAAATGATTATTTGTGCGGAAAAAAGTTACCGCAATTTCAGAAAAAACTGACAACCGAAACAGAAATTCAAAAGCCGAAAATCGGCAAGCGTTTCAAACGCTAACCACACGGAATGGACACAGGGCATTTCCACTATTGAAAATGCCGTAGCTTATTAGGGGATTTTCTTAACAGTCCGCAAAGCTACCTTGAAAATCCCCCAATAAGCCAAAGGGGAAACCCCTCTGGACACCCCAAGTTCGCACAAACTCACTTACCTTACAAACTCAATTTTATGGGCTACGCCGTATTACATTTAGAAAAAACAAGCGGAACGGACACCGCTATGTCGGCACACATCGAACGAACCATTAACCCGAAAAATGCCGACCCTGAACGCACGTACCTCAATCGGGAATTGATAGAATTTCCCGATGGTGTGCATAACCGAACCCAAGCCATTCAGCATCGGTTGGACAATGCCGGCTTACAACGCAAAATAGGGAAAAACCAAGTCCGTGCCATCCGCATTCTGCTTACCGGAAGCAACGAAGATATGAAACGCATTGAAGCTGAAGGGAGGTTGGGCGACTGGTGCGATGACAACCTGGAATGGTTGCGAAAAACATACGGCAAAGAAAACATTGTTTCCGCCGTTTTACATTTGGATGAAACTACACCGCATATTCACGCCACATTAGTGCCGATAGTTAACACCGAACGTAAGAAAAAGAAATCGGAAGCGCAGGTAAAGAAGAATTACCGCAAGAAAAATCCCAACGCTTCACGACTTTCAGCCGACGATGTGATGACCCGAACCAAACTTAAAGAGTATCAAAATACTTACGCCGAAACGATGGCAAAATACGGTTTGCAACGTGGCATTAACGGCTCGGAAGCCCGGCACATCGGCACATCACAATATTACAGGGAGTTGTTTGCCAAAAACGAACAACTGAAAGAAAATATTGATGAGCTGTTGAAAAAACAAACCGATACAGAAAAGAAACTCTCACAAGTAAAATCCGAAGTGAGTAAAGAGAAATTCAAAAATGCCAAGGCTGAAATGGGCGCAAATCTGGTGGAAGGCGTAAATTCGCTTTTCGGAAACTCGAAAGCAAAACAGCAACAAGCTGAAATCGAAGAACTGCAATCGGAAAACACTACGCTGAAAGATGAAAACCGCTCACTGAAAACCGAAATGCAAACCCTGCAAAAGGAATATACAACCACCATCGATAAGCTTCGTGCCGAACTCAAAAAAGTGTACGAAATCTATCCCAAACTTCGGGAACTGCTTTCCATAGAAAGGATGTGCCGTTTTGTCGGATTTTCCGACGATTTAACCAAGCGAATTTTGACGGGCGATAAAGTCAGTTTCAAAGGCAGTTTGTATTCGGCAGAATACAAACAAAAATTCTCAACCGAACATTCCGTAGCACAAATGGAACCCGAACCAAAACAACCCGAAAAACTTCGCCTTGCCATTGACGGCGTGGATATTATCGAGTGGTTTCGGTTGAAATATAGGGAATTTCAGCGGAGTGTGGGGATTGATTGGACGGATAGAAACGTGGGGAGGGGGAGGAAAATTTGATGTCAAATTTTACATTTAACGGTTTTTATGCCATAAAATTTCATATCTTTGTATTATAATACAGAGCAATTATCAACGTTATTTCAATGAATAGGATCAAAGAAGTGCTTGAAGAAAAGGGAATTAAGCAAACTTGGCTTGCCGATAAGCTTGGCAAAAGTTTCAGTATTGTCAATTCTTACGTTTGCAATAGAAGACAGCCCAGTTTGGAAGTATTATTTGAGATTGCTGAGATTTTACAAATTGATGCAAAAGAATTAATCAAAAGTAAAACAAATGTATAAAGAATATCATACAGAAGAAAATCTAATCAAGCAATTGGTCGACTTGAAGTATGTGTACCGGCCAGACATAATCGATAGAAAAACACTTGAGCAAAATTTCAAAACTAAATTTGAAGAACTCAATCGGG
>CAYFSQ010000114.1:0-3465 GCA_964345895.1 uncultured Oscillospiraceae bacterium
GTTCAAGCCCGGCAAGGGAAGCTGTGCCGATGGATTGCAGGGATTTGGGTAAAGTTAGTCCTGTCAGGCTCTTGTTGTTAAGAAGAACCCTGTCCTCCATCATCGTTACACCCTCAGGTATGGAAGCGCTGGTCAATGAATAGCAGTTTTCAAAAGCGCTGGCGCCAATCTGACGAACCGTGGATGGGATATTTATGGTAGTCATACTATGGCAGTTTTTAAATGCGCTATTTCCAATTAAGTACAAGCCCTCCGGCAATGTAACACTAGTTATCGTATCCTGGTTGATGAACGCCGCATGACCTATGGCAGCCACAGGCACTCCGCCAATTGTAGCAGGAACTACGACATTGGTATCACTGCCGACATACCCATTGATGATAGCCAATCCGCTCGCTGTTGTTCTGAAGGTAAAATCCTTCTCCTCAGATGTTGCCGATGTCCCTTCATCGTGAACAACAAGATATTCATTTTCAACTTCTTCCTGTTTATCAACAGGCATTGCCAAGGGAGCGCTTGAAAGAAGGGTTTCTTCATCTGCTAGGTTTTCCCGATGGTTAACTACATCATCGTAGGTAACCAATGTGTCCACATCTGCTAAGGCAATCCAGGTTTTCCCACGCTGGAGCTGGATTTCTTTTCCTGTTTGATCAAAAAATACAGTACGCTCCTGTAAGCTATTGCGCGCCCAAGCACCGGAAATATATCTGCCACCAATGAAAATATCCGCTGCGCCTTGGCCAACAACTTCTCGAAGCATCGGGTTAAGAGAGCTGTTATTGAATGTAAGGGGTGTTCTTTGCACGATGATATTGTGGTAGATTAATGGCTTTTCCGGCTCCAATAAATCAATGTACGTTCCCTTTAATGTGGCACGCTGGTACCCGTTGCTATAGGTATCATAAATAAAAGTCGAAATGGTGTCTTTGTTTTCCTTATGCACCATGGTGACTTTCTGCGCACTGGGACCATCATATACGGGATTGTCCGCAAACTGGAAAGGCCGTTTCACAAATGGGTAGTTTATGCCAGCAATGTACTTGCTTAGGTTGTTCACATACACCGTGACATTATGCGGCGCCGGGTGATACCGCACCCGGTCGAAATACTTGATGTATCGATTGCCGATGCCATCAATGTTGAGTCCCTTGGCGTTCACACCGTAAGCGCTTAAAACCTCACCCACATCGCTTCCCGCTTCTTCCTGCTTACCAAAGTGAACCAGGACAGCATCCCACTCTTCACGAAGATCAGCATGCATAACACGAACAGAACGGTCAGGGCCTGTTTCATCAGGATAAATATCTGAAAAAAGAGCTGTCAGACGCGTCCAGCCCCCTCCTTGAATTGGTGCCTCATAAACTATGTCGGCATCAGCGATGCCCCAGTGGGGAAGCGCTCCTAAGTTATTATCAATCTGAACAAGGATAGGAATATATTCTTCCTTGGACAAGGGTAGACCAGTGGTAGGGCTTTCTCCTACTATTACAGGGTTATCCGGATAACTTCCATCAGCATTGCGGCCTGAGAGAGAAATGTTTCTTGTCAGGGTTCCCTCAATACGGGTGGTAACGGGCTGATTGGCTGCTAATCCTGATTGAAGAAAAGTCAGCAACAACACACATACCAGTAAGCGTACTACCTTTTTCATTTTTATCGTCCTTTCATTTCGTCTCTTCAGATATAGAAGCTACTTATACGGGGGAAAACACAATGACAGGCGTCTCATCGTGATATAGCAATTCAATGGTCATATCATTTGTTGACCAAGTCATATTCCCTTCTTCGTCTATAGTAATAGGATCAGCATAGCGGGTATAAAGGGAAATAAAAGCAGAATAGTAAGCCTGACTATTTTTTAATGTGTACTGTATTTCTGCCAATTTACCGCCCTTCATCAGGTACTCCAATGTGGTTGGCAGTCTGTAAAGAACAGCATCTTCAACGAGAATCCCCTCGTCCCCTGCTTCTACGCCCTCCAGCTGTTCAACATCTGCCACTTTCATCCCAAAGGCTGCGCCACGAATAGCTTCCTGGTTAATGTCTTCAAGGCCGTCGAGCAATGACCCAGTCATGCCGTGGGTGTACTTGCCACGGGCACTGTAATCATCAGTATATTCTTTGGTGATGCGGGCAAGCTTCCAATCACCCTTCACTTTAATGTAACAATACCGCTCGTTGTATTCAACCCAATCACCTTGGGAAAAGTGAAACATCATAACGCGGTAGGGATATTTGGTTTTACCTACTTTGACAGAAAAGTCCACGTGCTCCTGCTCCAGGGTTTCAATATCAGCATATTCAAACCCAGGTATGGTTAAAAGCTTTTTATATCCCTTTACACCTTCAAATCCATTGAGGAGCTTCAGTGCCTTAATTCGCTCTCCGATGGGCAACTGCTCCAATGCAAAAGAATAGTCCGCCGAAATACCGCCGTAGCTTAAAATCGATGGAGGAGTGCCTTCGGCAGGGTTATCTACGCTATCAAAAAAACGTTCCAGCGACGTGTCTAATTTAACCATTTTGTTGTTAACTATATTTGTCTGGTTGACCAGCATGTTTCTGTATGGTACGGAAGGGTCAACGATTTCATAATACATGAAGTCATATATTGTAAAGTATGGCATATGGTTTACAAATTTAATGGTGAGAAACTCTCCCAACTCCGGGTGGGTAAAACTGCCCTCCAGTTCAGCGGATGCACCAAGTAAGCTTGTTAACACAAGCAGGATAATCATAGAACGCACGAGATTCTTTTTCATATTGCTCCTTTGTTTCTTGACTTTGCTATTCGGATGGCATTTTTATTACATAATGACCATGCGATTATACCAATCCTTGCGAATTCAGTCAATCAATCGAATCCTGTAATTGCTTTCTCGGGAAATATGCTTATAATTTACTTGTGACATATAAAGGAGATTTGTATGGCAAAAAAACATCGCGTCAGCAGCATCGGCAGGTTGCTGGCAAAAGTACCTAAGAACAAAAAAATTCTCCTCCCTTTTTATTTGGCTGCGCAGCTTTATCTTGAACAAAGCTCATATGTGTCGGCGCAACTGCCTGTTGAATGGGACGGCCTGCGTATCGCATTCATATCAGACATTCATTACGGTCCCATGTTCACGCAACAGAGGGCTGTCGATTTAATAAACAGAGTCAATACTCATAACGTCGATATCGTTTTGCTGGGCGGCGACTACGGGGAAACAACCGCTACAGCCATTGAATTATTCAAGGTGATTCCACGAATAAAGGCTAAAATTCACGTGTTGGCTGCAATTGGTAACCATGACCTGAACGGCACGCGGGAAGAGATAGAGGAACTAAAAAACAATATGCTTTCCTTGGGTATTACCCCTTTGCAAAACGCGTGCTTTACAATGCAAAGAGAGCGTGGCTATCTGAGGTTTTGCTCCACAGATGACACGCGGCATGGGCAGCCGGATATCAGCATATTAAAGA
>CAYFSQ010000115.1:0-3339 GCA_964345895.1 uncultured Oscillospiraceae bacterium
CCGTTTCTTTGCGCTTTATTCTATTGTACTTCCAGCCGCAAAATGCGCTGCGCTTCGTCACCATGCCCTTCGCTCCTTTTCCGATATGCAAGCATATCGGAGGCATTCGCTGCGGGATGGTTCCTCTCAATCGAAAGCAGGCTTTCGATTGTTAGGGCGTCCGCGCGCTATGGAGCAAAGAACAAACGCAAACCAGTTTGCGTTTGAGAGGAGGAATCCCGGCGCAGACGCCTCCCGCAGGCAAAGCCTGCGGGAAAGGTAGCAGAGGGCATTCCGACGAGATTCCCCTTTGGAAACCCTCAATTAGTCCAATAGGATAAATTTATTTTTCGAATAACGTTACCGCCGCCCGGGCAAGCAGTTCTACGCCCACGCCGGTGGCGCCGGCAGGGGACTTGGCATTGGCGCCCTCATGGTACGCTGTGCCGGCAATATCCAGGTGTCCCCAGGGCTTGCCATAGGCAAAGGCGCGGCAGAAGAGAGCGGCAGTGGCAGTGCCCGCCTGGCGGCCGCCGCTGTTCTTGATGTCTGCCCTATCCGACTTATTATGCTTGGCCAGCACCGGGTCATGGGGCAGTCGCCACACCTTATCGCCGCTCTCCGCCGATGCCTGGTTTACCGCCTGCCAGATGCTTTCATCATCCGCCACCACGCCGGTAATCTCTTCACCAAGGGCAATAATGGCCGCCCCTGTCAGCGTGGCGATATCGATAATCTTGTCCGCCTTCAGCACCGTGGCGGCATAGGTAATGGCGTCCGCCAGGGTCAGCCTGCCCTCGGCATCGGTATTGACCACTTCAATATACTTGCCCGACAGGCTGCCGATGATGTCGCCGTTGCGGTAGGCGTGGCCCGAAATCATATTCTCGCATGCTGCCACCACCGCCACCACGTTCACCTTGGCCTTCATAGCCGCCAGGGTGCTGATGGCGCCGATCACCGCAGCAGAACCGCCCATGTCGCAGTGCATGGTAACCATGCCGGTGGCAGGCTTGACAGCATAGCCGCCGGAGTCATACGTCAGCCCCTTGCCCACCAGGGCCAGCAGTTCCGTCGTGTCCGGATTATTCATGTACCGCATCACCAGGAAGCGGGGCGGGGTGTCTGAGCCCTTGGCTACGCTCCAGAAGGCTTCCAGGCCCATCTGCTGGATCTGCTTTTCGTCAAACACTTCAATATCAAAGCCGTTTTTCTCTGCCAATTTGGCGGCTTCCTCCGCCAGGCGCTGGGGGCTCATCACATTGGCGGGCTCGTTCACCAGCCGCCGGGCGGCGCGGATGCCCATGGCCAGGTGGGTGGCGTTTTCCAGCTTGCTTTCCTCAGCCTTTGTTTCCATGCCCTCGGGCAGGTACAGTGTGAACTCGGGCTGGAAGGCTTCCTTCTCCGCCGCAGGGGCGCTTTCGTCAATGGGGTCCAGGCCGGTTGTCTTGTACTGGGTAAAGCTGTCGTCCATCAACAACAATTGTTTATAAAAGGCTTCGGACAAGCCCTTCAGGGCGTCGTCCCCCAGCAGGATGTCCACACTCTCAGCCTTCAAGGCCTTCAGTTCCTTGGCAAGCTCTGCCGTCATGCCCTCCAGGGCATCATAGGTAAGTGCTTTGGGTACAAAGCCATACAGCGTGGTACCCAGAGCGCCACCGTTAAGGGCGTTCAGGCCCTTAAATGTGCCGGCCTTGGGGCCCAGCAGCGTTGCCTGGGCATGCGCTTCCTTCAGTACCTCGTTTTCCCTGCCCTCTTCAAACAGCACAACCTGCACCGGGGCCTTGGGGGTATCCTGCTTCAGTCTTTTGATTGTCATATTGCTCTCCTTTTCTTTCCGTTAAAAAAGGGCCGCCGCCTTCGCGGAAGCCCATGTTGTCAGTCCTTCATCACGTCGGGGAAGATTTTAACTTCGCTGGCGCCAATCCACTGCTGCACGGTGTTTTCGTACACCTCGCTCTGCCGTGCGCTCAGCAGCGCTTCCTGGATGGTATCCTTCACCGTGGCCAAGTCCACTGGGCCTTCCTTCACGGGGGCGGCGTACTGCACGATATAGTAGCCATACATGCCCTTGGAGGGCTCCGCCACATCGCCGGGGTTTGCAAGCTGCATGGCGGGCTTTACAAAGGCTTCGTCAAAGCTGGCAAAGCCCTCGCGGATGGCGTAGCCCGTTTCAGGCTGGCCGGGGTCTTCATTGTATTCCTTGATCAGGGTGTCAAAGCTTTCGCCGCCTTGGGCGCGGCTGTAAATATCCTGCGCTTTTTCGGCGATGTTGGCATAGCCCAGCTCGGTGGCGGCGGTGAGGCTCTGCTCCGCCACGGCCGCGGCACCCTTGGCTTCTTCCAAAGCGCTGAGCAGCTCGGCTTTTTTATCGGTCAAGGCCTGCAGATCCTCGGTGGACAGGTCCTCCGCCTTCAGCGCTTCCTCGTTCTGGTCAACGGCTGTCTGGGCGGTGGTTACTGCCGTGTTCAGCGGCGTCAGGGCACTGCGGGCAGCGTCGATCGCCGCCTGATCCTCGGCGGTAAACTTAACCAGTACCTGCTTTACATACCGGTACCCGGCAGGCACGTAGTAGGCGGGGGTGCCCTGCAGCATTGCCTGGCCATACCCGTCCAGGTTGTCGGCAAAGGCCAGCTTGTCGTTTTCCACCCGGGTATCGTACTCGGCCTGGATTTCCTCGGCAGACACCGTAACATCCTTGATGGCTTCGGCACGCAGCTTATCCATCACCGTGTGGTCGATGCCGTCCTGCACGAAGGTGTCCTCCGTGATGCCTTCCTTGGCGGCGCGGTCGCGCACGGCCTTGTCCAGCTCTTCGCCTTCCAGCTGGGTGCCCACAAAGAAGTTGGACTTGATGTAGTTCAGCTCACTCTCGTAATGGCTCTTGGCATCCTCGGCGGCCTCGGCCTGTTCTTCGGGGGTCAGCACGTCCAGCTTCAGCTCTGCGGCCTTCTGGCTCATCACCATCTGGCGCACAGAAACATCCAGGGCGTCCTGCAAAATCTGCTTTTCGTCGGTGGCGGGCGCCTGCATGCCATAGGCCTGGTACATGGCGGCCAGCTGCTGTTGCTGCAGCAGGGCAGCGTCATATTCCTTTTTGAAGGTTTCCTTGTTCTTGATTTCGCCGTTTACGCTGATAACTGTTTGGGCAGCGTCCACCTTGGGGTCCTTAACCACCAGGTCACAGCCGCTTAACAGCATCAGGCTGGCGAGCATCAGGGCGATGATAGCGCGTTTCTTCATGGATTACACTCCGTTCCTATACAATAAGGTTCTACCTTTGATGACAACGCATGTAATTATACATGATGCTGCCAATGCAGGCAAGCAGTCCCCCTGTGTTTTTACGGATTGTCCATA
>CAYFSQ010000116.1:0-3286 GCA_964345895.1 uncultured Oscillospiraceae bacterium
GCAGCAAGGCGAACAAGTAGAAGCCTTCAACCGCGAAGCTGTCTATGGCAGCCTGTTTATGACGGGGTACCTGATTGGCGCAGCAGAAAACAAAACCACGGGGGAAATTTAGGCGCAAGTCTGGATATTCCCGCCCCGATGGTGTATAATAAATAAAACAACAGAAAAAGGGGGGATTTCCCATGATACAGATCATCCACGGGAGGAAGGGCTCGGGCAAGACCAAACGCATTATCGATATGACCAACGCGGCGTTTGATGGTCAGCACGGCGACGTGATCTTTATCGATGATGATAACCGCTACATGTTTGATTTACGCCACGAAGTGCGTTTCGTCAACGCAGGCGAATATGGCATGGTCAGCCCGGAAATGTTTTATGGCTTCCTGTGCGGCATCCTTTCACAGAATTTCGATGTCAGCCAGATTTTCATCGACGCGTTCCTCAAACTGGTCAACGTACAGCCCAACGAGACGGAGTGGTTCTTCAACAAGCTGGAACAGCTAAGCGAGAAGCACAACATCCTCTTCGTTCTCTCTGCCAGCTGCGACGATTCCGACGCGCCGCAATACATGCAAAAGTATTTCATCTGACGAAAGCATCGCGCAATACCCGCCCGGGCGTTTTACCAATGCCCTGGGCGGGTATATTTTATATGGTTTAATTATTTTATTTGGAGGTATATAGATGAAATGGGTTTGTAAGGTATGCGGCTATATCCACGACGGCGTGGAACCCCCGGCAATATGCCCGGTGTGCAAAGCCCCCAAGGATAAGTTTGAAATGGTGGCATCCCAGCGCGTCTGGGCGGACGAGCATCGCATCGGCGTCGCCAAGGGCCTGGACGAGCGCGTGGTGTCCGGCCTTCGGGAGAATTTTACTGCCGAGTGCACCGAGGTGGGCATGTATCTGGCCATGAGCCGCGCCGCCGACCGGGAAGGCTATCCTGAAGTGGCGGAGGCCTACAAGCGCATCGCCTGGGAAGAGGCAGAGCATGCCGCCAAGTTTGCTGAGCTACTGGGGGAAATGGTGTCCGAAAGCAGCGAGCAGAACCTGTCCGTCCGGGTGGAAGCCGAGTACGGCGCCACCAAGGGCAAAAAGGAACTGGCCACCCTGGCCAAGGAACTGGGCTACGACGCCGTTCACGATACTGTCCACGAAATGTGCAAGGATGAAGCCCGCCACGGCAAAGCCTTCGAAGGCCTGCTGAAGCGCCATTTCGGCAAGTAACCCTAGTCCCACAGTTGCTCTTGATTGTGGCATAGCTGTAAGGCTTTCCTATCAACCGTCCGCATGCCGGGCGGTTTTTTGTACCCCCTTCGTTTTCACCTTTCCTCTTTGGGGGAATAATGGTAAGATATCCTCGGAAAGGTAAGGTGATATCATGCTGTATGGCAGCACCCGGAGCGGCATATTCAATGTAGCAGCGCCCGAAGCGATTTTACGGGGCATTGCCCCTGATGGGGGGCTGTATGTGCCCGAGAAGGTACCGGATTTATCCGGCGCCATAGGGGATAATTTTATTTCGGTGGCACGGCAGATTTTTGCTGCCATGTTTCCCGAGTTTGCCCTCAAAGCGGGGGAGATTGCCCGCGCCGCCTATGGCGAGCACTTTTCCGATCTGGCGGTGACGCCCCTTAAAAAGGTGGGCAACAGCTATGTGCTGGAGCTTTTCCACGGCCCCACCGCCGCCTTTAAGGATGTGGCGCTGTGCGCCTTGCCCCTGTTGATGTCCGCCGCCAAAGAACTGACGGGGGATAAGCAGGACATCCTGATCCTCACCGCCACCAGCGGAGACACTGGTTCCGCCGCCCTGGCAGGGTTTAAGGATGTGCCCGGCATCCGTATTTTGGTGTTTTACCCCGAAGAGGGCGTCAGCCCCGTGCAGAAAGCCCAGATGGTTACCATGGCGGGCAAAAACCTGAAGGTTTGCGGGGTCAAAGGCAACTTTGACGATGCCCAGACCGGCGTTAAAAAGGTGTTCGGGGCGTACCGCCCCCCGGCGGGGCTGTCGCTGTCCAGCGCCAACTCCATCAACATCGGCCGCCTGGTGCCGCAGATGACCTATTATTTTACCGCCTACGCCACCCTTTTGAAGCAAGGCGCCATCACCATGGGGGAAAAAGTAAACTTCTCCGTGCCCACCGGTAACTTTGGCGATATTCTGGCAGGTTACCTGGCCAAGGAAGCAGGGCTGCCCATCGGAAAATTAATATGCGCCGCCAACAGCAACGACGTGCTGAAGGATTTTATCCAGACCGGTCGCTACGACCGAAGGCGGGAGCTGAAGAAAACCCTGTCCCCCTCCATGGACATTTTGGTGTCCAGCAACCTGGAAAGGCTGCTGTACTTTGTATCCAAAGACCCTGGTTTTGTGGCCCGCTGCATGGCCCAATTGAAGGAAGAGGGCTTCTACCAGGTGCCCGACGCCTATATGGAGAAGATACGGGAAACCATCCTGACAGGTGCCTGTCAGGATGAGGAAGCACTGTCCGTCATCGGCTATGGGTGGGACAATGCCCGTTACCTGCTGGATCCCCACACCGCTGCCGCCTGGAAGGTGAAGGAGGATTTGCGGGCCATGGACAAGCTGAACGGGGTCAACGTGGTGCTGTCCACCGCTTCCCCCTTCAAGTTTCCCGGCGCCATTGCCAAGGCCCTCAGCCTGTCGGTGCCCGATGATGTGGAGGCTGCCGAAACCCTAAGCAGCCTGCTGGGGCTGGACTTGCCGGACAACCTCCGGGGGCTGAAGGACAAAACTGTTTTGCATCAGGATGTGATCTCCCCTGAAGACATGCTGGCCTATGTGCAGCAGCAGGCGGAACAGCCATGGTAACCCTGCGGGTGCCCGCCACCACCGCCAACCTGGGCCCGGGGTTTGACTGCCTGGGCTGCGCCCTTGGTTTGCATGCCTATTTCACCTTTGAAGAAATATCGGAGGGCCTGTCCATTACAGGCTGCCCCCCTGAATACTGCGATGCAAACAACCTGGTGTTCCGGGCCTACCTGGCCGCTTGCAGGCAGTGGGGCATCAAAGAGAAGGGGCTTCACATCCACGTGGATTCCCCCATTCCGCCGGCTCGGGGGCTGGGCAGCAGCGCCGCTATGATTGTGGCGGGGGTGGCGGCAGCCTCCCACCTGCAAGGCCTCAACAAAAGCCGCCAGGACATGCTGGAGGTAGCCACCCAAGTTGAAGGCCATCCCGACAATGTTGCCCCTGCGATATTAGGCGGCTTGTGCGTATCCTTGATGAAGGATAACAAGGTGTATGCCCTGCCTGCCCCTG
>CAYFSQ010000117.1:0-1616 GCA_964345895.1 uncultured Oscillospiraceae bacterium
GGCTGCCAGCGAAAGAACCAGCATGCCGACCAGGATGAGGGATAAAAGCTTCTTCATATCCTTGGGGTACCTCCTGTTTTTTTGATAATATACCAGATGAATATGAAAGTGTCAATAAAACATCCTGCATAACTATGCCCAAAATACGACAATATGCATACCCCCACGGTTTATACAATATAAAAACATTGCAGAATGCATAGAAAGGCCGCCGCCATGGTTCTGTCCCCCTTTCCCTTCAGCGAATTGACAAGTTGAGGCAACCCCTGTACTATAAATTAGGAACGAATGCAATAGGAGCAGCCCATGAAATACCGCAGCGTGTTTGATATTATCGGGCCCATTATGGTGGGCCCCTCCAGCTCCCATACGGCAGGGGCGGCGCGCATCGGCCGCTTGGCGCGGCGCTTATTTGGCGCGCAGCCCGACTGGGCCGCCATCCATTTTTACGGCTCCTTCGCCCAAACCTACCGGGGCCACGCCACCGATGTGGCGGTGGTGGCAGGCATACTGGATTTGGAAACCAATGACCCCCGTATCCCCGACGCCTTCCTGTTGGCTAAGGAGCAGGGGCTAACCGTTGATATCCTCCCCGAAGAAGCGGTGCCCGACCACCCCAACACCATGACCATTGTGCTGCATAAGGGACAAAAGCAAATCAGCGTAACGGGCATTTCCATCGGCGGCGGTCTGGTACAGCTGACCCAGGTGGATGGTTTCGCCCTCCGGCTGTCGGGGGAGTGCCCCGCGCTGCTGATTTTTCACCGGGATGTGTTTGGCACCATTGCCGCTGTCACCAGCGTGTTGGCCAGGGCCCATGTCAACATCAGCCACATGGAGGTGTCCCGCATGGAAAAAGGCAAGGTGGCCCTGATGGTCATCGAAACCGACCAGCAGGTGCCCGCCAACATTTTAGACCTGATTGAGCAGCTGGACCATGTGCGCAAGATTGTCACCCTTTCTATATAGGAGAGAATATGTTTAAAAACATCAGGGAGCTGGTCGACCTGGCGGAGGAGAAAAACCTGTCCATCAGCCAGGTGATGCTGCTTAAAGAGCAGCAGGAAAGCGGCCACACAGAAGCAGAGATTGTAAGCACCATGGAGGATAGCTTCCAGGTGATGAAAGCCGCCGCCCGCAGGGGCGTACAAGGGGTTACCTCCCACTCGGGGATGACGGGGGGCGACGCAAAAAAACTGGACGACTATATAAGGAAGGGCACCCCCTTGACCGACCCTACCTTTTTGCGCGCCATCACCTATGCCGTTGCCACCAACGAGGTAAACGCCGCCATGGGCATCATCTGCTCCTCCCCCACGGCGGGGGCCTGCGGCACGCTGCCCGGGGTGATGCTGGCATTGCAGGAAAAACTTAACAAAACCGACGGGGACGTGGTGCGTGCGCTGTTCACCGCTGGGGCCATCGGCTATGTCATTGCCAACAACGCCTTTATTTCCGGGGCTGCCGGCGGCTGCCAGGCAGAGGTGGGGGTGGCCAGCGCCATGGCTGCCGCCGCCGCTGTGGAACTGGCAGGGGGCACCCCCAGCCAGGCCGCCCACGCCATGGCCATTGCGCTAAAAAACATGCTGGGCCTGGCCTGCGACCCCCTGGCGGGG
>CAYFSQ010000117.1:1716-3254 GCA_964345895.1 uncultured Oscillospiraceae bacterium
GTCTGTACACCCTGTGCCCCGTGTGCTAAAATACCCCCGTTCTCTGATTACATTCTCTGTTAGGAGCTTATGAAACGTAAGGATTTTTATTTAATCGCCCTGCTTGTTGCCATTGCCGGCACCATGCTTCTTTTTTTCAACCCCCGGGGCAAGGCCCCTGCTGCCAGCGCCGCCACCTACCTGCGGGTGCAGGTGGGCAAGGAAACAACCCAGGTCATCCCCCTGAACGAGAAAAAACAAGTAACCGTTAAGCAGGAAGACGGCAAAATCAACGTAATCCAGGCGGATCAGGACGCGGCGTACATGCTGTCCTCCACCTGCAAGAACCAGCAATGCATCCACCAGGGCGTGGTCAGCCTTGCCAACCGTGACAGCCGAGCGCTGTACAACCAGATTATCTGCCTGCCCAACCAGGTGATTCTGGAACTGCTGACCCAGGAAGAAGCCCTTACCCAGGAGCTGATTAAGCAGGAGGTCGTACAGCCATGAAAAGAACAAACGACCTGGCCCTGGGCGCCATGTTCCTGGCGGTGATGATGGTGCTGGGCTACATTGAAAGCATGATTCCCATGGGCTCCATCCCCGGCATCAAATTAGGGCTGAGCAACAGCGTGCTGCTGCTGAGCCTCTACTGGCTGGGCATCCCCTTTTCCTTTGTGCTGATGCTGTCCAAGGTGCTGCTGTCAGGCTTTCTGTTTGGCAACCCCAACGCCATGCTGTACTCCCTGGCCGGCGGCGTCCTCAGCATGCTAGCCATGATTTTATTGATATACGGCGTCAAGGGCTTAAGCCCCGTAGGCGCAGGCATTGCCGGCGCCGTGATGCACAATGTAGGCCAGGTAGGCGTTGCTGCCCTGCAACTACAAACCAAAGGCCTTTTATACTACATGGCCATTTTGATGCTGGTAGGCGTGGTGACGGGCTTTTTAACAGGCACCATCACCCTGCAGCTGATGCGCTACCTGCCCAAGGAGAGAAGAAAACAATTCGCCGCGGAAGAAGATAGTCGTAAGGCGCCGGAAGAGAGAAGAGAGAAATAGTCGGGGAGTGGGATGTGGCGTCCTCTCCCTTGTGCCAGAAATTCGATTAACCGGAGAAAGCTCGGCAAGGGCGTGGGGATTTGTTGAGCAAGAATAAGGAATAGGATAACACAGAGATACGTCCCCTAGCGTCCCCTTGTGTTTAGTTAATACTTGCTTGGATATTCTGCTGAGAAGTATGGCGACTCCACTTAGCAGACCGATAAAAGAGTACGGACAATGCCATGGAAATAAACCAACCAATTGGCCACGACAGCCAGATGCCGGTAGACCCAAGATGTGTTTTCGACAGAAGATATGCAAGTACAACGCGCAGGGCAAGGTCTATAAAGGTCGCAACCATAAAATGTTTCATCATACCTGCACCGCGCAGGATGCCGTCAGATATTAGTTTGACCGATGCAACAAGGTAAAAAGGGGATACAATTTTCAGAAAAATCATCCCTGTATTGATTGTGGTTTCGGAAGGGGTAGCGCCGCATATTTTGTGTAAACCTC
>CAYFSQ010000118.1:0-3245 GCA_964345895.1 uncultured Oscillospiraceae bacterium
CTCAGCCAGCTATTCTTGTGGCGATCTTTGGCCTGGGGGCGAGGGAGCGGACTGTCGGCAGCATCAAACATGCCCGGCGGCGGGACGGATTGGCGTGCCTGGTTTTCTTCGGCGGCGCCGCCCATGCCCAAGGCTTCGTTGACGGGGCTGTCCTCCATCTGGGTGATGGTGATGTCGCTGAGCACGGAGGGGTAGGATTTCTGCACCTTTTTGCCCTGCTTGTCGTAGGTGTTGGTGCCAAACAGCAGCCCCGGCCAGGAGGAGCCTATTTTTTTGCCGTCGCTGTCGTAGTGGCGGGTGCCGCCCATCAGCCCCGGCCAGGAGGTGCCGACCTTGTTGCCTTCCTGATCGTAGTGGTTGGTGCCGCCGAAAATCCCCGGCCAGGATGTGCCGGTTTTGCGGCCGTTTTCGTCGTAATGCACCGTGCCGCCAAAGAGGCCGGGGCGGGAATAGCCTTTTTTATCTGCCATAAAACCTCCTGGGGTTACAGAAAGAGCCAGGCTTCTTCTTCGGTATAGCAGGGCAGGTGATGTTCTGCACACAGGGCGGCAAACAGGCCGTTGCCTTCAGTTAAACGGCTGCTGAAGCTGCCGTCGTAGACCTGTCCCTTGCCGCAGGAAGGGCTGCGGGCTTTGAGGATGGCCGCCTCACAGCCCACAAGCTGGGCGATATCCAGCGCCATGCGGGCGCCTTGCTCAAAGGCCTTCGTTACATCCTGCCCCAGGGTGTTCACCACCTGGCCGCCTGGCTGTATTTCGGCAGGGGGCCGGGGTGTGGGCAGGCCGCCCAACTGTTCGGGGCAAACGGGGATCAGGGTGTGGCGGGGCAGCAGCGCCATCACCCGGGGACAAGGTTTGCCCCCGCCGTCATAGCGGGTACACAGCCCGAGCAGGCAAGCGCTGACCAGCAATTTCATGCGATGGTCAGGGCGATTTCCATCATCTGGGTGAAGGTTTCCCGCACCTGCTGGGGTGTCAGGCTTTCCCCGGTGAAGGGGTTGTCGGAGATTTGCAGCAGCGTCAGCGCCTTTTTGCCGCTTAAGGCGGCGTTTAAGTACAGGCCGTAGGTTTCCATCTCCACCGCCAGCACGTTCAGATTTTGCAACTGGGGCAGGGGGTTGGCGGCATTGTAGAAAATATCGGTGGAGAAAACCGGCCCCACCATGGTGTGCAGGCCCATTTTTTCCGCCTCGTCGGCGGCGGCGCGCAGCATGCCGTAGTCGGCGCTGGGGGCCAGCATGCCGTCCAGGCCAAACTGGCTGCCGTAGTTAGAGTTGGTGTAAGCGCTCATGGCAATCACCAGGTCGCGCACCTTCAGTTTGGGGCTGATCATCCCAGCGGAGCCCACGCGGATAATCTGCTCCACGCCGTAGGTGGTGTACAGTTCGTGGCTGTATATGCCGATGGAGGGGATGCCCATGCCGCTGCCCATCACCGACACCTTTTTGCCCTTGTACAGGCCCGTGTAGCCCTGGATGCCCCGCACATTGTTTACCAGTACGGCGTCCTCCAGATAGGTTTCAGCGATAAATTTGGCGCGCAGCGGGTCGCCGGGCATCAGCACGGTGGGGGCAAAAGCGTCCTTGTTGGCGGAATTATGCAGGGTGGACATGGAAAAATCCTCCTTATGTGGTTTCTGTATTCATTATACGAAGGGGCATTCGTTTTCGTCAAGCAGGGGGTTATTCCCCCTTCATCTCCACCACCTGCTTGTGGTTGTTCAGGATGTCTATGCAGGCGGCGACGGATTCCAGAATGGCGGCTTCCATATCCTCCTTTGGTAAGTCCAGGGGCGCGCAGCTCACTTCAGGGGTGAAGTAGGTTTGCCGCACCATCAAATCCCCCAGCTGGGCATAGTCCAGCCCTGTTTCCAGGCCTCTTTTTTGCAGCTGCTTTTTACGGGCTAAAGCGCTTAGGGTAAACAACCCCTTGGGGATGGTAATCACCTTGCGCCTTGGCATGCCCATGCCCTGGTGGAACAAGGTCAGCATCTGTTTCCAGGACATGTTGGCGCAGCCCAGGGGCCAGGCCTTGGCACCCCGGGAGATATGCAGTGCCTGGGCCATGGCGTGGCCCACCTGCCTGGTGGTTACCATGGCGGTGCCGCCGGAAGGGTAGAAGGTGGCAAAGGGCATGGCGCGGATGATGTCCACAAGGAACATCCACACAGGCTTGCGCCCCGGCTGGGCGCCGAACACATAGGGGATTTGCAGCACCGATACATGGAAATTGTCGTCAGCGAAGGAAAGGGCCATGTCCTCCTGGTCCAGGCGGCTTTTGATGTAGGGGTGCTGCAGGCCAAGGTTCATCTCCGGCCACTGCCGGGCAAAATGGCAGAAGTAGGAGCCGCAGATAACAGCGTGCCGCACGCCGCTTTCCTTGGCGATGCCCAGCAGACGCTTCAGCGGCGTGATGTTGTATTTTTCAAACATGTTGTAGATGGGGGGCGGGCCTTCCAGGCGCTCGTCTATCCCGGCGGCAAAGACCAGGCCGTCGCAGCCCTGCAAATGGCTGGCCAGTTCCTGATCACTCATGTGCATATAGTTGCCAAAGATAATCTCCATTTCTTTGGGAAGGGGCGCCCCTTGGGGGATGGGGGGCAAAGCCAGGGTCTTCACCGTGTCGCCCCTTGCAATCAGCGCCTTTGCGCCTTCGCTGCCCAGCAGCCCGGTGCCGCCTATCATCAATACTCGCATGGCTACCTCCTGATATGGATAGAGTATACCATGAATTTAAGCGGCGGCGCGAGATGTTGAAAGACCTATGGCACAGCTGCTGAAAAGTAGAAACTTAGATGGTGGTTTTATTTGTCCCCACAACGCCCTGTGGTATAATTCAGAAAGTAAATATTTAAAAAGCGGGTGAAGAAAGTGAGCACATACTGGAAAGGGGAGGACTATCCTCATGAAGGGTTTGTTCAAAAGGCGTTGGAAAGGTATTTTTCTTCGCAAAACTACTGTTTTTTAAGGGAAAACCATACCGACCTGGTCTGTGTGAAAGAGGAAAGCCAGGAAAAATGGGTGATTGAAGCAAAGGGAAAAACAACCAGTGTGGGGCTGGATTTCCGTACCGGTCTTGGACAATTGGTGCAGGGAATGCAGGAGCAAAGGGTCAACTATGCCCTTGCAATGCCTGATATTCCGCAGTTTGTTACCCAGACAAAAAAGCTTGCCCCCTGGCTGCGGAGAACCCTCAACCTGTATCTGATTTTTGTGGATGAAGCAGGGCGGCTTCGCTTTGCGGCGC
>CAYFSQ010000119.1:0-3190 GCA_964345895.1 uncultured Oscillospiraceae bacterium
AAGGAGGAGCAAGGGAGCGGGACGAAAAACCGGGAGATTCCGCAGAATCGTCCCGGTTTTGAGTGGAGCGGACTTTGCTCCGACGTGGTCGAGGTGACAGGATTTGAACCTGCGACCTTTTGGTCCCGAACCAAACGCGCTACCAAACTGCGCTACACCTCGTGGAGCCAATAAAGGGACTCGAACCCTTGACCTACGGTTTACGAAACCGTTGCTCTACCAGCTGAGCTATATTGGCGAGGCTGATAAAAATCAGCGTATAGTAATATAGCATGCACAGCAAAGAATGTCAAACAAAACAAGAGGTTTTCAGCCCCGTCAGACGTCCAGTCAACAAAGCGGCAAACACCCATGCAGGTCGGCCTTGACAGTTATTACGAGTAGCGTTATGCTACGTTTTCCGTAATAATGAGGGTGAGGTGGTTGAATGCGTTCAAAAGATACAGGCGCACTTACAGAAGTGTCTTTGCTTATTCTGCTTTCACTATATGAGCCGCGTCATGGCTACGCGATGATGCAGTATATTGAGAAACAGACAGATGGAAGGCTGAAACTTGGGGCAGGCTCTTTGTACGGGGCAATCAACAACCTGGCTGCTAAGGAGTGGATTGTTTCGCTAAGCGCAGCAGACAGTCGCAGGGTTACCTATCAAATTACACCTCAAGGGCAGCAGGTGGTTCAGAGTGAATTACGGCGATTACGGCAACTGTTGAACCTGGTGGAAAAAACAATAGGAGGAGAACATGAATAGAAAGGTCTACCGCTTTTTCTACGGTTTGATGGATGTACAGGAGCGCTTCCTGAATCGTTTTGCTAAAGAGGGTTGGCGTCTGGTGCGAACCAGCCGTTTTCTATATGAGTTTGAGCCATGTCAGCCTGGCCAGTACTGCTACTGTGTGGATTTTGTTGCCCAGATGGGGGCAGGAAAAGCAAATGAATATCAGCAGTTCTTGGAGGATATGGGCTATCGTGTCATGCCTCATCCCATGAATGCCAACTGGTCTTTGGGAAAAGTAAGATTGCGTCCCTGGGCCAGCAAATGGGGCAAGGTAGCAAGTGTACCAGGTGCTTTCAATAAGGAAGTGTTCGTTGTCGAAAAAGTAAATGACGGCACGCCCTTTCAACTGCATACAACGCTGGAGGATCGAACCAATTATTATCGGCTGTTACGCAATGTTTGGTTATATCTCACCCTGCTGTTCGCAGGGGCAGCCCTGCTTTTTGTTGTAAAGAAGGATTTTCCCTGGCGGGTGGTAGTTTCTGCCATTTTGGCTTTGCTTCATGGCTTGGTTGCGCTGCACAGTCATATATTGCTCACACAAATGCAGACTGACAGCAGGGTGACAGAGTCATGAGAAAAATAGTGAAAATAATGGCCGTTACATTGATGGTCATTTCCTTTGTGATGCCGGGACATGCCGCTGATGTGACATCGCAATTTGACACCTATTTCACGGCAAATGCTATCGCAGGTGTTGAGGGTTTCCATCAAGAAATGAAGGATAAACACATTCTACTTGTTGGGGAACACCACGGAATTGCGGATAACTACAACCTCTACTTAGCGTTGCTGCACACATTTACCCAGAGCCATGTTCAGTTGGTGCTTGAACTGCCGCCAAGCAGCGCTTACTTATTGGGGGAATATGTGCGCAGCGGGGATACCGCCTTGCTGCAGCAAAGCATTTCATTATTGCAGGGCACCTTTGGTTACTCGCAGGAACATATCGATTTCTGGCAACAGGTCAGGCAGATGCATCTTAATGGGAGAACCTTTGAGGTTGTCGGAGTGGACCAAGAGTTTCAATTGAAAAGCATGGCTTTTGCTCTCCTTCAGTTAGACGAACAAACCTATACGCCAGTCCTCGCTCAGATTAATGAAGCAGGTAAACAAGGCGTAACGGCCTTGATGGAAGCGCTTGCCAGCATGGTGAAAGCCCATGAAGGAATGGAGATTAAGGACAAGAAAGACCAAGCCATCTATGATATTATGATTAGCGTCGAGCAACTGTTGGACAACCCTACAGGCGATAAGAACCGGGATTTTCCCCTTTACCAAACTTTCAAAAGGAAAGTAAACCCGGATTTTCCAGCATTGGGCGTCTTCGGCGGTGCCCATATTGCAAGGGCAACAGATAGTACAAGCATGGTATCCATGTTGTTGAAAGAACCCAGCTTGGTTGACCACATCACAACTGCACAATTGTTTTACATGAACTCATCGTATCGGGAAGCTACCTCTGGCATGGTAAGCAGCCTCAACAGTTTTACAGATGATTCCATCATCGTGCAGCATGCGCGGAAACAATCATCTGACTTGTGTATATACAGGCTGCCTCACGATGCTTTGTTTGAAAAAGAAGATCTTTCTTTGCCAGCGATGTACGACTATGTTATGTTGCTATTTAACGCCAAGGCAACGACCCCCATGAACAAGCAGAATTGATTGACAGCGTCATACCAGGCGAAACGTGGTATAATAGGGTATACCCAAGAAAGGATGACGAGTATGTATTTTGATTCTACTTTTCTTCTGCTGATTCCCGGTATCCTGCTGGCCCTGTGGGCCCAGATGCGGGTGAAGGGCACCTATGAAAAATACAGCAAGGTGATATCCAACTACTCCGGTTCGGCAGCTCAGGCCGCCCAAAAGATGTTGAATGAAAGCGGCAATGACCGGGTACGGGTACAGCCTACCCAGGGCATGCTGACAGACCATTATGACCCCCGCAACGAAACGCTGAACCTGTCCGAAGGGGTTTATTCTTCCAACTCGGTGGCAGCGCTGGGCATCGCCGCCCATGAGGCGGGGCACGCCATGCAAAAGAGGGATGGCTACGCCCTGTTAAACCTGCGCACCGCGGTGGTGCCGGTGGTTAACATCGGGTCTAACCTCAGCCTGCCAATCTTCATCCTGGGTTTTGCCCTGTCCTTTGATCCGCTGATTACTGTAGGCATCGTGTTGTTTTCTTTGACGGTGCTTTTCGCCTTAATCACTTTGCCTGTGGAGTTCAACGCCAGCAAACGGGCAGTGGAAATGCTGAACAACAGCGGCATCATCACCAGCGCCCAGGAAGAACAAGGCGTTAAAAAAGTGCTCAACGCCGCCGCCATGACCTATGTAGCCGCCGCCGTCAGCGCACTGCTGCAGCTGATCCGTCTGATTCTCTTGCGGCGGAGAAACGATTAG
>CAYFSQ010000120.1:0-3174 GCA_964345895.1 uncultured Oscillospiraceae bacterium
AGCCCAATCAAACCAAAGAAAACCGTAATAACCTGGCCCATGCCCCTGATGGATAAAAAGCGCCGGAACCAGTTTTTTCTACCTGTTTGTGACATTTCTTCTCCCCCTTTATGCGATGGCTTCGCTGCCCAGCTTCTTTTCAAAGCGGGTAGCCAGTTCCATGATTTTTTCCTGGGTGGCATCCTCCCTTAGCATTTCACCGGTGATGCGCCCATCACACATCACCAGAATACGGTCGGATATACCCAAAACCTCCGGCATTTCGGAGGAAACGAAGATAACAGCGATGCCCTGCTGTTTGAGCCTGTTCATTAAATGGTAGATTTCCACCTTGGCAGCCACGTCGATGCCGCGGGTGGGCTCGTCAAAGATGACCACCCGGGAGTCCCGCGCCAGCCACTTGCCTACGACAACCTTTTGCTGGTTGCCCCCGGACAGGCTGGCGGCGTTCACCTCAGCATGGGGCAGGCGGATGGACAGGTTTTCCACCGCCTTATCCACCATGGTGTCCACCTGCTTGGTGTTAACGAGGCCGCCTTGCTTGGAAACAATGTCCAGGTTGGGAAGCTCGATGTTGCTTTTCACGCTCAACTTAACGCACAGGCCGTCCTTCTTGCGGTCTTCCGGCGCCAGCACCACGCCCTGGCGGATGGCATCCATGGGCTTGTTGATGAAAATTTCACGCCCATCCAGGAAAAGCTGGCCGCCCTCCTTGGGGTCAGCGCCAAAGATTGCCCGGGTGGTTTCGGTGCGGCCGGCGCCAACCAGGCCAGCGATGCCAATTATCTCTCCTTCATAGGCTGAAAAGGATACGTCCCGCACCAGGCGGCCGGCGTGAAGGTTTTTTACTTCAAAGATTTTCTTCCCTCTCTCCGTATGCACCCGGGGATATTTCTCTTTAATGTCCCGGCCCACCATGTAGCTGATAATTTCCGGCAAACTGGTCTTGTCAAAATCCAGCGTGGTGATAAACTGCCCATCCCGCAGGATGGTGACACGGTCGACAATGTGATGCAGTTCCTCCAGGCGATGGCTGATGTAGACAATGCCATGGCCCTGGGCCTTCAGCTTTTTAATGATGATGAACAGATCCTCAATCTCCCTTCCGGTGAGGGAACTGGTGGGCTCGTCCATAATCAATACCTTGGCCTGGGTGGACAAGGCTTTGGCAATTTCCACCATCTGCTGTTTAGAAATGGACAGGGTGCCCACAATGGTGGTGGGGTCGATGTCCACATTCATGCTGGACAGCACCTGGGCCGATTGGCGGTTCATTTCTTTGGTATTCAGCCGCCCCAGGTTGTCGCAAATCTCGCGGCCTAAAAAGATATTCTCTGCCACCGTTAAATGGCGGCACATGTTCAGCTCCTGATGGATGATGGCGACGCCCAGTTCCTGGGCGCGGCGGGGGCTTAAGGCCACTTCCACATCCTGACCAAAAACACGGACGGTACCAGCATCCCGCTGGTATACGCCGCTTAATATTTTCATCAAGGTGGATTTGCCTGCGCCGTTTTCCCCCAGCAGCGCCAGCACCTCGCCGGAGCGCAAATCAAAATTAACCTCATCCAAGGCTTTTACACCTGGAAAAACCTTGCTGATGCCTGTCATCTGAACAATCGTCTGCCCCAAATCCGCCACCCGCGCACCTCCCCTGGCTTCTGTGCCTGATATTCGATTAACTTGCTTTATTATAGGCGATACGGTGCATATTAGCAAGGGTAATGAGTAATTTTTAATATTGTTTGCAGTATAAAACTCTGGGTATTCATCCTTTAAGTAACAGGAAGAATTCATAACCTGTTCAATCTTAAGTCAAAAACCGGTGATATGATACAGAAAGCACAGAAGTGCATTTCCATGCCGCAAGGCAGAAAGGATAGATATGATGAAACGTAATGTAACAATGATCGCCCTGGCGTTGGCTTTGGTGCTGGCCCTGGGCGCAGGCATCCAGGCTCTGGCTGGAGTGACGCTGAGCAAGGAGGAGGTTTCCGGCATCATCGAAACCACCACCGACCCCAAGCTAGTCACCAGCCCCATTATTCAGGTGGCCAAATCAGCCTCCCAAAGCGTGGTGGGCGTTAACAACTACCAGAGCCGCAGCAGCGACTTCTATGGGTATGGCTATGGGTATTTCAACACCCCCAGGGAGGGCGGCGAGCGCCTCTACGGCACAGGCTCGGGGGTTGTGGTCAGCAAGTATGGCCACATCTTGACCAACCACCATGTTGTGAAGGATGCCACCCGGGTTAGCGTTTCCTATGAAGATAAGGAAGTATCCGCCGAAGTGGTCGCCAGCGACGCGTCCCTGGATATCGCGGTGCTGCTGGCCCCCGGCCTTGAGCTGCCCGCCGTTCCCCTGGGCGACAGCGACCAGCTGCAGGTGGGCGAGTACGCCATTGTCATCGGCAACCCCCTGGGGAAGGAGTTTGAGCGCACCGTCACCGTAGGCTATGTATCCGCCCTGGGCAGAGAGGTGCAGGACAGGGTGTCCGACCGCTATGGCCGCTATGCCACCGTGAAAAACCAGATGATTCAGGTGGATGCTGCCATCAACCAGGGCAACTCCGGCGGCGGTATGTTTAACACCCTGGGGCAGCTGCAAGGCATCCCCTCCCGCAAGTATGACAACAGCGGCTCCTCCATCTTCGGCTCCCTGTCGGGGCAGGCCAGCATTGACAACATCGGCATGTGCATCCCCATCAATGTAGCCAAGCCCTTGCTGCAAAACGTGCTGGAAGGCTATGACAGCGCTGCCGTACAGGCCCAGCAGCAGGAAGAAAACGCTCCCCGGCCGCGCCTTGGCGTCACCATCCGCACCTTAAACAGCGGCGAAACCCAGAAGCTGGACGGCACGCTGCCCAATGGCGCCTATGTGGTTAACGTGGAAAGCAAGTCCCCCGCGGAAGTTGGCGGCATCAAAAAGGGCGACATCATCGTGGAAGTGGACGGCAAAGTGGTTAACAACTCCACCCACCTGATTGAGGTCATCAGCGGCTACAAGGAAGGGGACACCCTGAAGGTGAAGGTATTCCGGGTGGATGGCACGGAAGATGTGGCAGGCCTTAACAACATCGGCGACAACAACTATGTAGACCTGGAAGTAACGCTGCAACTGCTGGATGATGTAAAAATGTAAGCAAGCCTGATGCCCCGGCAAATGCCGGGGCA
>CAYFSQ010000121.1:0-3072 GCA_964345895.1 uncultured Oscillospiraceae bacterium
TGGGCAGCGTGGAAAGCGTCAACCTGGCCAACAACCACCACATCGACTACCAGAATGCCGGGCGGGAAAGCACCGTGGAAGCGCTGAAAGCCGCCGGCATACGCTATTCCGGCTACGGGCATCTGGATATTTTCGAAAAGGATGGCGTGAAGATTGGCTTTGGCGGCATCCGGGAGACCACCTACCACCAGAAAAGAAGCCAGATCCAGGAGGACATCCAGGCCCTTCAGGCCATGGGTGCCCAGTACATCGTGTACAGCATGCACTTTGGCAAGGAATACAGCCCCACCCACAACGCCCTGCAAACCAAAATGGCCCGCCAGGCCATCGACCTGGGGGCGGACCTGGTTGTCGGTACCCACCCCCATGTGGTGCAGGGCATCGAAACCTATAATGGCGGCCTCATCCTCTATTCCCTGGGGAATTTGGTCTTTGGCGGCAACCATAACTTGACGGAGTTTGACGCCCTGCTGGCCCGCTTTACCCTGGGGTTTAACCAGGGCACCATGGACGCCATGCAGATGGAGCTGATCCCCGTGCATACCTCGGGCACAGCCCCTGCCAACGATTTTTGCCCCGTTGTCGCCAAAGGAGAGGCCAAGCAGGCGATCCTGGACCGGGTGCAGGCAGACACTCCCTTCCCCCTGCAGGACATGATGGTGTTCCTGGGGGAGAAGGACTTGCAGGGTGTGGAGGAAAAGAAGGAAAATGGGAACAAGAATTAGTATAAAGCGAATAATTACAGAATAATGGGAACGGCAGTCAAGAAGTTAAGATAAATTAGCAAAAATGATGAATTGAATGCCATTTGAAAACCACCCAACGAGAAAGTGAGGTGGTTTTTATGATTAGATATGGAACAAAAGCACCGCATGTGTACCGTCACGGGTTTTGCTGTTTTTCCATGGGCAGTCGCCATCCATAACCTTTACAGAAATCAACAGGATGTCCATATCAAGACATTCAATGTTCAAAACGTAAATTATTTTCCCCTTTACGCTGTTTTACCAACCTATGGTATACTGTAATCTGCGGATTTTTACGCAAATTGAAAGCTGGAGGAAGTATGGCGGACACCTTATTGCGGACAGAGAAGCTGTCCAAGAAATACGGCAGCCGGTTTGCCCTGAAGGATGTGGATGTCCATATCCGCAAAGGCGATATTTACGGCCTGATCGGCCGCAATGGCGCTGGCAAGACCACGCTGATGAAGATTATCAACAACCAGATCCACCAAACATCGGGCAATGTCTACTACGGCGGCAACCTGAAGAAGGACCGGGGGCAGCTGATTGGCGCCCTGGTGGAAAGCCCCAACCTGTACCTGGATTGCAGTGCCCGGGAAAACCTGGTGTATAAGTGCATCACCCTGGGCATCAAGCAGCGCAATGCCCAGATACAAAACCTGCTGGACATTGTGGAGCTGGCTGACACGGGCAAGAAGAAGGCAAAGCAGTTTTCCCTGGGCATGAAGCAGCGCCTGGGCATCGCCCTGGCATTGGTGGGCGACCCCGATGTGCTGATGCTGGATGAGCCCATCAACGGCATGGACCCCCAGGGCATCGCCAGCATCCGGGAAATGCTGGTGCGCCTGAATAAGGAACGGGGCACCACCATCCTGATTTCCAGCCACATCCTGGACGAGCTGGGCAAGTTTGCCACCACCTACGGCATCATCAAGGATGGCCTGCTGCTGACGGAGTTTAACCGCGCCCAGCTGGAGGAGGAGAATTTGTCCTCTATCCAGATCCGCTCCCCCCAGATGGATAGGGTGCAGGCTGTTCTGACAGAAAAGATGGCCCTGGACGTGTCCAACCTGCAAAAGGATGGCAGCTTGGTGCTGCATCAGCATGCAGCCCAGCACCAGGATATCAGCCGCCTTTTGTTTGACAGCGGCATCTATCTGGAGGAGTTCCATGTGCAGCACCAAACCTTGGAAGAGTACTTTATGAAGCTGACAGGGGGTGCGGAGATTGCTTAACATGATTCGTTCAGACCTAAGAAGCCTGCGGAAAACCAAGAGCCTCTACAGCATCCTGCTGGTGCTGGCAGCCTTTGTGCTGATTACAGCCTTCAGCACCTGGTACATGACGGAAAAAAGCATGACAGAGCTGCTGGACTTTGCCCAGAAACAGATGGCGGAGGAGGGCATGGAGCAGGGCGGTAACATGGCCCAGATTGGTGCCGCTGCCCAGATGCTGGACGCCGGCGACGCCCGGGTGATGCAGCTGCAGGTGCGCCGGCAGATGAGCTTCAGCATCCTGGCTACCCTGACCTATACCGCCCCCCTGGCCCACACCCTGACAGTGGTGCTGATGGCCATCTATGCCAGCAAGGACTATGCCACAGGGTATCTGAAGAACCTGCTGGGGGTGCAGAACATCAAGACCAAGTGGATTATCAGCAAGGTGCTGATGGCGGCGCTAGCCATTGCGGTTGTGGTTATTTCCATGCTGTTGTTTGGCCTGCTGGGCACGTTGATCCTGGGCAACCCCATGGAGTTTAATTTCCCCCAGGTGTTGCCCTTCCTTAGCCAGCATATGCTGGTCAGCTTTGCCCTGTGCATGCTGACCATGATGGTGCTGGTCCTGACCCAGAATAAAACCACCGCCCTCACCGTGGGCATGCTGCTGAGCTTTAATACCCAGAACCTGCTGTACATGCTGCTGGATACCACAGACTGGCTGCCCTTCCGCCTGCGGGATTGGGGCATGATGAACCAAGCGGGCAAGATAGCCCTGGGCGGCACCATGCCGGAAAAACTGCCCCTCATCGCCGGCACAATCATCCTGGTCAGCCTCCTTGCCAGCCTGGTCAGCATCAACAAACGGGACCTAAAGATGTAAACAAAGAGCGCTGGATTGCCCGCCGCCGCAACGCGGCGGAAAATGGGTGCAGGGAGGAACTCCCTGCCCGCCGGAGGCCCCGCGCCGAAGCGCCAAAAACGCAGCGTACCCGCGGCCCCGCCGCCAGGTACGCGGTGGAAAAGACTAGTTTTAAGGTAAAAACACGCCAGCCTACTGGCCGGACACAAACCCACATGGGACGGCATCACGCCGTCCCATGTGGGTT
>CAYFSQ010000122.1:0-2962 GCA_964345895.1 uncultured Oscillospiraceae bacterium
TAGGTTCACTACTACTATCTAGTTCATTGACAATATTGTAGTTAGGTTTAGCAAAGAGCTCTTTTAAAGGCGTAGTATCTGTAAGTGAGATACTTACGCTCTGTTGCACCTATTATGTAAAATTTTGTTTGATTTTGATGTCTATAATGTGAAAATTTGTGTTTTTTAAGAGCTTATCTTGTGAAATTTTAAGTAAATATGAGGCTATTTACATAAAAAATTAGTGATATTTTGTGCTTATGACATAAAAATTATTTATTAAAATTGCAGATAATCAAGTTGTTAGCAATTATTACTATATTGAAGATATTTTTAATGAAATGTTTAGGGCTATGAAGATACAGTATATGAGTGATTTGCATTTGGAGTTTACTGAGAATAGTAAGTACTTCATAGAAAATGAGTTGCCAGTAACAGGGGATGTATTGGTGTTGGCGGGGGATATCTTCTATTTAAAGGATGATGTTGTTCCAAGGCTGAAGTTTTGGGATTGGGCGTCCAAGAATTACCGGCAGGTTTTGTTGGTTCCTGGTAATCATGAATACTATAATTTCTCGGATATTATGGATAGGGGATTGGAATGGAAGTGGATGTTTAGGGAAAATGTTGGATATTACCAGAATCAAGTCGTAGGAATTGATGATACTGACTTCATTTTATGTACCTTTTGGTCACGAATAAACCCTGCCTATGAATATTTTATTTGGAAGACAATGCCTGATTTTCATCAGATTAAGTTTAATGGTAAATTCTTCAATACTGGTGATTTTACTGAAATTCATAATTATTCTTTCGACTTTATCAAAAGAATGGTTGTAGAGAGCACAGCAAAGCATAAAGTTGTTGTAACTCACCACCTCCCTTCAGTATCTTTATCTGCTCCACACCATAGGAATACAGTTTTGAATAGTGCATTTGCAACTGAATATGGGGAGTATATTCTGGATAGCGGAATTGATGCTTGGATTTATGGTCATTCACATACAAACATAGAAACAGAAATTGGACAAACAAAGATTCTGACTAATCAATTTGGTTATATAGCTGAAGGAGAGCGTCTTGTACAAGATTTTATTCCTGGCAAGTACATTATTTTATAATGGCGAGTCCAACATTTACCAGTCCAGGATTAATAATAATGACCATTTATGAGTCTACTTCATCTTACCTTTTGTCTATATGGCGTAATGAAGATATCTTCATTTGTTCTCGAAATTGAGAGATAATTTATCAATACATCTTGAATGGAACTATTTCGGTGATTTCGCAGAATGGCATGTAGGCATCGACTATACCGACACCTTTTCCGTCATTACGCATTTTGAGTTCATAGACTTCCAGAGTCTGAACCCTTGGCTCATTTGGAGTTTTCAGTTGATTATCAGAGTCCGTAATATAAAGTTTCGTTACGAGGCCAGTTGAGTAGTCAATTTCATAGCCCCAGAGAGTAACTCCATGAAGGATAGTTCCAGTAGACATTATTATCATACCAGCTACGCCATTTTCTATGGCGTCAATAACATATTCTGAAAAGATTTCAAGTGAAGTTTTTTGACTTAAATCAGCACCTCCTGCCCAAAGATAATAGCAGTTATGGCTTGATACATAGCCAGTTTTACGACTACTGCCTAATTTAGCAATAACATCATCATAGATAGCCGAAAGATATCCCCCCGCTGCAAGAGGCTTTGCACTATTTTGGTCGGTAACATCTTCACCAGAGAAATACCAGCGAATTCCATATTTTGTTTGCCCGCCTCTGGTGTTATTCCATAATGAGTGAAATAGTTCAAATGAAGCCAATTCATATTCTTGTCCTACGCCACTAACAGCGGTAGAAGGTAAAGTTTTCCCAGACTTGACATATTGATCCTGCCACCATTCAATCATATTGGAAGCTGCTGCAGCCCAACATAATAGCCCGTCATTATTGACTATGCCATTACCCTTTTTATTGACATCATACCAACCTGAATCCAGGGTAACTCCCGATGCAAAAACAGTGTAAATCCCTTCTGTTGGCTTCTCATCTCCAGGATTATTCTCCCCGCCACCTTCATTTCCATCATTTCCTTCACTGCCTTCGTTCCCTTGGTTTCCTTGGTTCCCTTGGTTCCCTTGGTTCCCTTCATTTCCTTGGTTCCCTTCATTCCCTTGGTTTCCTTCGTTCCCTTCGTTCCCTTCATCACCACTGGTATTCTCACTTCCTTCCTGATTGTCTCCACCAGATTCTGAACCATTTTCTTCATTACCAGTATTACCTGAGCCATCCTCATTTCCTTCATTTTCAGGGATATCTTTGTCCCCATTTTCCGTGTTGTCTGTTTTTTCTATATGTTCAGGTCCGCCAAGCAACACAGGATTGTCTGGTTTTTTACAGCTGATATGCGTAAATAATATTATTAGCAATAAAATTTTTATGCTTTTAAAGTGCATAATTTAGCTATTATTCTGTTTTAGAAATGAAATTATATCGACCTTGACCTTTAACTGTAAGCAGATATCGTTGGCGAGGGTGGCGAGGGGAGTATGGATATAACATTCGAATATAACCTTTTTCAATTGAAGGATTTATATAAAGATTCATGAAATTTTCTCTATCTTTCAAGCCGATAGCTGTCATTAAATCTTTAATTTTCCATTCTTTAGTCCCCGTAATATTGACAACCTTAATGATATTTGGATTATCTGGCATTAACTTGCCGGGTATTTGCCGGGTACTTGTCGGGTACTTGTCGGGTATTTGTCGGGTACTTGTCGGGTACTTGCCGGGTACTTGCCGGGTACTTGCCGGACTGGTCGTCATTTTTATCTACTTCTTGCCACTCTCCAGGATGTACAATAATCACTATTTCGTAACTCATCAATATAAAAGTAGTCCCTGTTTCCAGAGACTTTGCTTTTATTTGTCGTAAAAGTATGATAAAATTTTATTCTACGAATTTAATTTTGCCCAAATCGC
>CAYFSQ010000123.1:0-2957 GCA_964345895.1 uncultured Oscillospiraceae bacterium
CCAGTGACCCCCACGATGTCAACGTGGTACTCTAGCCAACTGAGCTATAATCCCGGGTGCGAAGGTTATATTACCATAGTTTTTCTTTGGATGCAAGTATTTTTCCGGCGGCTTCGTCCCATCTGCCTAAAGATGGTGTTCCTATAGCACAAAGCCATGGGGTTTCGCCGGGGATGCATCACTTATGGTACAGTTTCCTCGTCTGGTAGTGGGGTTCGCTGGTCAGGTTGACGCCCAGGCGGCGGAAGATGTTTTCATCCACCTGGGAGAGGATGACGGAGGTATGCACCTCGCAGCCCTTCAGGTTGGGCAGCTGGTCCATGGCCAGGCGGGCGGCCTCGCTGGTGGCGGCGGTGATGGACAGCGCCACCAGGATTTCGTCGCTGTGCAGGCGGGGGTTGTTGTTGCCCAGGTAGTCGCATTTCAGGCTCTGCACCGGGCCAATCACCTCGGGGGGAATCAGCTTCACCGGCTTGGGGATGCCTGCCAGGTGCTTGAGGGCGTTTAATATAAGAGCGGCAGAGGCCCCCAGCAGTTCGCTTGTTTTGGAGGTAATCACCGTGCCATCCTCCAGTTGGATGGCGGCGGCAGGGGCACCTGTCTGCTGGGCCCGCTTGCGGGCGGCGGCCAGCACGGGGCGGTCGTCATCGGTAACATCCAGCTGCTGCATAATCAACCGCAGCTTGGCCACCAATTCATCCCCCGCCAGGCCCCGGCGCTGGTCGCAAAGCACGCCGTACAGACGGCGGATAACCTCCTGCTTGGCGGCCTGGCTGCACACCTTTTCGTCTACAATGGCTTCCGCCACCATGTTGACCCCCATGTCCGTGGGGGATTTGTAGGGGGATTTGCCCCAGATGCGCTCGAAAATGGCGTTGAGGATGGGAAACACCTCAATGTCCCGGTTATAGCTGACGGCTTGAACATTGTAAGCCTCCAGGTGGTAGGGATCCAGCATATTGACATCGCCCAAATCCACCGTGGCGGCTTCGTAAGCCATGTTGATGGGGTGGCGCAGGGGCAGGTTCCAGGTGGGGAATGTTTCAAACTTGGCATACCCTGCCTTGATGCCCCGCTGATGCTCCTGAAACAGCTGGCTCAGGCACACCGCCATTTTGCCCGAACCGGGGCCGGGGGCGGTGACCAGTACCAGGGGACGCTCCGTCTCGATAAACTCGTTTTTACCGTAGCCCTTTTCGCTGACCACCAGGGAAATATCCGACGGGTAGCCGGGTATGGGATAGTGCAGGTACACCTTCACCCCCTGGGAGCGCAGGCGCTTCCTGAACTGGTTGGCATGCTGCTGCCCCGCATACTGGGTGATCACCACGCTGCCCACAAACAAATCGCTGGCGCGGAAGGCGTCAATCAGGCGCAGCACATCCATGTCGTAGGTGATGCCCAGGTCGCCCCGCACCTTGTTCTTCTCGATGTCATCCGCGTTGATGACCACCACCACCTCCACCTGCGCCTTCATTTTGAGCAGCATGGCGATTTTGGAGTCGGGCTTGAAGCCCGGCAGCACCCGGGAGGCATGGAAATCGTCGAACAGCTTGCCGCCCAGCTCCAGGTACAGCTTTCCGCCAAACTTGCGGATGCGCTTTTTTATCTGGGTAGATTGCAGGGCTGTGTACTTGTCGTGGTCAAAACCGATGAGCATGGATGCCTCCTTCAGTACGCGAAAGTAAAGTTTATACTGAACGAATGAGAAAACGCACAGAGGGGCCGAGACTTTTTGTCGGCTCCGCAAAGCCGAAAGAGGGATGCGTGCGGCGCCTACGCTGAGTGATAGAGGCAAAGCGGAGACCCAAAAAGGCCGGTTCATCGAAGCGTTTACGATTGAGTTCAGTAATAATCGAATATGATAAAGGTAAAAAACGCTATATCCTGCGCGCCGTGCGCATAAAAAACCTTGTCCATTCTACCGCTTATGGCGGGCAATTGCAATTATCAAAGTGTTTTCCCGCTGTTTACATGCCTTCCGGGGGCTGGTTGTCCCGCAAAAAATCGCCGAAGTACTTTTCTACTTCCTGATCTGACAGTTTATAGCTTTGGGCGAAGTATTTGGGAATCAGCACCGGTCGGCGCACCAGCACCTTGCGGAAATCTGCCATGGATTTTTCCCACTTGCTGTAGTACTGATCCCGCCAGGATTGGTCATGGACCTCCATCAAGGGGGCATAGGCCTGCTGCCAGGTGTCCAACTCGCTGAGGACATCCTGGGCCATGAAACGCTGGTGAAGGATGCGCCCCACCAGGGTGAAAAACTGTTCCCGCATCTCAGGCACCCGCATCAGCCCCTGGAACAATTCGCCATAGAAATGCTTGGTCTCCTGCCGCCCGTTGCCCAGGTAAAAGGGCAGGGGATCCAGCTTGGTGCTAAGCATGGCCAGATCCAAATCAAACAGCATCAGCTTCCACTTGCCCCCCGGCACCTTGTAGTAGCGCAGGTTGCTTAAATCCCCATTGCCGGTGATGATCTGGAAGGCTGTATGGGCAAACAGGCTGTCCACATCCAGTTGGGACAGGACATGCTGCAGGTTTTCAGGCACGCTTAAATCCTGATTTCGGCAGAAGGACGCCAGGGCTTCCAGCTCCTGCCGGCTGCCTTTTATCTGTATCCCCCGGTTCTTCAGGATGATAATCTGATCGATGATAGCCTTGTCCGAGATGCCCTCCCACTGGGCGATGGCATCCTGATTGGCCCGCTCCCTGATGCTCATGCAGCCCCAATAGGCGCCGTTGACATACACCGACGCGGGGGCGCTGGCCAGGTACATGATGCCGTACCCCCGGGACAGGTTGCACAAAAAATCATCCCGGATGCGGGTGCGGGCATAGTCGGTGCCGCCGCCGCGGAAGGTAAGGCACTGATAGTCGGGATAAAAACGGTTGGTAAAGGGGTTGAAGGCAAAGCTGCTGGCATCATACCCCGGCCTTGCATAAAGGGAGAATGT
>CAYFSQ010000124.1:0-2904 GCA_964345895.1 uncultured Oscillospiraceae bacterium
ATACCGCCCGGGCCAGGGCCAGCTTCTGGTCCTGCCCGCCGGAGGGTACCAGGCCGTCCTCTGCCAGCATACGGGTCAGGGGAGCAGCGATGCCCTTGGCAGAGGCCATGACAAAGTCCTCCACCCCCACCTGTTTCAGGGCGTCTTCAACCCGGGCTTTGTCCTGGGGTGAGATGTCCTGCTGCTTTTTGCCCAGCAGGCTTTCTTCAATGCTTAGCGGCAGCAGGCGATAGTCCTGAAAGGTGGGGGCCAGCACTTGGCGGTAGTCCTTCAAGGGGATGCGCTGCACGTCCACCCCGTTGAGCAGGATGCTGCCCGCGGTGGGCGGATACAGGCGGCATAAAAGGCTAACCAAGGTGCTTTTGCCTGCGCCATTTTCCCCCACCAGCGCCAGCTTTTCGCCGGGCTGTATGGTGAAGGTCACATCGTAAAGGGTGTCCTCCTCCTTGCCGGGGTAACGGAAGGAGAGGCCTTGGATTTGAAGGGTGCTGCCCTGCCTGGGTTGGGGGGCAGGGGGCGGGCTTGCTTGCTGCTTGCTATTAAGAAGGCGGATGTAGCTTGAAAAGCGCAGGCCTTCCCGGTGGATGGCGCTGATGTCCGTCATGGCCTGCTGCGCCACCAGCATAAAGCCCATCAGGCTGCCGGCGTACAGGTAAAAGCCGCCCGTATCGATACGCCCTGCCAGGAAGGCCGAGATGATATAGGCGTACAGCCCGATGTCCCGCACAAAGCCCAGCAGGGGAATCCATGCCTTGATGCGAAAATCCTTGTTCAATACATCGCGGACAACGTTTAGAAGATGGCCTATCATGGTGCTGAAGTAATGTCCAGCAGGCCAGCGGTGTCGTAGAGCAGGATGTCCTTTTTGTACAAGGGGTCACGGGTGATGCGCACCATATCATAGGCCCGCCGGTCCAGGGGCATCATCTTGTCCCAGCTGGTAACCTGCAGTTTATCCGCCCGGTTGCTGATGGAAAAGGTGGCGATAAAGAGGAGGGCCATGGCGAGGGTGAAAAGGGGTGACAGGGTGGACAGCGCCCCCATGAAGCCAAGGGAGGAAAGAACGCCGGAAAACAGGTTCAGCAGCAATAGGATGATGCTACCTGCGCCCCGGGTGGGGTTGAGCACCGTTTCATTGGCGAACTTGATGTCGTCCAGCACCTTGGGGTCCAGGGTGTTTTCATAGGGCATGGTGAGGGAATAGTGCATCAAGTCCTGGATTAATTGGTAGCGTACCTTGTTCATGCGCATGCGGTAGTTGCCCTTAAAGTAGGTGACGGCAAAGCCGCAGGCCATGGCTAACAGGGCAGCGCCCAGGGTGACGAGCACCAGGGTCTGGGTGTTCCATACTGCTGCGTTTCGCAGGATGAGGGCGGGGACGACGACCCAGATGAAGGGGTAGAGGGAAGCTAAGAGGGTATTCAAAGTGATAACCCCCAGCATGCCGGGGTTGTACTGGCGGATTTTTAATAAGAGATAGCGTACAGGCCGCATGTTTTCTCCTTCGGTATGAGTACAAGGTAAAGGCTTTTATGACTATAGCACCGTCGGTTAGGCGTGTCAAACTAAGGGCGGTTGCAGGGTGTATAATGGTAAAAGGGGGGATGATGATGGGGGATTTATTGATTAGGCGGGCATACAGTGTGCCGGACACAGGAGATGGCTACCGCATCCTGGTGGACCGCCTGTGGCCCCGGGGCGTAAGCAAGGAAAGGCTGGCAGTGGAGGAGTGGGCCAAGGAAGTTGCACCCACTTCGCAGTTGCGGACGGCCTTTGGCCACCGGGAAGAAAATTTTGATGTATTTCGCGCCGGGTATGTGGAGGAGCTGGAGAAGAACCCTGCAGCGCTTGAATGGAGGCAGCGGATAATGGACAGGCTGAAAATGCAGAACGTGACGCTGGTGTATGGCGCAAAAAGCGAAACCATCAACCATGCCGTGGTGCTGCGGGATTGGCTGCTGGCGGGGATGGAACAATAATCTTTACGCAACCCAAGGATGGGATTCCAAAGGGATGAAATCCCTTTGGTGGGGCATGGGGTGAAACCCCATTACCTGAAACCGCCAGCGGAACAGTGCAGCGCATTCCGCGATGGGAAAAAGCGAAAAGGGAACAAAGAATAGAAAATCCCCGCTTGAGACATATACTCAAACGGGGATTTTTGCACTGCGTTCTATTGTGCCGCCTTTTTAACCGCAAAAAGGCGCTTCGCTGTTTTTTGCTTACGTTGGTAATATGGGGCTTTGCCCCATACCCCACCAAGGGGAATGATTCCCCTTGGAACCCGCAATAGGGCGGATTAGCCTTGCTGCATCCTCAGCACTTTGCCCGGGTTCAGGATGCCCTTGGGGTCGAAGGCTTGCTTGATGCCCTGCATCAGGGCAATCTGCACGTCGCCTACGCTTTCCTCCAGGTACTTTGCCTTGGCATGGCCAATGCCATGCTCCCCGGACACATCGCCGCCCATCTCCTTGGCTGCATCATACAGCTGCTGCATGGCTGTGGCGCATTTTTCCTTCCATACATCATCCGGATAGTCATCCTTGCACAGGTACAGGTGCAGATTTCCATCCCCCGCATGGCCAAAGGAGCGGATGCGCAGGGCGTTGCGTTCACTCACTGTGCGGGAAAAACGCACAAAGTCGGCAATCCTGTCCCGCGGCACCACCACGTCGCACTCGTCCATGGACACGGTGGAGTTCTTAATCGCCTCCAGAAACGCCCCCCGGGCGTCCCATATGCTCATCTTTCTTTCATCGGTATCCGCCAGCAGCACGTCATTGGCCCCCGACGCCAGCAGCAGGTCTGTCACCGCTTCCAGGCGCGGCTCAATCAGGCTTTCCTCCGCCCCGTCCAGCCGCAGCAGCAGGTAGGCATCGGCGCTCTTATCCGGGAACTGTTTGC
>CAYFSQ010000125.1:0-2586 GCA_964345895.1 uncultured Oscillospiraceae bacterium
CCTGCCCACCTTCCTGCTGTACCTGTTCCTGAGCGAGAAGATCATTGCCGGCGTCACCGGCGGCGGCATTAAGGGGTAAACGGAACCACTGCAAAACAAAACGCAACCCGCCTTCAGCCCACACGACTGGAGGCGGGTTTTTGGTTCTCACAATCATTCTCACAATTGTGAGAATGATTGTGAGAATGGGTAGGAATAGGGATGGGGATAGTATGGAAAATCATTGGTTATCAAAGGTTGACAGGGTGCTTCTCACATGCTAATATCGTTGTGAGAATGATTGTGAGAATGATTGTGAGAATAGATGTGAGAAGCAGGAGAAGCAATGCTGAAAGAAAGCAAAACAGTAGAATATAAAGCGGAATACGCAGAAAGCCTGAAGAAAACGGTGGTTGCCTTTGCCAACACCGACGGGGGCGACTTATATATTGGCATCCGGGATGATGGAACCGTTGCCGGGCTACCTTCCCCCGAGGCCACCTTGCTGCAGGTAACAAATGCCATCCGGGACAGCGTGCGCCCCGATGTCACCATGTTTGTTGAGAGCAGCATTTATTCCATCGAAGGCCGGGATATTGTTCGCGTCACGGTGCAGCGGGGCACAGCGCGGCCATACTATCTATCCGGGAAGGGCATTCGCCCCGAGGGGGTCTATGTGCGCCAGGGGGCAGCCAGCGTGCCTGCGACAGAAAGCGCCATATTGCTTATGATACGGGAAACCAGCGGCGATAATTACGAGCAGGCGCGCTCCCTCAACCAACAGCTTACCTTTGATGCGGCCAAGCAGGCTTTCGATGCCAAGGGCTTGCCGTTTACGGAGGCCCAGCAGCGCACCTTGGGCATCATAGGGGGAGACGGCGCCTACACCAACCTTGGGCTTTTGCTGTCCGACCAGTGCGTACACACCATTAAGCTTGCCGTTTACGAGGGTGGGTTAAAAGCTGTTTTCAAGGACCGGCGGGAAGTGGGCGGGTCCTTGATCAAGCAACTGGAGGAGGCTTACGCCTTTATCGACATGTATAACCGCACCACGGCACAGTTTGTCGGCCTTTCAAGGCACGATAAAAGAGGGTACCCGCCGGAAGCCCTCAGGGAAGCGTTGCTCAATTCCGTTACGCATCGGGACTATGCCTTCAGTGGCGCAACGCTGATCAGCCTGTTTGACGACCGAATGGAGTTTGTCACCATCGGGGGCCTGGTAAAGGGCATTACTTTTGACGATATTATGCTGGGTGTTTCGGTGTTGCGCAACCGGCAATTGGCCAACGTTTTTTACCGCCTGGGGCTGATTGAAGCCTATGGCACAGGCATCATGAAGATTAAAAATGCGTACCTGGGTGCTGCGCGACAGCCGGAGTTTGCGGCGACAGATAACGCTTTCCGGCTGACACTGCCGATTCTTGACACAAGTGAAGGGCAACTACCACAGCGCGATGAAGAGCCCTCGGTTGATGCTCAGGATAGGCAGAGGGCCGTCCTGGCGCTGCTGGATGTGCAGCAAAGGGTTTCTCGAAAGGATGTGCAGGAACTGCTGGGCGTTTCCCAAAGCAGCGCCTTGCTGCTTCTGCGCCAGATGATGCAGGAAGGCATCATTGTAAAAGAAAACAGCGGCAAGAACACGCTGTACCGCAGGAAAAGAAGAACCGCAAAGTAAAGCGGGCAATGTCATATAAGCGGGGAAGGCCTCTTTTTGAAAAAAGAAGCCTTCCCCGTCCCCCATCCAGAAAAACTTTCACAGCGTATTTCGTGCGTTCTTACTCCTGTGAAACAATCATAGCAGGGGCAGTTTGGTTGAGCATCTGGGGCAGATCTGCGAAGAACAGGGGGTAGGCGTGGTACTCCTCAAAGCGGTCAAGGGGCAGCCAGTGGAGGGTTTCGGGGCTGTCCAACATGGACAGGCTGCCCGCTGAGTTGATGGGTTGCCCCTGATAATCCATCAGGTAGTAAAAGGCCACCTCGTGCCAGTTGTGCTTGCCCAGTTCATCATCCTGAAAGAAGTTCTGGTGCACTGCCACCAGGCGCTTGACGGGCAGCGCCAACCCCGTTTCTTCCTGCACCTCCCGCCTAAGGGCATCTTCCACGCTTTCCCCCAGGTGGACAGCGCCGCCGATGGAGTAGTAGTAGGAAGCAAGCTGATTGCGGGCCATCAACACATGGTTATCATGGAGGATAATGGCTGCCGCCCGCAGGCGAAACAGGTGGTTGTCCCTGATGAAGGATACATCCTGGCCGAAGGCGGGGACGTGCTGGTTGTCGCTCATGCTGTGTTCCTCACTTTGTTTTTTTCGTGTCCCGTCCTGGGACAGGAAAAATTTTTGTCAATACTTCGGGTAGAGTTCCTTCATTCAGGCCGTTTTTATCGGTGGCGCAAAGGAATTTCCCTCATTGCGGCCTTTTCATTTCGGGGGTTTACCTTTTTTGTTTGATGTGGTAGAATAACGGCAGGAAAACACATAATGATTAAATGAGTAAATTCCTTCCTTCCTTCCTTCTTTGGCCGCGCCTCATCAGCGCGGCCTCTTTCGTCGGGATGTCCTGCGCTTCCTACCCGATGGGTGAAACCCATCGGGAGCGTCCGCTACGGAA